>CAZWHY010000020.1:0-58832 GCA_964633725.1 Uncultured Candidatus Berkiella sp.
AAGCTGAAAATATTGCTCTATTGCGACGAATCACCATGGCTTATCTTAAAGAACATAAACAAGTAAAGCGAGGCATCAAATGTAAACGCAAGGTTGCCAGCTGGGATGAAACATATTTATTTGACGTTTTAACCAGCGGTATAAAAACTAGAATTTGTAAGCAATAGCTGACATCGTCCCTGGATTACCAGTGCAATCGCCCTGGCAGGCGGCTTAGAAGAAGGGACGCAATACAGTCCATAATGTGCATTTGTTCACCGCCGTGCAGGCGGCTTAGAAGGTCCGGGGATATCTCTGGCTCGCTGGTTGCGCGTTCACCGCCGTGCAGGCGGCTTAGAAGTATTATGCGACACCACCCGAGCATGGCGGGGTGTTCACCGCCGTGCAGGCGGCTTAGAAGATCTTAGCGTGTCCGTTTCAGATGGGGTTTTAGTTCACCGCCGTGCAGGCGGCTTAGAAGAAGGGAGGTAGGGGCGGTGGTGGTTATCGTTCAGGCGGCTTAGAAGAAACGATGCAATGATTGCCAGCAGGTTGCAATGTTCACCGCCGTGCAGGCGGCTTAGAAGATTGACCTTCTTAGTAATATAACGAGCGACATGTTCACCGCCGTACAGGCGGCTTAGAAGTTTCAACTTTATTAATAACAGCAGCTTTAGTTGTTCACCGCCGCACAGGCGGCTTAGAAATGTAAATTGAGTTGTTCCGTACACTAGCTCAAGTTCACCGCCGCACAGGCGGCTTAGAAAATCTGGGTGGCTATAGCAACGGAAGCCCAAGTGTTCACCGCCGCACAGGCGGCTTAGAAAATGTCTGTAAATGCTTCATGGATTACGAGGTCGTTCACCGCCGCACAGGCGGCTTAGAAAAAGCTGGCTTTGAACGTGTTGTTAGCGAGTTTGTTCACCGCCGCACAGGCGGCTTAGAAAAGGAAAGAGTTTGAGCGAAGGTTTGACCAGGCGTTCACCGCCGCACAGGCGGCTTAGAAAGATTGTAAAGAGTAAAATAGTTGATTATATTTTGTTCACCGCCGCACAGGCGGCTTAGAAGTCTTAGCATTACCTTCGCCGTTAGCCATTGTCGTTCACCGCCGTGCAGGCGGCGGCTTAGAAGTTAGGAATCGCAGGTTTTAACTGCCCACCACAGTTCACTGCCGCGCAGGCAGCTTAGAAGACTGGAACTGCTGGATTATCGGCATCAGATGGGTTCACTGCCGCTAAGCCTAGAATGGAAGTATAAGGAAATGTGTATTATCACTAAAACTTATCAATTGATAAATTAATGTTGACAAAATTATCAAATAAGCTATAATTATATTAATAACTAAAATAATCTGGGCAATGAAGTGAGTCACGGAAGCGAGCTATTTCTTAATAGGTTCTGGGAAATAATGAGCCGAAAAGGTTTGAATATTATTCCAAGACCTGTAAATAATCAGACTATTACGGATTTAGAGTTAACCAAATCGAATGTTAGAGATATTATTTCAACTCTTAGCATCGTCAATTATTCTAAAGGGCCTGAGCAGGACTATAAACATCCATCACAGGAGATATATGTCTTTGGCGATAATATAAATGGTGTTGAAGTGTATATAAAGTTGACCATTGGAAAAGTTGGTGATATTGAAATTGCAAAATGCATTTCTTTTCACAAAGCTGAGTTTCCTATCAAGTACCCAATGAAGTCTGGCTCAAAGAAATAAGGTAAATATTATGACGATAAAAGATATTTGTCCTTACTGTGTTCAACAAACTGAGCTTGAACAAATTGTAGGGAATGAAACTGTTAAGGTTAGAGGCGAAAGTATTTCTGTTCCCTCTACATATTTTCATTGCCTCAAATGCAATCAAGACTTTGATGATCCTAGATCTGAAGACGATGTACTGGATTTGGCATATCGTGAATATCGTAGTCAGAATAATATGCTTCAACCTGAAGAGATACGTGAGCTTAGACATAAATTTAATTTAACGCAAAAGGAGCTGTGCGAATTATTATCTTGGGGAGAGGTTACAATAAGTCGTTATGAAAAAGGGAAATTACAAGACAAAGGGCATGATACTCTACTTCGTTTAATCCAGAACCCAAGTAATATGCTGGATTTGATAAGAAAAAAACAAGATGCACTGACTCCTGAGAAGAAGAAAGCGGTAGTAGAAAATCTAATAAAGATGATGAAATTAGAAAACTATTTTATAGAAACGAATCAAGGTATTTTTGGGTATTACGATAAAAATATATTTAGTGGTTGCCAAAAATTAGATATCTATAAAGTAATTACTATGATTGGTTTTTTCTGCTATCCAGAGGGACAGTTTAAAACAAAGCTTAACAAACTATTATTTTATGCTGACTTTGCACATTATGCTAACCATGAAACTTCAATTACTGGACTTCAATATGTAAAAATGCAATACGGACCAGTTCCAAGTAATTACGAAAGATACCAAATTTATCTCATTGAGAATGATATGCTTGAGATAGAGGAAATAGTTTTTCCAGACGATTCTAGTGGTGAAAGATTAAAGTCAAAAAAAGGACCTGATCTTTCTTGCTTCTCTGAATCTGAGGTGCATATTTTAACAAAGGTTAAAGATCTATTTAATAATGTCACATGCAAAAAAATTAGCGATGTATCACATGAAGAAGAAGCTTATATTAAAACACAGGATAGAAGTTTCATTTCATATGAATATGCAAATAACTTGAAAGTATCTGATTTGTTAGAAAAGCCATCAAAGACAAAATATCTTTGACCTTGATTAATGAATTCAAACGTAGTTAGAGCATTCTGACGATGTTGCAAGGTCTATGAATATTGAGGCGTGATAACCTAGTCTCAAAATACTATAGGTATATTTCCTGGTGATTACTATTTTTGCCACATAATGCCACGGGTATATATATATATATATATATATCATTTACTGCCGCACAGGCAGCTTAGAAATGTATAGCTTAAATGATTTGTCATGCCAGCGAAGGCTGGCATCTAGTACATCTAAAGTCTTGGATGCCAGCCTTCGCTGGCATGACAGATCCATAAAATGTAATCTCGGTCTCAAATAGTTAACTTGTCTTGCTGTAAAAGTGATTTAAATCTTGACGATATTCATTTAGGGTGGGTAATCCCAATGCTAGGCGTTGTTTATTTACCTCGTCCTCTGTGCCTTCAAAATTTAAAATAATAAATTGATTGTTATTATCTTTTCTTGCTTGCGTACCATATCGTTGCTTGATACCAAATGCGCTATATTTTACTGCAATACGATCATACATATAGGCGTAATGTGAGGGTTTTGTTTCATTTGTTTTTGTCATTTGGTTTAATACAAATAATACTTGATGCTGGAACAAGATATCATGATCCGCATGTTGAGCAATAAGCCATGCATAGGAATCACATTTTTGGCCAAAAACGCTTATTTTAGGCCAAAAATGTTTTGCAAGTATTTTTTTAAGTATGGTTGTATTGATAGCATCTTGGCGGGTAATTAAGGGCCACAAGTCTAACTCGGAAGATTGGATAATATTTGTCCTAAGATATTGGTCTACGTCATGCATTTGTTTTAGTTGATATTTTACACATGATACATCCTCTAAATTTGAACAAAGTGTTAATTTTGCGTTAAATATAGCAGTGTCTTTGTGAATGCTATCTAGCTTGTTATGGTTTGTTTCGGAAAAGGTAGTATGAGAATATGCCAAAAAAAACAATAAAAAAAATAATTTCATTCTGATAATTACGAGCAAATTGATTAGGTTGCATTATATGACAATACCCTTATTGCAGACAAGGGTTTAGTAGTATAGAATTCTTTGGAAATTTATCATTTATTTCATATTATTAGGATGTTTATATGAAAAAAACAAAGCCAAATGACCCAGCTAGAGATCGTATCTTGTCTTATCAATTATCAGAGCATTTTACAGAATCCGATCTTAAGAAAATTTCAGGCGGCGGGATGAAAAAAGGTTCGTCTAACGCGACAGCGAGAGCCACTTTTTCTCAACATGGTGGAGCTGATGCGGAAGCAGATGTTAATTATGATCTATAAGCTGATGAGCTAATGTCTCAGCATGTTTTAATTGTTTCGAAGCCTGATGATGGGCATGCAGAATGCGTTCATCAGGCGCTGTCTGATAGGGGGCATAAAAGCTATTTTTGGCAGCCCCAATCTTTTCCTGTAGAGCAATTGCAAACGTTTAGTTTTACGGACGACAATTTGGTTTGGTCTGTAAAAGATAAATTGTGTGAGTGGCATAATATAAAATTTGATACGGTGTGGCTCCGTCGTCCTAAAGCCCCCATAATTTCAGAAAATGTGCATATCGATGATGTTAGCAATGTCAAAAATGAGAACTTATCTTTTTATAAATCGTTGTGGTCAGTGATTGCCCCTAATGCTTGTTGGGTGAATAATTATTACAATGCAATGGCTGCAAATTCTAAAATGTGGCAGTTGAAATCTGCCTTGGATGTGGGGTTTCAAATCCCTGAAACTATTTTTTCTAATAATCCAGAGGACATCAAGTTATTTATAATCACCCATCATAAGAAAGGCGTAATATATAAAACGCTCTATCCTCATGTTTGGTATGGCAGTAGAGACTTACGTTTATGTTATACAAAATCTATTGGCATAGAAGACTTGCCAAAAAATTCTGTTTTGCAAAATATGCCGGGTATATTTCAAACGAAAATTTGTAAAAAACATGAGGTAAGAGTTACATATTTTGGCGGAAGAATAATTGCTGTTAAGTTATTATCTCAGAGTCATCCAAAAGGGTTGGATGACTGGCGCAGTATTCCAACAAATGAGCTTGATATTGAACTGGTATCATTACCAATCGAGATAGAAGAAAAATGTCGAATGCTCATGAAAAAATTAGGGTTAGTATTTGGCTGTTTAGATTTTATTGTGACCCTAGAAGGGGAATATTATTTTCTTGAGGTCAATGAACAAGGGCAGTTTTTATGGATTGAAGATATCGTGCCCGAAATAAAAATGTTAGATTATTTTTGTGATTTCTTATTATCTCCCAAATAACCATACCTGGTACTTTAATTGCGAAGTGAAGTGACTATACTAACCCGGGCAAGAGGTGTTCAATAGCAGCTACTATGATTTGATTAACTTGTAGAGTAGGCACAGCAAAAAGAAAGAAGATTATGATATAGCCATGCAAGGTTTTTTTCACTACTGGGCAGGCAGCTTAGCTTAAATGAGTTGTCATGCCAGCCTTCGCTGGCATGACAGAACGCGAGTTATCATTCTTGCTTTCGTATCTTGAAATGAAATATTTACCGAACAGTGCTTTGCCATAATTCTGAGGATTAGGTTAAAATATACTTAAGATTCAATTTTTCAATAATGGAAAAACCATGCTCATCGACATCCCATACCAAAAAATCCCCGAAGAGACTTTGACAAGATTTTTAGAAGAGTTTGTAACAAGAGAAGGGACTAATTATGGTGAGCAAGAGTTTACGTTAGCTGACTTGGTGTCTCAAGCCAAAAACCAGCTAGAAACCAGAAAAGCCATTATTCAATACGATGATGAATCACAAAGCTGTGAGATTGTTTGTGTGGATACTTTGCCATAGCTTTTAAGAGGGCTGCCATCATTAAGTTCTACGACTAAGTTTCTCGGTTTTATACTAAGCTTCGCCCAACTGCTCATTCCTGATAAAATGTCTTAATTGAGACGAGATCATAAAAATAATTGTAAATGAGAATAATTATCATTACTATATACCCATATAAAGAAAGATATGAGTAAGTTGGAAACCAATCGTATGTTAACGCTTTTGGGTGTGGCCATAGGGCAGAAAGTTAAACTAGTTAACTTTGCAAAGGATGCAAAGTCATATAGACATCGATTATTGGCTATGGGGTTAACCCCTGGCGTGGTTATTAAAGTGCTGAGTAAAGCGCCTTTAGGTGGGCCTATACAGCTAGAAATTAGAGGCTATCAATTGAGCTTGAGGCCAAGTGAATGCCAACAAATTGCAGTAGAGGGCTTGAATGAGCGATGCGGAGACAAACCGTTTTCTGCAGACCATTGCGTTTGTAGGTAATCCCAATAGTGGAAAAACAACATTATATAATGCACTAACCGGCGCTAGGCAAAAAACCGGCAATTTTTGTGGTGTGACAGTTGATAGTGTGGCGGCAGAGTGCAGTCTTGATGCACAAAAAGTGCAGTTGATTGATTTACCGGGTATTTACACCTTAACGCAAGTCTCTAATGACGATCAGGAAGATGAGCGAATCACCCGACAATTTTTAGATGATAAAAAATGTGATGTCATCATAAATGTCGTTGATGCGGCGTATCTAGAACGCAATTTATACCTCACGTTGCAATGTTTAGAGCTTGGTCTGCCTATGGTCATCGTGCTAACGCGTTCTGATCTTGCCAAAAAACAAAATATTCAAATCAGTCCATTTCGTTTACAAAAATGGCTAAAATGTCCAGTTGTGCAAGTTTCTGCTAGAACTAAGTTAGGATTAGATGAACTAAGAGATCTCTTATTCAAAAAATTGGCGCCACCTTCTTTTCACCTAGAATACTCCGAAAAGCTAGAATCTAAAATTCAATCAATCAGCGATTTAGACTTAAGGGGAGAGTTTTCTAGATGTCACGTAATTCGTTGGATGGAAGGGGAGCCTTTACCCAATAGTTTTACAGCAATATTACAAAATAAAATATCATTAATATTAGAGAACACAGAAGGTAATGACTCAGAGCTTGATATACATATCGCCAGTGCGAGATACGCTCTCATAGAGCGCATGATTGCGAATGTGCTGAGCCCTATCTCTAGACTAGCTCAATTAGGCACTGTAAATCCCAAACGCTTGACTCAATCGATCGATAAAGTTTTGTGCCATAAGTGGTTAGGGATACCGTGTTTTTTGGCGGTTATGTACAGCCTATTCTTTTTTGCGATGAATATGGGCGGTGCTTTCCAAGATTGTATTGAACAGCTAACGACTTTATTTTTGGTGGATGGGGTTGGTGAGCTGCTAGCATTTTATCATTTTCCCAGTTGGGCTATTGGTATTTTCCAAGGTGTGGGTACGGGATTAAGTACCGTGCTAACGTTTGTTCCGGTTATAGGGGCTATGTTTTTTGCACTTTCTTTTTTAGAGGCAAGCGGTTATATGGCGCGTGCGGCCATTGTGATGGATCGCTTGATGTTGCTTTTAGGCTTGCCTGGAAAATCTTTTGTGCCCATGATTGTGGGCTTTGGTTGTAATGTACCCGCGATATTGGGGGCGCGCACCTTAGATCACAAACGCGATCGTATTTTAACGGTGATGATGAGTCCGTTTATGTCTTGTGGCGCAAGGTTAGCTATTTTTACCGTTTTTGTTTCTATATTTTTCCCCAAGGATGGGCATAACGTTGTGTTTGCTTTGTATTTGGTCGGTATTATCATGGCAGTTTTGACTGGCTTGCTTTTGAAAAAAACATTGTTGAATGGTCCGATATCGCCTTTGATTATGGAACTGCCGGTTTATACTTTACCGCCTTTTCGTAGTTTAGTACGTTCTAGTATGCACAGGCTAAATAAGTTCTTATGGAATGCGACTAAATTAATTATACCGGTTTGTATCGTCATTACGGTGATGAATAGTGTTTATATAACAGATACTAAAACCGCCACAGAAAAAAGCGTATTGGCGGCTGTTAGCCAGCAAGTCACGCCAATATTTTACCCCATGGGTTTAACGGAAGACAATTGGCCTGCAACCGTTGGTTTGTTTACGGGTATTTTAGCAAAAGAAGTGGTTATTGGTTCTTTAAATACTTTATACACCCAACCTCAAGAACAACAAGCTGATAAAAAATATGCAGATTTGGATTATATAGCAGGAATGAAATCCGCTTTGTATACAATCCCAGAAAACTTATTAACCTTAAGAGGGGCTTTTAGTAATCCAATTTCTGCCCAAGCACCTACCGAAGTGTTAGATAATATAGCGCACCAAGAAATGCTGAAGCGTTTTGGTAGCCCGAATGCAGCATTTGCATATTTATTATTTATTTTATTATATGTCCCTTGTGTCGCGGCAACCGCGGCAATGGTCAAAGAAGTCAAAAAAGGTTGGACGCTATTCTCTATTTTCTGGACAACCACTTTGGCTTATTCAGTGGCTGTATTTTTCTTTCAGATGAGTACTTGGATGCTACACCCTTTAAGCTCTGGCTTGTGGTGTAGTGGTGTTATTCTGGCTTTATTGGGTACTATTTGGGGCATCCATAAAGCAAGCCAATCTAAATTTCAGCGTAGTGTGCCAACAAAAATTGTATATAACTAATTTTTTTTGCAGGATATTTCTAACTGAGTCAACCGGACATTTCTAAATTTCTGCTACACGCGTATGTCTTATGTGTTTGAGCAAAATAGAAATGGGCGGCATTGGGCAAGTTAAAAATGTCCGTATTGTTATTACATCCAGGCTAGCATGAATCATTTCATTTAGCTATTAAGCTGTTTTCCATTAATGTCGTGCCGGCAATTAGAGCAACTTGTGAGCTTTGCGAACTTCATGTTTATATTTCATTACTATTCCCCATAAGCAGATTCCATGTTATCAATAAACCGAGTAAAGCCTTTATTTATTTTATCATACTGCTTTACGCTTAAAGCATCGTCGGGATTATATGGGAGGTTGATTGCATCTAAAAATCTATTTTGAGTAAATAATAAATATACAGGATACAATATGTTAATTATCTTCACTGCTCTGTTCAGCTTGGCTTTATCAACTAAATAATTACTAAAAGCACATTCCTGTAATGTTTTGTAGTCAGAAGAGCCCTCTGTTAGATTGTATCGATTTTTAGCCGCCTCTAAACAAGCGGTCAATGAGAATAATGGATGATTAATAGCTGTTTCGCCTAAATCTATAATTGCTGTAGTTTTATTATCTTTATTATACAAAATATTATTATCATGGAAATCAGAATGGTTTAACGTCTCTGCAATTTCTAGGCTATACAATTCTTCACAAAGTGTTTTTACTTTAGTTTTATACTGATCCAACTGTTCTTGTTTCTTTATAGTCAGTCCATTCTCAGTTAGATACTGTGAATTGGAAATTAATTGTTGGTAAAGTATAGGGAATCTATCCAGCCGCCAGTCTGGCACACCTAATGCAAGAAGTTCATTTATAAATCCTACTGTTGATCCTTGTAATTTTTTATAAGTAGAGATTGCTTGCTTTAAAGTATTAACCTGTAATTTACCATCAAAATAATTTCTAAGACTTATGTCACCACACTTTGTCATTAAGAAACAATGTTCTTGCTTGTTATCAGCAATAATATTTGGAATAGCTTTAATGTTACATTTATCACGCAGTAATTTTATAATTTCAGCTTCTAAAAACAAATCTCTAGGTGTTTGTTTAAGATAAACTGGTTCAGCTTCGGTGTTGATTTTAATAACACTAGACCATGGGGTCTCCACAATTATTTCTGGTTCAGAAGTATTAATATTCAGAATTTGATTAGCCCACGTGATTATCTTGTCATGTGTTGTTAGCCCATCATTTTTGGACATATCCATATTCCTTCTATTTTTGTATTCTAATATAGACCGCGAAACTCCAGTGGGAAATTATTTACTGGGGAATCATCGGTGAGCGTTAGAGGTAGTACGTTATAAAACCCTGCCTTATTGCATAGTACAGTTATACTGCTATGTGGTGTCTGTATCCATTCGGATTACGAACAACCAACCATTTCAAATCATATGCTCGTCTCTACCAATCTTATAACTTGTAAACATGTAACCGAGCCATTATTTTTTTAATAAACGCCGTCAAATTTGATGACTTTGTTCTATTACCATACTCTTGATTTCATCCAACATTAGGCGTAAACGCTTTGTCCATACATCTTATAATATTTAAATATTTATATTCACACTGCGCTTAACTATTGTGCTGACTTACTAGAGGAGTATACTAAAGAAATATAACATTACTACAGGATGTGTATGTTGAATATTTGGAACTTAAGTATTAATTATAAAGGTGGTTAAAATGTTTTTACGTGTAGTCGCATCCTCATCAATTCTCGCATTAGGTTTATGCACCCCTCATCTTGCATCCGCTCAACCAGGCGTGGTACAAGACGGTGACGTTACTTATTACTACTCGGCTAACGATCGCGTTTACGCCAAGGAAATAAACAATGTCATGTACTATCGCTCTTCTCCAGAGCATCTTTACCCTGGGCACAAAAACCAAGCTGATTGCAACCGTTACTATAGAGATAAAAATAATGGAGCTTATGGATGTACTACTCATCTAAATGCGCCTTATTACACTCAATATGTAGACAGAGATAATGAACTCTATCATTGGACTTATATTCACGAAGATACCCCGTAATGAATTATGGGCATTGGCATTATCCCCAAATATTTTCATAATATTGCAGGGGACATTTTTTTATAGACGGGCGCTATAATGTTGAAAATATTACTATTGTGCCTAATCTACATGTTATTTAGAAATAACACGCTGGGTTTGAATAGATAATAGTTTATCCAGCGTTTTTATTTCATCATCAGATAGCGGACGATGTAACTTAATCTGGTTGTGTGGTTGAAAATAACGCTGTTAATATAGTTAATGCAAAATGCAGAGGGCGGCCTCTGTGTCGACCCAATATTTAGGGCTGAGATAAAGGTCAGCCCCTACAA
Source organism: Uncultured Candidatus Berkiella sp. (assembly GCA_964633725.1). Taxonomy (GTDB): domain Bacteria; phylum Pseudomonadota; class Gammaproteobacteria; order Berkiellales; family Berkiellaceae; genus Berkiella_A. The sequence goes on from CAZWHY010000020.1 coordinate 10,730, forward strand.
ATTTTCGCCTTTTTATATACAGTACCCAAATTTTTGAAACCTTCACTATAAAGTTATCACCCACAATTACCGATATGGCAGTATATGCTATCAATTTTGGTATGTAATTTTGAATTTTAATAAAACAAAAGCAACACTAGTATTTATGACAGGGTTATTTTTGATGCCTTGTTTATTACAGGCTGGCGTAGAAGATGGTTCAGAGCTTCAATATGGTGCCATTATTTTAGGCGGTAGTATTACAACATTATTTTTGATGGTTGTATTTACATTATTATTGATGGTGAATAAAATTTACAGAAAAAAAGCACTTGTAAAAATTAAGAGAGCGTTAGAAAATGATATCGATTAGTTATATAGCAATGGGTATATTAATCGCAGTCGTGAATTGCTTGTTCTTCATGATCATCGCTTTATTTTTAATGCTTTATTTGAAATCACAAAAAGAAGTATCAGCCGTTCAAAAACTAACAGATAAAATAACAGACCGAAGTGCTGAAAGGATAAAGGAAATAGGCAGCTTGTTGAAAAAAGCGTTAGCCTTAGAGGAAGCGCAGCCAGCAGAAATTGCTAAGGTGGTTCACTCGCATGAAAATGAACTTTATACGGTTATATCAGAAACCTATATCAATAGGGACAGTGAAGCATTATTGGACTTAGATTGTAAAGTAGAAACTTTATTTAAACACTATGTTGAAGTTGTAGATGCGCATATCAATACAGGTGGCGGTGGTGCGTCTGACAATACTGAATTTAAAGCGTCTATTAATGTCATTTTTAAAAAATATATGGCGGCAACCGATGCGGCATTAGATGAAGCGCAAGAATATACAACCGAGCAAATGCTAGAATTGGTCGAAAAACATGTCATCAAACTACCGAAAAAAATTAAATTTGATTATGCACAATTACTCAGTGATGTGAGCTCTAGTGATATGTCTCATGAGGATTTGATGTCAGAATATGAGCAGATGAAAACAAAATACTTAGTTGTGATAGAAGAGTTGAAGATAGTCTTTGTAGAATACGCTGCTATTTTTCAACTTGATACACCGGAAAGTGGTGTATGGAGCTATGAAAATATTGCCAAGCATTTAAATATTGATACGAGTAGTATGGCTTCTGAGGATACAGAAGAGAAAGAACCAGCGCCTGAGCCAGAAGTCGTAACAAGCTTGATACCGGAAGAAACGAATGAAGATGCACCGAAGGATGAGAATAGCCAAGAGGGTGATGTGGAAGATATAGAAGATATAGAAGATATTATAGGTGTAAATGCAGCTTCAGACGCTGGGAAAAAACCAGATGAGAATCATGAACAAGCTAATTAATTATCCTAACGCATGATGGCCTACACAAGATGGCCTAATAGAACGCATCAAAATAGCAAAAGATTACAAAAGCACATACACAAGATTTTTGACAAGCAGGTGTTGCTGGTGCTATTGATGATCAAGGCGACATTGATGATTTATTAGCGGATTTAGGAATATAAAAATATAAAAAAGCAATTGACAGCTGCTATGGATACCCATATTATAGTCGGGCTTCCGACTAACTTTCTGTTGTTTAGGTTATTTTATATATGCAAATCACCCAAGATATCCCACTTTTCTCAGTGCACGCTCTTCATCAGCCTATTTTATTTGATGTATCCTCACCCAAAAAACAAAACACCTTAATAACGCTAGACGCGTTTTATTTGCACGAAGCCAAGCAAGATGGTGTATCTCAAGGTGGTGTTTATAAAGATGCAACAGGCGCAACCTGGATGGTCAAAGAGCCTCAATGGGGAGAGCTTGCCAATGGGGTCAGAGAGTTTGTTGCTGGTGCTTTGTTCCAAAATTTATTAGGGGATTATGCACCTAAAACTAGTTTGATTTATGATGTTGATAACCATGAAGTGATGGTAGGCTCAAAATTTTTGCATGATTTTCAAACAATTAGTGACATTGCTTGGAATGATTATTCAACAAATAGTGATAGTGATTTTGCCTGGTATGATATTTCATATGATGTATTTATGCCCATGGCGGTCAATTATGCTGAGTATGGCAAAAATGCTGGTAGTGAGGGTATTACGCCTGCTGAGATAAATGGTAAGTCTATTGGCAATTATACCAATGTATTAGCATCGGTTATATTTTTAAATGATGGGGATGCCCATCAGGGAAATATGGGGCTGGTTGAAGAGCAAGATGTTTATATGTTCGCAAAAATTGATCACGGTTTTGCCTTAGACGAAGATTATTGGGGTGGGCATAAAGTTACCTTGCAAAATTTTGCTTGGGAAACAGCTCGATATGATTTTTATGATTTGGATAGGTTAGGCTATGACAATATGTACCAATCTATCAAAATGGTTGTGGATATGCCATTTGATGAAATAGAATCTTTGGTATCTGATAAAATTGAAGAAGCTCGTCCTTATATTGACCAATGGCAACAAGATCATGCGTTGGATACACCGTCTGATGATTATAGCGCATGGGCTCTCATGGACAATCAAAAATTTAACATAGATGATTTAAAAGCTGAAATTTTAGATATGCTAGAAACAAGGCAGCAGAGTTTTAAAGAAATATTGCAAGACATGGAACTTGATCATGCTATTTTTACCAACGATATTGAAGCAGTACAAAATTTATTTTCAGTAGGCATAGATTTTTCCAGACCTATTTTTCCATTTCATAATACAGACAGTAGTATTTTAGATTTTGAGGCGAAAAATCCTTTAACGTTGGCAAATCATTATGAAAGTGCTGAGGTGTCTAATTTTATTAAAGACAATATATCACCTGGTTTAAATTTATCAAGGAATGATGTTTTTTTAGATGATTCTGATGGTGGGTTTATTTTTAATCCCCCTGAATTTGTATTTGATTTTCAACAAAATTTTTTACCGTTGTTTGTTTTTGAGCCGAGTATATTGATACCAGAGTTTTAAGTGATTGCTTCTGGTGGCTTTAGCCCCTAAAATACCCAGCATTAAAGGTCAATAATCAATAGCATGTATCTATTTTTCTGACTAATTGGTGTTTGGGTACAACGGTAAGATATGCAAAAATTAAGCGTTACAATTATTTGTAAAAATGAAGCTCAGAATATTAGGGCTTGTTTAGAGTCGGTAAAATGGGCTGATGAAATCGTAGTGTTGGACTCAGGCAGTACGGATGACACATTGAATATAGTAAAAGAATATACCGATAAAATCATACAAACCGATTGGCCTGGTTTTGGTGTGCAAAAAAATAGAGCGTTGGATAATGCAATCCATGATTGGGTATTATCCATCGATGCAGATGAGCGTATATCGCCTGATTTACAGCTGAGCATTCAAGCCATACTCAAACAAAATCCTGCTGATATTTCTGCGTATAAAATTCTGAGGCGTTCCAGTTATTGTGGACGTTATCTCAAGCATGGTAATTGGAAAAAAGATTATTGTGTTAGATTATTTAAGAAAAACAAAGCTCGATTTAAAGAAGTGCCTGTACATGAAAATCTGATTGTGCAAGGTGATATTCAAAAAATTGAAGGGCTGATGATTCATGAATCTTTTAGAACGCTAGAAGAGGTTATCGCTAAAATGAATCATTATTCTAGTCTATCTTCAGAAGAACGCTTTAACAAAGGGCAACGTGGCAGCTTAGGCAAAGCGATACGACATTCTTTGTGGAATTTCTTTTATGGGTATATATTTAGATTGGGGTTTTTAGACGGTAGAGAAGGTTTGATGTTGGCGATATCTAACTCAGAAGGCACCTTTTATCGTTATGTGAAACTAATGTATTTAAATGAAAATAAGCCAAAATAATATTATTTTCTGCGCCTGTTAAACGGGAAACGTTTGGGGCTGGTATTATCATCAGAAGTTTTTTCAAAATTCTCCGGCTTGTCGCCCTTTCTTTTTCCTTGTTGCCTCATAATATCCAAAATAGGGCTTGAGACAGTGCTATTAAAGCGCCTGTCTTCACTCTTTTGAATTTCTTTTTCATCTTTACTCGGCATTAGAAATGTCTTAAATTCGCTAGCGTAACTATATATAGTAGACTAACACACAGGGGGGGATATTTCTACGACTTTGCGTGTAATTATACGTATTTTTTAGGACTAATCACCGTATTAAAAGACGGTTCTGGCCATAAAAATTCTGGTGTAATATGTGCTTTTTCTAATACACAGACAAAATGCTTTACGATAGCGGCGGGTAGCGGATCACTAGTTTTATGCTTACCATGTGGGGCATGTACTGCGCTTTTAACGAGAGCCTCAGTAGGTTGCAAAGTATCAGAGGCACATTCTTGAATAATAATTCTACGTCTAGAGCCTTTTCCGTTAATAATTTTTCCACCCGCATCGATTATTAGTTGTGTGAGCTCTTTAAAATTAAAGCGTTTGTGTAGTGTCCCACCATCAAATAAAGCATCTAAAAGTGCACGGTGCTTTTTCAACTTTTGAGCCAAAGAACTTGGTTCTGATATTTGATAAGCTTGCCATTGTGGTTGGTAGGATGGAGGTATAATTGTGAGGGCTGGAGAGCTTATTATAACCTCTGGTTCTTCAGTTACTTTAACTTTTATGGACAAATCCGTAAGCCTATTGGTAACTTGCTCGACATTGGTATCAACACTAATATTTTCTTTTCCAGTAGAGTCATCATCAACATCTATTTCAGCTTCGGGGGCTTGTTCAACCTCTAGCTCAATATGTGCTTGTTGTGGAATAGATTTTTTTGCTCGTTTTGTTTTTTTAGCTTGTGGTTTTTTGTGCACTGTACTGGGAGGTGAAAAAGATTGTGCTTGTTTTAGTATATAGGATTCTAGTTTTTGAGCGTTGCTTAAGTCTCTTTTTAACTGAACAAAGGCTGATTTTAGTTCATAAAGTGCATGAAAATCCTCAAATCTGAGACGCGTATTTTCTAGAGTAGAAGTATCTGGTGCATAGGATGGGTAGGCCTCTATATTTTGCTGTAACAGTTCCCAAAGGCTAGTGAGTCTTTGGCTTAACTTTTCTTTTTGTTCTAGAGTAATATGATTTTGAACAGATAGATACTGCTCTTTGGTTGCATTGACCAGCTTGATAAGCTTATTTGAAAACAGTTCTGGATTATAAATACTATTCGCTTGGCCGCTTGTATTGGCTGGATGATAAGATATAGTGGCTAAAAAATCTTCGTATCCGGGGTAAAGGTTAAGTAAGTATTGCTTTATATTCTCTGCTACTTCATTAATATAGCAAGATTCTTCTAGTACATCTTTGAATTTATGGATCAGTTTTTGCTTTTTGGAAGCAGATAATTTTTGTTTTTTCAGAGCCGAATCAAAGTGGTTGATGGCGATTTCTTCGCCCCATTTAATAGAGCTTGCAGTTGCTTTTAGTGTGATACATATATTAAGTAGATCCATTTCATCATATTGATTAGCTTCATGCATCAAAGAAGATTTTATTTTGATATATCGAGCCGTTTCACTTTTCACTGTACTTGGGAACAATTCACGCATGCTTGCATATTGCTCGTCCAGAAATACAGGGGAAATACTACGCCAGAAATCTGTAGCTTCTTCTGGACTAGCCTTTGTGAAAAAGCGATAAAGCTCTAAGTTATAATTTATGCGTGCAGACGCACCCAATAAGCACTTATCTAAAACACTAGAAATACCAGGAATACCAGAAATCATATTATTAAGGAACCACTTTATATTGAGCTAAAAATGGTTGTCATCATAATCTATGTCATCATTCAAAGCAATATTTTGTGTTAAATCCCCAGTAATATGCTTCTAAATTCTTCTTCTTTTGCGGACTTTTGCTTTTCTTTTTTCTTTTGTTGTTGTGCTTTTTCATATTGCTTGCGAATTTCTTGCATTTTCGTCAGCATGTTGTCTTGAGGATTATCTTTAATAAGCGCTATTGTTTGCTCTCTTAATTTGTCAGCTTCTGATTCATGGGACGTTGCCCAATCTCGGGAAATTAAACTATCGTGAGAGATGTGATAATCAGATAAAAATTTCATATGTGTACCTAAATTTAATGGTTTGTTGCTTAGGCATTCAATCTGGGGGGGGGGTATTAAAATTTCTAGTGTTTTATGGATGGGTGGGGGGTAGGGGAGGATGAGCGTTGTGAATACGATTAACGCCCACCCAGTGTACTATAGTTTAATGCATCAATTTTGCAGAGCCATTGGATATTTTAGCCCAGCTCATTTTTCTGTCTACGCGATTATCAGATCCTAATGTTAATAATCCAGTGGCGCCATTGATGCTGGATTGGCCGGATTGCTGCATTTTATTGAAAGACAGGGTGAGTTTGTAAGCATCAACCCCCATTGCGAATAGTCGACTGGATTCACCTAATTGATTGCCATGATAACGGCTGATCAATTCTCGCACATTGCCGCCTTTCTTGGGATCGATAATCCATGGCATATCAATAAATTGCACGCCGTTGATGTCTCTATCGTGTCCAGGGTTTGCGTTGCCAGCATAGATGCTGGATGTCGCTAATATAGGGATATCTTGAGCATAGTAAAAATCAAATAACGGTTTGACTTGGCGAGCCTGGTCTGAAGGCAAGGCCATAAAAATGACATCAATATCTTCTCGTCTACGGAGTTGGTATTCTACTTTTTCTTTGATGGATCGTTTGATGGCGCTACAGCGTTTTTGACTTTGCTCTATGCCCAAAAGGACTCTGATTTTTTGTGCCATATCTTTATTGGGATCGACTCGTGTTAATGAAACAATATTGCCGCCGGCATTTTCCCACTTAGAATTAAATCGGTTGGCTAAGCGTTTGCCCCAATTGTTATCGGGTACAACAATACTCGCATTATTAAAACCTAATTGTTTTGCTTTCTCAACGATTTGATCGGCTTCTTCTTCAGGTGCCAAAGAAAATTGAACAAAAGAGCGCATATAAGGATTCACACCCGGGTGCTCATTTAATGCCAAAATTGGTGTGCGGATAGAGTGGGCTGTTTGGCTTAATCGATAGACATCATCTTTCATCAGTGGGCCGACAACAAAGTCAGCGCCTTCTCGGATGGCTCTATTGTAAACGTATACCACATCGTTGCCTGTGTCATATACTTTGATAGAAGGCTTAGGTATATTGCCAGAGTTTTCATAATAAGCGGCAAGATAGCCTTCGCGGATGGCTCTGGCAGCTTTTGCATGGGGGCCCGATAAGGGCAACAATAAAGCAACATGTCTTATGGAAGATTGGTGATATCTTGGATTTCGATTAAAACCATTGCCATAGTTTTGTTGACGATTTGAGATCATTTGATGACCCGGATGGCTTGGGTAATCTCTCATCCAGTCGTTTAGTAATTGTTTGTACGCTCTGGGGTTGGTCATTTTTTTAATGTAGGCCAAACTTAACCAACCTGAAAAAGGGTACTCTGCGCTTCTGACTGAATGGCTAAGCCTAGAGGGGGATAGTTTAGATAAGTGGGTTAAAATAGCTTGTCGATTTTGACTTTGACTTCGGTGATCCGGTAAAAATTTATCTAATTCAGCTCGTGTTTTGGCGGCTAAAAAATACTGTCTGGTTTGTTCATATGTTTTGGTTTGTAAATATAAAACACGCGTTTGCTGTGATCTAGATAGTGTTCGTCTGCTTTGTATTCTGCCTAAATGGGTTTGCGCAAGCTGTGGATTTTTATCTTGTACTGCGACCTCAGCCAGAATGATTCTTTGCAAAGTGTCTAAATTGGGGGACGCATTTTGATTGGGTACTTTATCCACTATTGATATGGCTTGGGAAGTGTTGCCTGCTTGGGCGTACATATCGGCAGCCATGAGTTGGTATTCATGGATTTGATCATGGGCGGCTGTTTCCGCTAATTTCAAATAATGTTCAGCAGAGGCCAGAAATTGTTGGTGTTCTTGCGCTTGGTACTCATCCTGGGTAATTTGACTTTCTTGGACACTCTTGATACCTTCCCTTGGCTTTGCAGTACAAACACCAAGATTTATAAGATTTGTTATGAAAACTAAAAAAAGTAATCTGACAAATGATTTAGTTGTATTTATAACCATCTTTTCTTATCCCTTGATATAAGCCCGAGTATTTATGAATAAAACAGTAGGTAAACTTTACGTTGTTGGGACACCCATTGGCAACTTGGATGATTTCAGTTATAGGGCTTGCGAAACCTTAAAGCAAGTTGATTGGATTGCAGCAGAAGATACTCGTGAGAGTAAAAAATTGCTAGAACATTATAATATTAAAAAAGAGATGGTTAGCTTACATAATTATAATGAGTTAGAGCGTTGCCAGTATTTGATTCGTCGTTTGCAGCAAGGTGAAAGTGGTGCATTAATCAGCGATGCTGGGACGCCTTGTATCAGCGATCCGGGAGCACGCTTGATAAAGGCGTTGCATGAAGAGAAAGTTGATGTAATCCCTATACCAGGTGCTTGTGCAGTGATTGCCGCGTTTTCAGTCTCTGGGTTGGTTAATAATTCCTTTCTTTTTGTGGGATTTTTGCCTGCCAAAAGCCAAGGAAGAAAGAAAAAATTACAGGAAATCAAAGATTTATCTTGTACTACGATTTTTTACGAGGCACCACATCGTATTAAAGCAATGTTATCTGACTGTCATGAGATTTTGGCTAATGATAGGCGTATAGTAATTGCCAGAGAGTTGACCAAGAAGTATGAATCGCTTTATACAGGCACATTGGAATCTGTTTTTCAGATGATTCAGACAGAAGAAATGCCGGCTCGGGGAGAATTTGTTGTACTCATTGAAGGCGTGGGGGAGAAAATCCAGTCAGAATTAGATATTGAAGAGCTGGAAGCAAAAAAAGTTTTAAAGGTTCTGATGGCTGAATTAAAGCTAAAACAGGCGGTTAATCTAGCAACAACGTTGACTGGACTCCCTAAAAATAAGTTATATAACTGGGCAATAGACTTGAAAAAATAATTTAAATCCTGCTTAATCCCTCCCTTATCGAATTTAGAGGGTTTATTTTGTTAGTTAATATTCAAATCTTGGGCAGTGTTAAAACGTATGAGGGTGATTCATGTCAGAATTGAAAGTAGCCATAAATGCGAAAATTAAAAGTATTCCGCACTCTCCAACATTGTTAGTTAACGAGCAAGTTATTGCGCAGCGTGAGAAGGGCAATCAAGTTTATCATTTTGGTTTTGGCCAATCCCCATTTCCAGTGCCTGAACTATTAGAAAAATCTTTAGCGGAATGTGCTAATTTAAACCACTATATGCCGTCTCAAGGGTTACCCGAGCTGACCCAATCAATTGCAGATCATCATCAGAGTTGTTTTGATGATGATGTGAGTAAAGAGGATGTTCTTATTGGGCCTGGTAGCAAAGAGCTAATATTCCATTTGCTCATGTTGCTAGAAGGACCGCTATTAATACCGGCGCCTAGCTGGGTGAGTTATGAACCACAAGCTAAAATTTTAAATAAAACCTGTCATCGCTTACAAACGAGTTTTGTTGATGAATATGCACTAAGCCCAGAGACTCTAGAAGAGACCTGCCAAAATTTAGGCAAAGGGCAAAAAATATTATTACTGAATACGCCGAACAACCCTACAGGGCGTATTTACTCTAAAGACAGACTAGAAGCATTGGCTCAAGTATGTAAAAAGCACCAAGTTTTGGTTATCTCCGATGAGATTTACGCACTACTGAGTTTTAATGCATTTTATAGTATGAAACAGTTTTACCCAGAAGGAACCCTGGTAACCTCTGGACTATCCAAGGCGTTTAGCGCGGGTGGATATCGGTTGGGGTATTGCATTATTCCCAGTCGCATGGATGAGCTACGAACCGCATGGATCAGTTTAATCAGTGAAACATATTCTTGTGTGGCAACGCCGATACAATATGCAGCCCATTCAGTTTATAGTTCCATACCCCAATTTTTCCCATATATTAGAAAGTGCGCTTTACTATATCAAACGATTTGTAATGTCAGCCAGAAGCACTTAGAAAGTTTAGGGCTTAATTGTTTGCAAACACAAGGCGGGTTTTATTTATTTCCCGATTTTAATAACCTCAGAGATCCTCTCAAAGAAAAAAATATTACAACGAATATTGAATTGGCCGATCATCTGCTGAAAAACTACCAAGTGGCCATGTTGCCAGGTAGTGCTTTTTATATGCCAGCTGATCATTTGAGCTTAAGGATGGCTCCTGTAGATTTCGATGGAAGTGAATTGATAAGCCAATCATTTGATAACCAACAACTAACAGAATCTAATGCGATTGCTAAATTATTTCCGAATGTGATTGCTGGTTTGGATAAGATATCCGAATTTGTGAGCAGTTTGAATTCGTAAACAAATTAGATTGAGATAGTGAATTAGGAATCTATATGTCTAGACAAAAGAAAAGCAGTTGGCTTACACCTTTGGCCATGATTATGCTGGGTGGTTTGTTTTACTGCTATGAATACATATTACGTATTTCGCCCAGTATAATGATACCAGAGCTAATGGAGTCCTTTTCAATTAAGGCCACACAAATTGGCGTGTTATCTTCTTTTTATTATTGGGGATATGCGATGGGTTCAGCCTTGGTTGGGCCATTTATAGATAAATATGGTGCCAAACGGGTGTTGTGTTGGGCTGCCAGTGCTTGTGCGCTTGGTATATTTTGCTTTTCCTTCTCTGAAAGCTTCTTAATGGCAAAGTTATGTCGCATAGCGATAGGCTTAGGATCTTCTTTTGCTTTTATTGGGGTTTTGAAAATTGGTGCCATGTGGCTACCGTCAAAATATTTTGGTCGTTTAGCAGGCATGTCTTCTATGCTGGGGGCAGCAAGCGGTATGTTGGGGCAAATATTCTTAAGCAATTTAATGAAAGAATATTCCTGGCAAACCATTTCTATATATAGTGGTGTAGTGGGCGGCGTCATAGGTTTATTAATTCTGATATTCCTAAAAGATAAGCCCGGTATTCAAACACCTGCTGATGACGAGAGAGAAGTCGAAACATTTGGCCAATTGATTCAAAACTTTAAAAAAATTGCGACCAAAAGTGTTTTTTGGAAAAACTGCATGATTGGGTTTACAACGTTTTTGCCTCTTATTGTGTTTGCTGATTTATGGGGTGTGCCATTTCTAGAAAAAAGTTACCACCTGAATCGAGAAGAAGCCGCTTTGTGTGTCTCCATGGTATTTTTAGGCTGGGCAGTTGGTGGCCCTAGTTTTGGTTACTTGTACGATACCTTCAAAAAGTGGGGGGCTGTACTTTTTTGGGGTACGGCAGCCGCGATGGCTAGTTCATTGTTAATTTTATTTGCGCCAATGCAAATATTACATCTGAAAATAGTATTATTTATATTTGGCTTTGCAGGTAGCTCACATGTTTTAGTGTTTGTAAGTAGTAAAAAAATGTCGCCGAAGGGTATAGAGGGCACAACATTAGGTGTCACTAATTTATTTATGATGTTAGCAGGCGTTGTATTTCAGCCTTGTATTGGTGTTGCCATTGATAAGTTTTCGGTTATATTGCTACAGCACCACGATAGTCATTTAAGCATGGTTTACGCTTACCAATATGCATTGTCTATTGTGCCATTATCGCTATTTATCACCCTGATATTGGTTAGGCAAGTAGATAAAAGTATTGAAATAGAAGTCGCAATAACAAAATCAGACTTGCCAGAGCAGGAACATCTCAGTATGCTTACATACGAGAGTTGGTCAGGCAATCGCTATTCGAATAGAGTAGAGGAAAGTCCGGGCTCCGCAGGGCAGAGTGCCAGGTAACGCCTGGGGGGCGCGAGCCTACGGAAAGTGCAGCAGAGAATAAACCGCCTAAGCTATCGCAAGATAGCCGGTAAGGGTGAAATGGTGCGGTAAGAGCGCACCGCGTAACTGGTAACAGCTTACGGCATGGTAAACCCCACTTGGAGCAAGACCAAATAGGAACCTAATAGTGCGGCCCGCATTGGGTTCGGGTAGGTTGCTTGAGCCAGATGGTGACATCTGGCCTAGATGAATGATTGTCTACGACAGAACCCGGCTTATCGACCAACTCTCTTTTATTATTTCAATAGACCTAAAATGGCGCCTTTTTAAAAAACCTCACCCGGTGTCCTACGCCACCATATAGTTAATTAACTTATAAATATTTACCTAAGCACTAGTAATATAGTTTGTTGCTTGGCACAATAGCGTCTGTTATTCACTCTAACCCTCTTCGAGAATGAGAACGATGGTATGTAGTAAGTGGAGCTCAGCAGAGTTTAGTTGAACATCTTAATGTGAACATTCTGATAATCACTGATAAATACCACAGCGCATAACAAGTAAGTTGAGTTAATATTATGGGTTTTAGGAAGTAAGTGTGGAAACTTTCCTTGACAGGATCCGGAAACGCTACCTATAGTGTGAGTAAGTGGATCATGGTGGATCAAAGTGGGTAAGAGAGGTTTAGTGTGAGTATGTTTCGGGGTGTTAGTGAACTTTCACTGGACAACAAGGGTCGTATAGCGATCCCTACCCGCCACCGTGAGCCACTCATTACGTCTGGTCGTGATGAATTGGAAGAAAATGTCAGTACAGGAACCTGTATTGTCACAATTGATACTGAAGAGAGCTGTCTTTTAATTTACCCCCTCGCACAATGGGAAAAAATTGAAAAACAAATAGAAGCATTGCCTAGTTTTAACCGTCAAGCACGTAAAGTGCAAAGATTATTATTAGGACATGCAACGGAAGTGAATCTTGACAGTCATGGAAGGTTGCTTATTCCACCTCCCTTAAGAGAGTTTGCACATTTAGATAAACAATGTGTGCTAATTGGACAAGGGAAAAAATTTGAACTGTGGAATAAAGCAAATTGGGAGCAACAAAGAGATATTTGGTTGAAGGAGGAAACAGAGGAAGGGGATGATGTGCCACCTAGTCTTCTGTCTATATCATTATGAATAATACTTATGATCACAAACCCGTTATGTTACAGGAAGTTATTGAGTGCTTACGGATCAAGCCCAATGGTCGCTATATTGATGCAACCTTTGGCCGTGGTGGTCACAGCCAAGAAATACTCAATCAATTGGGGCCAGAAGGCCAATTAATCGTTTTTGACAAAGATCATGAAGCGATATCTCATGCAGAAAATAATTTTTCTGAAGAATCACGCTTGAAAATCCATCATGCTTGTTTTAGTGAAATTGAGCAAATTATGGCCGAATATGCAGGTCAAATTGATGGCATTATTGTTGATTTGGGCGTGAGTTCAGCGCAACTAGATGATCCCGATAGGGGCTTTAGTTTTCGTTTTAATGCAGATTTAGACATGCGGATGGATCACCGTCAAGAAGAAACCGCCGCAAGCTGGTTGGCCAAAGCCTCTAAAAAAGAAATGGCTCAAGTGCTTAGGCGTTATGGGGAAGAAATTGACGCAGGGCGAATTGCGGCTAAAATCATTGAGCGCAGAGACCTAGCGCCGATTAAAACCACAAAAGATTTTATTGATGTGATTCAAGACGCGAAAGTAAGATTTCGAAAAAAAATCAATCCAGCAACACAGTCTTTTCAGGCAGTACGCATTCATGTAAACAAAGAAATGGAAGTACTAGAAAGCTTTTTAGCGCAAGCACCTTCATTATTGAGTCCTTCGGGGGTGATGGCTATTTTAAGTTTTCATTCGCTAGAAGATAGAATGGTGAAACGTTGCTTCACTCGGCTGATTAAGCCGCCGTTACCTAGAAAAATGCCTATTTTAGAAGCCTCTATTGAGAAACCTTACGATTGGCAAATTAAAAGAGCCATGTCATCAGAGGCAGAATGCCAGGTGAACCCTAGAGCCAGAAGTGCGGTATTAAGAGCCATACGAAAGACAGAGCCCAAAACAGAAATACAGGAAGTGTAAAGTAGAGATTAAGCTTTCATAAGGATAAATTCATGGGAGGGCAGAGTATGCCAACAGTGAATGAAGGACAAGGAATTTTCAAAGTGCTCAAACCAGTTGCTCTCGTGGTACTGGTGATATCAGTGTTTGCGTCAGCACTCTGTGTTATTTATTTTAAGCACTGTAGCCGTCAATATTTCACTGAATTACAGAACTTGCAACAAGCCTCTGAAAATCTACACGTAGAATGGAGTCAGCTGCTAGTAGAGCAAGGTACTTGGGCATCAGATGTGAGGGTTGATAAAGTCGCTCGTCAGCATTTGAACATGCTACTACCGGCGCCACAGGATGTGGTGGTGATCAGATGAAAACAAAATCATCTAATGTTAGATTCGCAATTATTATATTATTAAGCATAAGCGTCGTATTTGTTTTATTGTACCGCATGTATGATTTACAAGTACAAGATAATGATTTTTTGCAGATGCAAGGTGAGATGCGCAGCATGCGCTCGGTGCCGGTTCAGTCTTTCAGAGGGATGATTTTTGACAGAAATGGTGAACCTTTAGCGATTAGTACGCCTGTGCAATCGTTATGGGTTAACCCTAGCCAAGTCGATTTCGAGCAAAAAGCTTGGCACAAACTCGCGGCACTGATTCAGCGCGATGAACAACGCGTCAAATCCAAAATCAAACGCAAAAAAGGCAAGCAGTTTGCTTATTTAAAGCGCCAAATCTCCCCACAAATCGCCAAAAAAATAGCCAAGTTAAAACTCAAAGGCTTATATCTGAAAACAGAATATAAGCGGTTTTATCCTATGGGTGAAGTATTTTCGCATATTTTGGGCACGACCAATATTGATCATAAAGGCATCCAAGGTTTAGAGTTGCTGTTAGAAAAAACGTTGTCTGGTTCGACGGGTATGCAAACGGTGCAAAAAGATCGCTACGGCAAAAATGTGGGAGAGGCGGCATATCACACCGTCGCTAAAAATGGCAAAAATATCACCTTGAGTTTAGACAGCCGTATTCAATATTTGGCTTATAAATCCCTTAAACAAGCCGTTGTTAAGCATCAAGCCAAAGCGGGCATCGCCATTGTGTTGGATGTCAAAACAGGTGAAATTTTGGCCATGGTAAATGAGCCAACTTATAATCCCAATACGCGATTTGAAAAAATAGACGGTCGCTTTAGAAATCGTGCGGTGACAGATACATTTGAGCCAGGCTCTGTGATGAAGGCATTTAGTATGGTCAACATTTTGCAATCTGGAAAATATTATCCACATACCTCTATTAATACCAGTCCTGGTTGGATGAAGGTTGGCGGTGCGGTGGTAAAAGATTTTAGAGATTATGGTGAGTTAGACTTGGGACACATTATACAAAAATCTAGTAATGTGGGCATTACCAAATTGACGTTATCTTTGCCACCTGAAAGTTTATATCAAACTTTGCAACAAGTGGGATTTGGTCAAGAAACTCAGAGTTCATTGCCGGGAGAAATGAAAGGCAGCTTAAACTCTAATAGTATAGCCAGACCTTTTGAGAGGGCTACCTTATCATTTGGCTATGGTATGACTGTAACACCTTTGCAGTTAGTACAGAGCTATGCGATTTTAGGCGACCAGGGGCGTAAGCATCCTACGACTTTTCTAAAACAAGAACATCCCGTAAAAAGCGAACAAGTTATAAAACCAACCATCGCACAAGCTGTTAATAAAATGCTACAATTAACCACCCAGGAAGGGGGTACAGGTATTCGAGCACGTGTGCCAGGTTATATGGTTGCAGGGAAAACTGGCACAGTTAGAAAAGTTAGTCAGCAAGGCTATGATGATGACCATCATGTCGCCGTATTTGCTGGGTTTGTACCAGCGGATAGGCCACAAGTGGCAATTGTTGTCTTTATTGATGATCCCAGCCAAGATGGTTATTATGGCGGAATCGTTGCAGCACCCGTATTTTCCCGTATTGCACAAGGTACTATGCGAATACTGAATATTCCTCAACAAACATACGATCCGAGTGAATATATATTAGCGAAAAAATAATATGCAATTACAAACACTACTTAAGAATATTGTGGAATGTTCTTTGGATGAAAATCGTGAGATTAAAGGTTTAAGCTTAAATAGCAAAGATTTGAAACCACAAATGGCTTTTCTCGCCATTAAAGGCCAGCAAACAGATGGCCGATTGTTTATTCAAGACGCGATTAGAAAAAATGCTGCGGTTGTTTTCGCCCAAGCAGAGGGGCTAGAACAATTTGTTGATATGAGTAAAGTAAACCAATCACCTATTCCTATTATTTCTGTTCCAGAATTACAGAAAAAAATTGGTTTGATTGCCAAGCAATTTTACCAGTCAGATAGTTCAATACCCATGCCCATTACCGTAGGGATTACGGGAACCAATGGTAAGTCGACCTGTTGTTTTTTAATGGTTCAAGCGTTACATCGTTTGAAATCAGTGGGTGGATTAATCGGCACTTTAGGGTATGGTTTGTTTTCAAATACAGCCGGTACCTTAACAACCAATAGTCAAAAAAATACCACTCCCGATGCTGTAACGGTGCATCGAAATTTAGCTGAGTTGGCACAAGATGGGGCCAAAGTCATTGCCATGGAAGTTTCCTCGCATGGCTTAGATCAAAATCGCGTACAAGGCGTTGACTTTACCAGCGCTATTTTCACAAACCTTTCTCAAGATCATTTAGATTATCATGTGAATATGGATGCTTATCTTAAGGCCAAATGTAAATTATTCCAATTAAATAATTTGCAGCGGGTGATTATTAACGAAGATGATCCGGTAAGAGAGAAAATTTTAAAATCTGTCAGAAAAAATGTGTCTATTTATCTTTATTCTTTGTCAGCCCCTAAGCACTCCAGACGGCATTATCCAATAGACGCACAGTTTGTCTATGCTAAAAATTATGAATTAACACATAATGGTATTCATGCAGAGATTGTGACTCCATGGGGAACAGGAGAGTTACGTTCTACTTTATTGGGGGTTTTTAATTTAAGCAATCTTTTGGCGGTATTGACAGAGCTTTGCGCGCAAGGATTTTCACTCAATAAAGTATTAACCGCATTGTCAGGGGCACAAGGCGCGCCGGGACGGATGCAACGTATGCGTCGTGGCGACCAACCAGAAGTGATTATTGATTATGCGCATACGCCTGATGCATTAGCCAAAGCATTACTGGCTGCCAAACAGCATTGTAAACGGCGTCTTTGGTGTGTGTTTGGTTGCGGTGGGGATAGAGATCCAGAAAAGCGCAAGTTAATGGGGCAAGTCGCGGCTCAGTATGCCGATAAAATTATTATTACCAACGATAATCCTAGATATGAAAATCCACAAAAAATTATCGAAGATATTATGTCAGGTGTTCATATTGAAAAACACAAAAAAGTTTTAATAGAAACCGATCGCAAAAGTGCAATATATCAAGCACTAACACGAGCCTTAGCGGTGGATACGATTTTGATTGCCGGTAAAGGCCATGAAGATATACAAGATTTTGGGCGGCAGAAAATTGCTTTCAATGATAAAAAATGTGTAGAAGAGATATTTGCGAAGGGATCTCTATGACGACAGCAACAACTAAATTATCGCGGCGTTTATCCCAAATAGCCCAATCCATGAATGGTGAATTCGTTGGAGATAATAATAGCATCTACACTCAGTTGTCATCAGATACACGGACGCTGAATGCTGGGGATGTGTATATTGCGCTCAAAGGTGAAAATTTTGATGGACATGATTTTATTTCTCAAGCAATAGACAAAAAAGCCGCTTGTATTATTGCCCAAAAAAACAAAATAAACTCAAAAATATCCATAATATCTAAGTCAGTGCCGGTTATTTGGGTTGAGGACACAACAATCGCTTTAGGATTGTTTGCCAAATATTGGCGATCACAATTTGACATTCCGGTGATAGGGATTACGGGTTCTTGTGGCAAAACCACAGTAAAATCTATGTTGGGTCATGTTTTATCTTTGATGGGAGAAACCTTAATACCGCCTGGCAGTTTTAATAATCAATTTGGTTTGCCCTTTACACTATTAAAAATTAACCCTAATCATCAATATGCTGTGATTGAAGTCGGCACTAATCATTTAGGCGAAATAGCCTACTTAGCCAATATTTTACATCCTACCATTAGCTTAATTACGAATATTCGTTCGGCACATTTGGCGGGTTTTAAGACAGAATCTAATATTGCGAAAGAAAAAGGGGACTTGTATAAATTTTTAGTCCCAGATGGCACTGCGATTTTAAATCAAGATGAGCCTTATTATTCAGAATGGCTGGAAAATTTAAACGCGAAGCAGTCCCATTTGAGCTTTGGTTTGCAAGTCGGCGATGTGACCGCTCAAAATATCCAATTATCGTTTAATGGTGCGTCATTTGATTTATGTTACCAAGATAAAAAACATCCTATCCAATTAAAAATCACAGGCCAACATAGTATTTATAATGCTTTAGCAGTATCTTGTGTGGCTTTAAGCTTAGAGGTGCCGATTGAAGTTATTATTCAGGGGTTGGAAAATTTTCAAAGCGTGAAAGGCAGGTTACAAAAGCACCAAACAGACTCTGGTGTCACCATTATTGATGATAGTTACAATGCCAATCCTGCCTCTTTTAAAGCCGCAATAGAAGTTTTGGCCTCAGCGCCTGGTCACAAAATATTAGTCATGGGGGAAATGGGGGAATTGGGGGAGCATGAAGCCCAGTACCATGAAGAAATAGGACAGTTTGCGAAAACAAAATCTATAGATACTATATTGAGCTTTGGTGCTTTGACTCAGCATACGGTTAATAGTTTTGGTAAGGGTGCTAAAGAATATCAAGATAAATCTATATTGATTTCTGATTTAGCTAAAATATTATCAAAAGGCACGACAGTGTTGATAAAAGGCTCTCGTTATACCGGCATGGAAGAAGTGTTAGACGCTTTAATTAATTGAGGAAAATACATGTTACTTTGGCTAACCAGTTTATTGACAGATCACTTTCATGCACTATCTGTGTTTGGCTATATTAGCTTACGTACTATACTGGCCGCCCTAACTGCATTAACCTTGTCTTTATGGTTGGGTCCTAAGCTGATTGCATGGCTACTGTCTAAACAAATGGGACAACAAATCAGAGACGACGGTCCTAAAACACATTTTGATAAAGCGGGCACACCCACCATGGGTGGCGTCATGATTTTAGGCACGATTACCTTATCTTGTTTGTTATGGGCTGATTTATCCAATCGTTATATTTGGCTGATGCTATTTGTGACTTTGGGATATGGTGCAATAGGTTGGGTAGATGATTATCGAAAAATCATCCAAAAGAACACCAAAGGCTTATCTGGTCGCTGGAAACTCACTTTTCAGTCTTTGATTGGTTTAAGTATTATTTTATATTTATATTTTACCCAACAATCTCCACAAGAGACTTGGTTAATTATTCCATTTTTCAAACAAGCTGTTATTCCATTGGGATTTTTCTATGTGGTTTTAGCCTATTTTGTGCTGGTCGGTTCTAGCAATGCGGTGAATCTAACCGATGGTTTAGATGGCTTGGCGATATTACCTGTTGTATTGGTGGGGGCGGCATTAGGGGTTTTTGCTTACTTAGCCGGTCACTTAGAATTTTCTCAATATCTTTCTATTCTGCATATTCCAGGCAGTGGCGAATTAGCCGTGTTTTGTGGCGCTTTGGTGGGGGCTGGCCTAGGATTTTTGTGGTTTAATGCTTACCCCGCTCAAGTTTTCATGGGAGATGTTGGGGCTTTAGCATTAGGCGGCGCATTAGGTTTGTTGGCCGTCATTGTGCGACAAGAGATTGTATTTTTTATCATGGGCGGTGTGTTTGTGATGGAAACTATTTCTGTTATCTTGCAGGTATTGTCATTTAAGATTAGAGGCAAAAGAATATTCAAAATGGCGCCGATACATCATCATTTTGAATTGGCGGGATGGCCAGAGCCTAAAATCGTAGTGCGCTTTTGGATTATCACTGTCATATTAGTCTTAGTGGGATTAGCATCTCTTAAAATTCGGTAAAATATAAAAATGAAAAAAAAATTTATAATAATAGGGCTAGGCCAAACAGGAATGTCTTGTGTTAAATTTTTAACACAAAGAGAGATATCTATTTGCGTGATCGACAGTCGTGCCAATCCGCCATTAAAATCTCAATGTGAGCAAGATTTTCCCAATGTGGATTTATACTGTGGCGTGTTGCCTGATATGAGCGCATTCAAAGATTACGATGTGGTTTTAAGCCCTGGCATTGCGCAAACGCATCCATTTATAGCGCCCATAATCAAAAATGCCGATCAGGTTATAGGCGATATTGATTTATTTGCTCAATATAATAAACTGCCAGTCATTGCCATTACAGGTTCTAATGGCAAAAGCACGGTAACGACTATGGTGGGAGATATGGCCAAAAGCTGTGGTTATCACCCGGCGGTTGTGGGCAATATTGGTCGGCCGGTATTATCGTTGTTTGAAAATGAAAATACAGATTATGATATTGTCATTATGGAATTATCCAGTTTCCAGTTAGAGTTGACTCATTGCTTACGACCTAAAGTCGCAACGGTTTTAAATATTTCTCCCGATCATTTAGATCGATATCCTAATTACGAAGCGTACTATCAAGCCAAGCATAGAATTTTCAATCATTGTCAAACGGCTGTGATTAATAAAAACGATGCTTTGGCTTTCCCGGAGAATATACCTGCATCGCAACAACAAATGTTTAGCTTACATGTGCCTGCCAGTGACACTCATGCTAGTGATAATCAGGGGCATAATTTAGCATATGATTTTGGTCTTATAACTGAGAATAATCAACAATATTTGGCGCATGGGCAAGAGAAGCTTATGTTAGCCCAGGATTTGAACTTAGTAGGCTCTCATAATATTGAAAATGCATTGGCCGCATTAGCATTAGGTTATACGGCGGGTTTTGAGATGGAGCCTATGATTTTAGCATTAAAATCTTACAAAGGCTTACCACATCGTTGCCAGGTTATTTCAAAACATCAAAATATAACTTGGATCAATGACTCAAAAGGCACCAATGTAGGCGCAACCATTTCAGCACTGGAAGGCCTGAATAATATTGAGGCCAGTAAAAAAGATAAGATAGATGGTCAGATTATATTAATTTTGGGTGGACAAGGAAAAGAGCAAAATTTTTCAGAACTTCTGCCTATCGTAAAATCAAGTTGTCGTACAGTGATTGTTATGGGGGCGTGTGCGGCGGATTTATTTAAATTATTTAATACTTTGCTACCAGTGGTTCAGGTGAATAATTTAGAAGCGGCGGTGCAACTTGCCTCAGAAGTGGCTCAGTCTGGTGACACAGTTCTTTTTTCACCTGCTTGTGCTAGCTTTGATCAATTTAAAAACTTTGAACACCGGGGAAATTGTTTTATGAACGCGGTGCAAGCATTGGGGAATCACCCAGATCATGTCTAATACTGTCATGCTTAATAAGATAGAGATGGGCGCAGATTTTCAAAAAATGGATTATTGGCTGCTAGGGGCGGTTTGTGCCTTGATTATGTTGGGTATCACAATGGTGACCTCGGCATCTATCGTTATCGCTGAGCGTAAATTAGGTCAGCCTTTTTATTATACCATCCACCAATCTATTTATGCTTTGTTAGGTATTATTGCTGCACTGATTGTTTATACCATACCTATTAAAGTTTGGTTTAAGACGGCTTTTATTGTTTTAAGCTTGTGTATTTTGGCTTTGACTTTGGTTTTGGTGCCTGGAATTGGTAAAGAAGTAAATGGTAGTGTGCGCTGGATCGACTTTGGATTCGCTACGGTGCAGTTTTCTGAGTTTGTGAAGCTAGGTATGATTATTTATTTTTCTAGCTATATTGTGCGCCACCAAGAAGCATTAACGAAAACAATCTCTGCTTTTATAAAGCCCTTATTATTGTTGGGGATAATCTGTAGCTTACTTATATTGGAGCCTGATTTTGGAACTTCTGTTGTTATTTTAGCAACGACATTTACTCTACTATTTTTATCTGGGGTGCCATTGTGGCAATTTACTATTTTGCTCACTATCGTCGCAGGAATATTAGGTATGGTTGCGGTTGCAGCACCATACAGAATAGAGCGACTAACTTCTTTTATGGATCCATGGTCTGATCAATTTAATTCAGGTTATCAGCTAACACAAGCATTGATTGCTTTTGGACGAGGAGAATGGTTCGGGGTTGGTTTAGGCAGCAGCATACAAAAATTATTTTACTTGCCAGAAGCGCATACAGATTTTGTATTTGCTGTTTTGGCAGAAGAATTGGGATTAGTCGGGGCCGTTAGTACTTTAGCTTTATATGTCTTGCTAGTTTATCGTGGTATTATTATTGGCTTGCGAGCCGAGCAACGAGATGATCGTTTTGCCGCTTTTCTTTGCTATGGTATTAGCTTCTGGGTTGGAATACAAACTTTGGTCAATGTTGGGGTGAATACCGGCATGTTACCAACCAAAGGCTTGACCTTGCCATTTATTAGTTATGGTGGGAACAGCTTATTTGTCATTTGTATTGCAATGGGATTATTATTTAGAACAGATTTTGAAAATAGACTCGCCATGAGGGGATCCCACTTCAGTGGTCGTAGTTATTCAACAGGCTAAAAGTTAAAGAGTCACTTACTTTGAATCAAGACAAATCTAAAAAAACACATAAAATCACACCCAAAATTATAATTGTAGCGGGTGGTACAGGCGGACATGTTATGCCTGCTCTGGCGGTCGCAGAGTATTTCCAAGCCCAAGGCTATGACATTCATTGGTTGGGTACGAAGCTGGGCATAGAGCATCGCTTGGTGCCACAAAACCATATTCCTATATCGTATATTGATATTAGCGGCTTAAGAGGCAAAGGGCTGAAAAAACTAATATTCGCGCCACTAAAAATCTTCAAAGCTATTTTACAAACGATTTCTATTTTAAAAAAACATCGGCCTGTGCTAGTGCTAACCATGGGGGGCTATGTTTCAGGGCCTGCTGGAATAGGCGCTTGGCTTTTACGCATGCCTTTAGTGGTACATGAACAAAATGCGATTGCGGGTTTTACCAATAAAATATTAGCGCGATTCGCAAAACAAGTTTTTACAGCCTACCCCAATGCTTTGCCGCAAGCTCAGCATAAAAGTATACTCACGGGTAATCCCTTAAGACAAATTTTATTACAAGATAACCAGGTTACTACTACCTCACCTGATTCCCAACCTGATTCCAAGGCAGTCAACATTTTGATTTTTGGTGGGAGCCAGGGTGCTTTAAAATTAAACCAAGTGACGCCTGAGGCGATGGCTTTGTTTACCCTAGATAAGCGGCCTCAAATATGGCATCAATCTGGTGAAAATCATTTGAGCTTAACGCAGACTTGCTATCAGAGTGTTGGCGTAGAGGCAAAAATAATGACTTTTATTGATGATATGGTAAGTGCCTATCAATGGGCTGATATTGTGATTTGCCGCTCTGGTGCATTAACCGTGGCAGAAGTCTCCCAAATGGGCAAGCCCTGTATTTTTATTCCTTTTCCACAAGCGGTAGACGATCACCAAACGTACAATGCTCGCTATTTGAGTGACGAAGGGGCGGCTATATTATTACCCGAATCAGATTTGAGTGCTCAAAAACTATACCAGGCTATCAATACATTATTAGATCCAGGCAATAGAGCGAAGATGGCTGTAAAAGCCAAGCGCTTAGCCAAACCTGATGCAACAAAACAAGTTGCAGAGCAGTGCATAAAATTAATTTCTAATGATTTAAATTACTTAGGAATGGGCATGTAATAACTTACGGGTTTAGCGCTCAGTAAGCTGGCATATTTAGATGGAACGATTGAGGAAAAATTCGAGCATAGCAGGGCTATGTGAGTGTTTTTCCGATTGAGGTTCATTTAAAGATGACTTGCGTAATGAGATGATAAAACGGTAAGTTATTACATGCCCATTCCTTAACAACAAACAATACAGGACAGCCATAACATGTATCCAGGTATGCGACGAATTAAAAACATACATTTTGTAGGGGTTGGTGGCGTCGGCATGGCTGGTATTGCAGAAGTATTACTAAACCAAGGATACAATATATCGGGCTCCGATGTGGCAGAAAATAACTTAACCAAAAGATTAGAATGGTTAGGCGCGAATATTTATTTAGGACACCAGGCAAATAATATTACGGGTAAAGACGTAGTCGTGGTTTCTAGTGCAATAGAGGAAACCAATGTAGAAGTCGCTTATGCAAAAGCCAATCATATTCCAGTGGTACCCAGAGCGTTAATGCTGGGCGAACTTATGCGGTTTCAATATGGTATTGCTGTGGCAGGTACGCATGGCAAGACCACCACAACCAGTTTGGTCTCTAGTATTTTTGCAGAAGCCAAACTCGATCCGACCTTTGTGATTGGGGGTAAACTAAATAGCGCTGGTAGCAATGCAAAATTAGGTACGGGTAAGTATTTTATTGCTGAGGCTGACGAAAGTGATGCATCATTTTTGCATTTAAATCCTATGGTTGCCATTGTGACGAATATTGATCTGGATCATATGGAAACTTATCAGAATGATTTTGAAGTTTTAAAACAAACTTTTATTGATTTTATCGATAATTTGCCATTTTATGGGTTGGCGGTACTTTGTTTGGATTGCCCTGTTATCCAATCTATTTTGCCTAAAATCACTAGAGCCTATGTGACGTATGGTTTTCATGTTGATGCAGACGTACGTGCCATAGAGTACCAACAAAATGGGATACAGAGCCGCTTTCAGGTGATTTATAAAGAAGAAGGTACGCAAAAATCTCTGCCCATTATAATGAACTTGCCGGGTGCACATAATGTTTGCAATGCGTTGGCTGCTATTGCCGTCGCGAGACAAGAAAACATTGACCCTATATTTATAGCCAGTGCCTTAGAAAAATTTGAAGGGATAGGGCGACGCTTTCAAATTTATGATGATGTGATGTTTGCTCAAAAGAAGATAACATTGGTCGATGATTATGGACATCATCCTGCAGAAATCAAATGTACAATCGAAGCCGCACGCAAAGCATGGCCAGATAAAAGAATTTTAATGGTTTTTCAACCGCATCGTTATTCACGCACTAAATTATTATTTGATGATTTCGTTGATGTATTATCAGATGTTGATGCTTTGTGCCTATTAGACGTGTTCTCTGCTGGTGAATCCTCTATCCCTAACTATGATGGCCGTGCTTTATCGAATGCGATACGAGAACGCAAACGTGTTGAGCCTGTTTTTGTATCCCAAATAGAAAAACTAGCAAGTGTACTAGATGATATAACTTGCTCTGATGATATCGTTTTAATGCTGGGCGCAGGCAGTATTGGGAAAATGGTACAAAATTTCATCCAACAAAAAGCAGCTTAAGCATGCAACCTAAAGAATCTGAGCCCCAACCGCTATTAGTCCTATCCCATGTGCCGCTGGCAGCAATGACCAGTTGGCGTATTGGAGGGGAAGCAAATCAAGTTGTCAAACCAAGTTCTGTTGAGCAACTCGCCCATTATTTTCAAAATCATACTATTCCTGAGCATTGCGTTTGGTTAGGCTTGGGTAGCAATGTTTTAATGCCGGACGACGGGATTGATGGGCTCGTCGTATGCACCAGAGGCATGCAGCAATGCCATATTTTACCCAATGGTTGGGTTTATGCGGATGCTGGATTAACCTGTGCGAAATTTTCGCGTTTTTGCAGTCGTAATGGCTTTCCCGATGGTGCTTTCTTTGCCGGTATTCCCGGCACAATAGGCGGTGCATTGGCAATGAATGCGGGTGCTTTTGGGGGAGAGACTTGGGAATGGGTTCAGAAAACAAAATTGCTAATACCCAATGGTGAAATCATGGAGCGCCAGGCCTCGGAATATACTATTGGATACCGTTCTGTGCGTTTAAACGATAAACTGCTAGATAACCCATCCAATAATCCCCTAAATAATGAAGCTTTTTTAGGGGCATATTTTAAATTCCCCCCAAAGCCTTCAGAAGATGGATTATTGAAAATAAAAAAACTGCTTAGAAAAAGAAATGACACTCAACCCATCGGGACTTTAAATTGTGGTTCCGTATATAGAAACCCGGAGGGTGAATTTGCAGCTAAACTGATAGAAAGTTGTGATCTAAAAGGTTTAACAATTGGAAATGTGACGGTGTCAACGAAACATGCTAATTTTATTATTAACCAGGGAAATGGTAGTGCACAAGATGTTTTACAGCTTATGAACGAAATCGAGAACAAAGTGTTGGCACGTTACCAAATACAGCTAGAGCGCGAAGTTAGAGTGATTGATTCGGGCAATCGAAAATCTAAGGATCTATAACGATGGGTAAAATGATTCAAAATACACAATTTCAAAAAAAAATAGCATCCCAAAATATAACCCAGAATCTACTTAAGCCCTATAAGCCTCAAGACTTTGGTAAAGTCGCAGTGCTATTTGGAGGACGTTCAGCTGAGCGTAGTGTTTCACTAGAAAGTGGTCAAACCTGCTTAGAGGCTTTATTAAGACAAGGTGTGGATGCCCATCCAGTCGATCCGGATAGTACTTTGAGCCAAACTTTGCAATCAGGCCAATATGATCGCGCTTTTATTATGTTGCATGGTAAAGAGGGCGAAGATGGGGTGATACAAGCGACACTAGAAATGCTGGGGATCCCGTATACGGGTAGCAAAGTTGCCGCGTCTGCTTTGGCGATGGACAAGGCTCGCTCAAAGTTAGTGATGCATGCCTTAGATTTGCCAACGCCTATTTTTGGCATAGCACATTGCGTTGAAGAGGCGAAATACTTAGTTGAAAAAATAGGCTTGCCCGTATCTGTCAAGCCTATTTCAGAAGGCTCTAGCTTAGGTGTGACTTATCTACAAGAGTCTACACAATTAGGCAATGCTTTCACCAGAGCCGCGCAATATGGTGGCGTACTCATAGAAAAGTGGATCGAAGGTACAGAATTTTTTGTGAGCATTTTGGGGAATGAGGTTTTACCTATCGTATCTGTGAAGCCTGAGAGTGGTTTTTATGATTTTGATGCTAAGTATGCCTCAGAACAAACGCAATACTTTTGTCCGTCAGGACTATCTCCAGAGAAAGAACAAGAGCTCAAGGATTTATCGCTTAGCGTGTTCTTGGCACTAGGTTGTGAGGGATGGGGGCGTCTAGATGCCGTTCAAGATAAACAACAAAATTTTTGGTTTTTAGAGGCCAATACCATACCCGGTATGACATCACACAGTTTAGTGCCCATGTCAGCTAAAGCCGCAGGCATGTCTTTTGATGATTTGGTCATGGCCATATTGACGACATCATTCGTTGCCAACCAAGTGTCAGCAGGTAAACTTGCTCAAATATAAGTTTAATTTTTAGTTTAACTTTAGGCTCAAATTTAGAATGATTCTTAAAATGACTTTTTTTGGAAAAAAACAGGCAACACGCCACCGCAAAATAATAGCTCAGCGCCTCAAAAAGGTAAATTTTTGGCAAGTATTGAGCTGGCAAAAAATTTACTTAAGTTTAGGTTGTTTGCTGATAATCGCTTTGTTTGCATTTGGATCTTGGTTTTTCCAGGCGAACCGTTTTCCAATATCCTCGGTTAAAGTGATAGGAGAGCGTCATTATGTTTCTTCTACAACATTGCATAATGTTATTTTCCCCTATATACAGCCGGGATTCTTTTCGGTCAATGTTCCAAACTTACAACAGCAGTTATTATTATTGCCTTGGGTAAAGCAAGCGGACGTTAGGAGAGTGTGGCCAGGTCAGTTGGTTGTCCGGATTTTAGAACACAAACCGGCAGCGATATGGAACCAAGTATCTGTTTTGAGTTTTGATGGTGAAATCATTTCACCTTCTAAAAAAGAGATTGAAGCGCTCAGTTTGCCAAAATTTATTGGACCGCAAAGTAAACAAACTCAAGTGTGGCAACAATATCTTAGTATGGAAGAGGCGATTTCCTCGTTACATTTGCGTATTTTATCTTTAGAATTAGCAAAAAGAGGTGCTTGGCAATTAACGTTGAGCAATGACATCAAAGTGATTTTAGGTACGCAGGATGTTTCGGAAAGGTTTGAAAGATTTGTTGCAGCTTACAAAAAAGAATTTAGTCGTAGTCCAAACAAGATTAGTTATGTAGATTTGCGTTATACTAGCGGCATGGCCGTTGGTTGGAAGCCTAGTTGATAGGTTAAAGTCAACTTAAAAGCGATTTAAGGCAGTTAAAAGTCATTGAAGTGTTTGGAATTGTATGTATATAGTCAATCTGATTGTATACTAATACAAACCGTGGTTGTTGTTGACAAATCAATCATACAAATATAGATAGCGAGAATGAAGCTCCATGTCAAAAAAAACCGATAAAAATTTAATTGTTGGTCTCGATATAGGCACTTCGAAAGTGGTGGCCATTGTTGGTGAAATTACGCCAGAAGGCTCGATCGATGTGATTGGCATTGGCTCGCACCCCTCGGTGGGCTTGAAAAAAGGTGTTGTGGTTAATATTGAATCAACTGTGCACTCAATACAGCGTGCAGTAGAAGAAGCAGAATTAATGGCCGGTTGCCAAATTCATTCTGTTTATACGGGTATAGCAGGACAGCATATTCGTAGCTTGAATTCACACGGAATTGTTGCCATACGTGAGCATGAGGTGACTCAATCTGATATGGATAGAGTGATTGATGCCGCCAAAGCGGTGCCAATTCCAGCCGATCAAAAAATATTACATATTTTGCCGCAGCAATTTGTAATTGATACCCAAGGCGGCATTAAAGAACCCGTAGGGATGTCAGGCGTCAGACTAGAGGCAAAAGTACATATTGTCACAGGCAGCGTGAGTGCCGCACAAAATATTATCAAGTGTGTACGACGTTGTGGATTGGAAGTCGACGATATTATATTAGAACAATTGGCTTCTAGTTACTCTGTTTTAACAGAAGATGAAAAAGAGCTTGGGGTCTGTTTGATTGATATAGGCGGTGGCACAACGGATATTGCTGTGTTCGCTCAAGGTTCTATACGTCATACTGCTGTGATTCCTATTGCCGGCGATCAAGTCACAAATGATATTGCCGTGGCACTACGTACACCGACCCAAAGTGCTGAAGCGATTAAAATTAAATACGCTTGTGCCTTATCAAGGCTTGCAGATCCAGACGAGACACTGGAAGTGGCTGGTGCTATGGAGCGACCAGCTAGAAGACTATCCAGAATGACCCTAGCGGAGGTCGCAGAGCCTCGTTATGAAGAATTATTTGCACTGGTTCACTCAGAGTTGCGCCGTCATGGACTCGAAGAACTTTTAGGATCGGGCATAGTCGTGACAGGCGGTAGCGCTAAAATGGAAGGCGTCATCGATTTAGCCGAAGAAATTTTTAGAATGCCTGTTAGGTTAGGATTGCCTCGCTATATAACTGGCTTGGTTGATGTTGTTCGCAACCCGATTTATTCTACGGGTGTGGGCTTATTGTTATATGGACGTCAGCAGCAGTTAGAACGTCAAATCAATAACGTTACAGGAGAAGGCTTTAACAATGTTTTTGGCCGAATGAAAAGATGGTTTCAGGGGAATTTTTAATAGTTCACCTGGCTTTTTTAAAAGAATTATTTTATAACAAATTATTTAAATTTATTGTTTTGGTTGCAATGAAAAGCGAATACCATAGCGACTTAAGCCTAAGGAGATACAATGAGCGAGATGTTTGAACTAATGGATAACTATCCTCAAAATGCCGTAATTAAAGTTATTGGTGTGGGTGGTGGTGGTGGCAATGCTATCGAACACATGGTCAGTCATGAGATTGAAGGTGTTGAATTTATTTGTGCGAATACTGACGCTCAAGCCTTAAAAAGTTCTTCTGCAAAAACTGTATTACAACTAGGCGCTGATGTGACCAAAGGATTAGGCGCTGGTGCGAATCCTGATGTAGGTCGTCAAGCTGCTTTAGAAGATGTTGATCGCATTCGTGAAGTCTTAGAAGGCGCGGATATGGTTTTCATTACAGCAGGTATGGGTGGCGGAACAGGAACCGGTGGTGCACCTGTTATTGCTGAAGTGGCTAAAGAGCTAGGGGCTTTAACGGTTGCTGTTGTCACAAGACCATTTCCATTTGAAGGCCGCAAGCGGGTTGCTTTAGCGAATGAAGGCATCCGTATGCTGGGTCAGCATGTTGACTCGTTAATTACGATTCCGAATGAGAAATTATTATCTGTATTAGGCAAAAGTGTTAGCTTGTTGGATGCATTTCGTGCGGCAAATGACGTACTACTAGGTGCTGTACAAGGTATTGCTGAGTTAATTACCAAACCAGGTTTGATTAATGTTGACTTTGCAGATGTGAGAACTGTTATGGCAGAAATGGGCATTGCTATGATGGGAACTGGCACCGCAACAGGTGAAAACAGAGCGAGAGAAGCAGCTGATGCTGCCATATCTAGTCCTTTATTAGATGATGTTGATTTAGCGGGTGCGAAAGGTGTACTTGTTAATGTCACAGCAGGAATGGATTTAACTATTTCCGAGTTTGAAGAGGTTGGAGATGCGGTGAAGAGCTTCACTTCTGATGACGCCACTGTGATTGTGGGTACGGTGATCGATCCAGAATTATCAGAAGAGCTAAGAGTGACTTTGGTCGCGACGGGTTTAAGTGATAATTTAGGTGGAACAGAGCAAGCGACTGTTGAATCTACACGTGATACAGGCAGAGTTATTCGTCAGCCATTAGTGCGTCAAAGCGCGCCATCGAGCCACCAAAACCAACGCGCAAAAGAACCATCTAGCACAAATGAGCTGGATTATTTAGATATTCCGGCATTTTTACGTCGCCAGTCTGATTAGGCTGAGGGAAATATGCTAGAATTTGCCTGCAAGGTATCTTAAAAACTGGCTGGTGCGAAAGGGCTTAAAAAAATGGTAAAGCAAAGAACGTTGAAGAACGTTATTCAAGCAACGGGTGTGGGTGTACATACAGGTCAAAAAATCCGTATGACGCTCAAACCTGCACCAGTGAATACGGGAATTGTATTTCGCCGGGTGGATTGTGATCCGGTTGTTGAAATACCAGCTCGTGCAGACTATGTAGGCGACACATCATTTTGTACTGTTTTAATCAAAGATGGTGTCAGAATTGGCACAGTCGAGCATTTGATGTCGGCTCTCGCTGGCTTGGGTATTGATAATGCATTTGTAGAGCTTTCTGCGCCTGAAGTGCCGATTATGGATGGTAGTGCTAGTTCATTTGTTTTTCTGATTCAGTCTGCTGGCATTGAAGAGCAAAATGCAGCGAAAAAATTCTTGCGTATTAAAAAAGCGGTTGAGTATAGAGACGGTGATAAGCTTGTTCGGGTGGTACCTTTTGATGGTTTTAAAATTTCATTCGGTATTGAATTTGATCATCCTGTGATCAGAAAGGGCGGTCAAGAAATATCATTAGATTTTACCGCAACGTCTTATGTTAAAGAAATTAGTCGAGCCAGAACCTTTGGCTTTATGTCTGATTTTGAATGGCTGCGCTCTAAAAATTTAGCATCAGGTGCAAGTTTAGATAATGCTATTGTACTGGATGAGTTCAAAGTTGTGAATGATGATGGCTTACGTTATGAAGATGAGTTTGTGCGTCATAAAGTGTTAGATGCGATTGGCGACTTGTATCTTTTGGGTTATAGCTTATTAGGTGAGTTTAGAGGCTTTAAGTCTGGCCATACTTTAAATAATTTATTTATACGTGAGATTCTAGCAAACCCAGATACCTGGGAGATTGTCACGTTTGAAGATAAAGAAAAAATGCCTGTTTCTTATCATGCAGCGGATTGGTCTGCAGAAGAGCCTATTTTGGCTTAATCTCATTTTGTATTTTCGTTCGCAAAGCGAACTGAGTCCCTCGCCCAGTTCTTGGGGAGGGTTAGATTTCCCACAGTTTATTTGCTCATTGTAATTAGCACGGAAGTATATTACAGATGTCCATCCTTTCGCTGCCCCCCGAAAAAAGAACCTGCTTAATCACCGGATGTTCATCTGGTATTGGTTACCATACTGCTATCGCACTCAAACAACGAGGCATTCGCGTATTTGCGACAGCACGCCAAACAGAAGATGTTGAAATGTTAAAAGCGAAGGGATTAGAAGCTTTTTTATTGGATATGGATGATAGTGATTCTATTCATTCAGCTTTAGAGCAAATATTATTCAAAACCCAAAACCAATTATATGCGGTATTGAACAATGCGGGATTTGGTCAGCCTGGTGCAATAGAAGATCTGTCTAGGCAGATTATGCGTGAACAATTTGAAACCAATGTTTTTGGCATCTTAGAATTAACCAATAGTATTCTGCCGATTATGCGGCAACAAGGCTATGGGCGTGTGATTCAAGTGAGTTCATTTTTGGGCTTTGTCAGTGTTCCCTTTTTAGGTGCTTATAATGCTTCAAAACATGCATTAGAAGCCTTAACCGATACACTGCGGTTAGAACTATATTACGATCCTATTGATGTGGTTATCGTGAGACCAGGTGCCATTCATTCTCGAGCCCAAGCAAATGCATATTTAAAGTTACAACAAAATATTATTCAAGATCAAAGCTTTTATAAAAAAATTTATGCTTTAATGAAAAGACGTTATTTAACAGGGAAAATGCAAATGCCACTGGCACAAGATCCTAACGTCGTTAGCGATAAAGTATGGCATATACTCACCACTCCAAAACCTAAAGAAAAATATACTGTGACACAATTAACCAAACTGTTGGGGATGGCCAAACGTATATTGCCTGATACAATATTGGATAGTATTTTAATGTTGGCGATCCAAAAACAGTTTAAAAACAACCTAAAATAAATAAGTAGTTTACATGTCTATTATGAACTTACCCAAAGAAAAGAGAACATGTTTGATAACAGGGTGCTCTTCAGGCATTGGCTATCATGCCGCACTAGCGCTTCAAAAACGTGGGGTGCGTGTTTTTGCGACTGCACGTAAAATAGAAGATGTGGATATGTTAAAAAGCAAGGGATTAGAAGCTTTTTTACTAGATATGGATGATAGTGATTCGATTCAAACAGCGGTAGCACAAATATTATCCAAAACCCAAAATCAACTATATGCCGTATTTAATAACGCGGGGTTTGGGCAGCCAGGCGCTGTAGAAGATTTGTCTCGTGATATGATAAGACAACAGTTTGAGACCAATGTTTTTGGGGTGCTAGAGTTAAGTAACAAAATTTTGCCGATTATGCGAGCGCAAGGTTATGGGCGTATTATTCAAAATAGTTCTGTATTAGGTTTTATTAGTTTGCCATTTAGAGGGGCTTATAATGCTTCTAAACACGCATTAGAAGCAATGACAGATACCTTGCGTTTAGAATTATATCATGAGCCTATTGATATCATTATGATAGAACCCGGTCCTATTGTTTCTAAATTTAGAGAAAATGCTTTTAAACAGTTCAAAAAAAATATTGATAGAAAACATAGTGCGTATAAAGATATCTATGAAGTGATGGAGCAGCGTTTAGAAAATAAAACCAACGAGGCGCCTTTTACATTAGGGCCAGAGGCTGTTACCGAAAAAGTATGGCATGCTTTAACGGCAAAAAAGCCTAAAGCCAAATATGCGGTGACCAAACCGACCCATATGTTAGCGTTTGCAAAGCGCATTTTACCTATAAGCGTATTAGATAAAATATTACTTAAAGCGGCAGGGGAAGAAGGGAAGATGTTACGTAAAATTTAAAATTTAAATTTTAAGTTTTGTAACTTGTTCATGTGCTAGTTTTAATCAGTGTATATGCGCTTAAATAGCCCTTGTTTTTCTTCGGCAACGCAGTAATATGGATATGAAAGGAACGCTTTTTCTCAGGTAGTAGATAAGGAATAATCATGGATTTGAATATGACTGTTGATGGAACTGTAAAAGAGTACCCTGAAAACACTGCGGAAGTTCACACACATCCAACCGCAGCTGAACAAAAAATAAAAATAAAAAAAATTCTAGAAGAAGCCGTAAACCAATGGGAAGATGAAGGCTTAGAGCCGTCTTTGGTTGATTTCTCTTTGGAGTAAATTGTTAGCATATTTAGTCAAGGGGCGCGTAGCAACCGTCCCTGCCATTAGTATTATTTAGCCTTTGTGTTTTTTATTGTAGGTTTCCTTATTTACCTCTTTCCCTACTTTCCCCCCCCTCTATTATAATTATAAGCCATTTCTAAAACTATATATCTCATTGCTAATATTCTTACACTTCAAATTCTATGAGCTATGTAT
Organism: Uncultured Candidatus Berkiella sp.; assembly: GCA_964633725.1. Lineage (GTDB taxonomy): Bacteria > Pseudomonadota > Gammaproteobacteria > Berkiellales > Berkiellaceae > Berkiella_A. Next base: position 44,904 of record CAZWHY010000020.1, read on the forward strand.
TCATTTTTTACAAAAACTTAGTTGGGTAACTTTATATTTAATGCTGGTTCAAAAAAGTTTACCCTATGGTTGAGCTATGATAGTATCCCAACTTTAGTTAACTTGTTAACATTGCGGTTGGGCTTTTCTTATGAATACAAAACTCGTACGTCCTTTAGTGACACTTATGCTAAGTTTATTTTTCTATACCACAGGTTCTTATGGCTGGAATTGGTTATTAAATTTTTCTTACATGAATTCCATACCAATGGCGTTAACAGGGTTAGGTTTAGGAATGGCTGCTACGAATGCCATTTTTTTAGCTGTGAGTTTAATGTATGGCGTTAAATTATTTAATTTGATGAGCGATATATGCACTATTGTAAAAATGAAATTTTTTGAAGGTGATTCAATCGATAATGCTCATGCCATCTGGAAGGAATTTCAACAAAAAAGAAAAAGTTTAACTGGAGAGCACCAGGAGAAGCGAGATCGTTATAATAAACCAATAGACAAAGATACTGAGTTAAATTTAGAGAGGCTCAAAGTAGAGGCGCCTGAAAGATATTCACGTCTTGAAGCAGCGGCAAAAACAATAAGTACACTTTGGAAAAAAAAGCTTAATTCCGGAGATTCTATTCCTTTTAATCCTAATGGGAATCATCCTGACGAATTTCATACATTGCTTAATGTGAGTAAAAATGGTGAAATTAATGGCAATATCAGGAAAACACTGAATTTTGATAAAGATCAAAAAGTGCTGTCTGAGATTTTAGCTGCTAACTACACAGCGCAGTGCTTTAGTGATGCAGACACACATTTTAGTGCTTTGAATTTATTTGCTCGTGGTAAGATTGATTTACACCAAAAGACTACAGTTTCAAATTTAATAGAATCATCAACAGTATATGGTGGGCATGAAGCCTATCCAATATTGGATAAAAAAGGAAATTTCTCATTAAAGGCAAAAGAGCTACTTCTGCCAGGATTAAAAGAAAAGAGTGTATTACCCACACCATCATGGACTGTGCGAACGAAAGAACAATTCAGAAATTTGGTTGCAACTTTACCTGAATCAGAGCGTTACTTTTTTGTCTACCCTAATCAACAGTTTGATAACAACCGTTCTCATCCATATGAAGATGCTAGTAATTTTTCGCATGAATTAGAGCATACATCTGGATCACAGAGGTTTTTAAATAAAATCCATAAAAACAAAGTCTTAGAGTTTATATTAAAATTATTGGATGTTGGTATTTTATTCACAAGTTACAAAGGCGTATTAACATTATCATCTGGCGCCAGGGATGCTCAAGGCTTGGCATTATATGGTAAGAACTGGGAACCTTTAATTCCTAGGATTGGACAGCAAAATATTGAAGATATAGAGCATTTTTCATCTAAAGGAGCAAGACCTACGATTAGCCCTGAAAGTTATTATTTTGGTATTACACCTCGTCAAGAAAAATTACATAGCGTATCAGTAAAATATCCTATCAGTTTTTCGCATGATGATTATCATCGTATGCGACGCTCCAATACAGATGCAAATATAAAGAGTGCATTTGAGTATCTTATTTCTTTATCAAGAGATACTTTTGGTTATAGATGGAGCAAAGATATTTGGTTATTGAGAGATTTTGATTTGGGCTTTGATTTCCATGTTTTTCCAGTTAAGAACAGTTTAATGCGTAATTTCAAGTTGCAATTTCTATATCTCAGCCCATTAATGAAGTGGCTCAATCCTGCTGCTTACCATACAGTGAAATTTTCTCAGAAACTGGCTATCGCCTATTTGGCCAACCAATTAGAAAACTGTTATCCCCATGTGAAACGTAACCTCACGATCCAAATTCACTTTTTATTATTTGATCATCAAAATCATCCCAGCCAAATTCTCCAATTACTTATTCTTGATATGGTAATGAACCCGGAACCTTGGGCTAAAAATAAGATCCAGGCCAACCCTGGATATTTTCCAATACAATTTGCTTCTCTTATTAATATGGCAAAATTTCTCAACAAGCATAACTGCTTTGAAAAAGATAATATGAAGGCAAATATTATTAAATTTAATGCTTTTATTAAATCAGAAGGTGGTGTCTTAGAATACACACCTGCTGCAAGTGCTAAAAACTGGCATGAGCCAAAATCACCCCAACAAGCAATATCTAGAGCCAACTTGAATCAATTCGATGCTGAAAAAATCCAAGAGTATGACGCAGTTAGAAATAATAAGTCCGTGTTCCTAGGGTTCATTCGTCGTGATAAGAAAAAAGAAATCCTAAATCCTGCTTCTGAATTGAGACAAAGCAACCGATTTGTTTTCTAATTTTCTTTACCGATAGGAGCGTATATTACGCGCCTCTTCCCTTTACAAGCAGTAGTGTTCGGGGAAAATAGGATTTATGAAATTTTTAGTATAGATTAAGCGATTCAGAACCCTGCCTAATTATGGGGTGGTTTTCAAAAATTCTTTTAATGAATCAGTATTTTTAGCTTGTTTTAAGTTTTTATAAACTATGGTGACTAACTCCTATAAATAACCTTAGTATTTTCAGTGACCCGAATAATAATAAGGAGATTCGCATGAAGCAAGGAATAAAAAAAGCTGATAGCAATGGGAAAGAAACTGTTATCTCAGCTAGCTACCAAGAGGTTACAACACCAGGGGGTGAGGGAAGCAGCTCTGGAGCACCAGGAGAAGGTTCAAAATCTTTAGCCCCTTTACTTGGAAGAGGGGAAAAAATGGCTCTTTGGTTTCGCTCAAAACGTGATTTTTTCCATTTTCAAATCCCTGATACTCATCTACATATTAGTTCTCTTCCCTATGGCAACAAGGGTCATAAAACTCAAGCAGAGGATATGTGCCCACTAGCGGAAATTGCATTGGTTGTCACGTCTTGTAGTGAACAACAGATAAAATTTGTAGCACAAAAATATGCAGCCTCAGAGGAATCAGCTGATTACTGGACTAGTCCAACGTATTTTCAGCTTTCTGAAACCGTAACCAAATCAAATGGCACCCATAAAAGCTACAATATAGAAGAAATGTCTGATGTTGTCAGTGCTATGCAAGAGGTAGATGCTTACAATAGCATATGGGTGCACGGCATAAGTGGAAAAGGACGTGAAACCACCCTTATTATAGCTTGCTGGTTGATGGCAGAAAAGCAGATGTATCCGTCTGAAATTTGTAGCTACTTTGATTCATTAAAGCTTGGTTTGAATTTATCAACTGATTTTAAACTTTTTTTAAATGAATATGCTGCACGATACCATCCAGAATACACTGTCTTACCACCATCACTCAGTACCTCTAGGGGCCCAGAAAGCCAAGTGGATGATGGCACGAATTTTAATTACCAAGGCACTCTATGCTGGCAAGCGCTAATGGCCGCATCTGGCCAAGCACGAAAGGCTGAATATACTGCCGCAGAGATTGACTTACAAGACCTTGATTTGCTAGACAGAATTAAAACGCAAATAGCTGGCAGGGAACTCTCCGTTAAGGATGGGTATATTTTGTATGAATTATTTAACCATGACGGCATACATCCCATTCAACGTTGTAATGGCATGGTGGCAACACGCACATCACGAATTCAAAAACTGGTCGCAAAGCATCCTTCTTTAGATTTTCAACTCTCATTTGGGCGAGATGTTCTAGCGCCTTTGAGAGCACTGCATACACAATACAAAGAGCAGGCCGCTGCGGTAGATGTAACTGAGCTTACTATTGAGTTAGCTCATATGGGATTAGCAGAACGCCCAAGCCATAGCGCGAGAAGAGCATAAGGCAAGTATAATCCTCCTGGCTATCAGTATGGCCAGGAGGTGTGATAGCACGATATAACGCGATAAGGACATCCCATCTAAGCCTATTCTATGATTAAGGCGTGAAAGACAGATTTCTTTTTTCTGAAACTTCAGGTGATGGAGAGGCTGGTTCCTGCACTTCTTCTCTCTCAAAATTGGGTGTATAGCTTTTTATTTCAGAGAGTTCAGGCGGTAATAGCGTCTTAGAATATTCAGTTTTAAGTGCAGAAATTTCAAGGTTATCATCGAAAGTTAATTCAACATAACCTTTAACATGGTATTGAGAGCATCTGCCGTCAAGCTCATCAATGCCAAGTCCAAGCCTAGTTTGGTTTGTGTCAGTGGTGATGCGAACTTTCATATCATCTATTGCAATAAAGACAGGGGGAGCATTATGAATAATATCTATAGCATTATTAATATGTTTTTCGGTTATCGATCTTTGAAAAATTTCCTTGTTATAAGATGCTGTTTCATGGTTGCAAAAAATTTCAGCAGTAAAACCTTGTGCCAGCATATCAAACATGTCAGGTGATTTATCCATCATCCATAGCTCATAAAAAGTCTTTGCTTTTTGTAACATTTCCTTTGACATTGATTATTTTCCTTGTAGTTAGGTCTTAGCAAAGGGAAAGTACCTTATTTACTACTAGGTATACAACTAAGCAAAATAATAGTGGTGTTCTTACATCTTTTGGGTGGGTGGTTCTTCTGAGCCTTTGAATATTGGAGAGCTTCAAGGTACACCTCCTAAAGAGTATGATGATTTGCTGGATAAGCCTCATACCGGTCATGCACCAGAAGACTTGTCTTGGATACATGAGCCGGGTGAAGGTTCGCTTTGGGGACAGCCTGAGCGGTTGATTCATACGGGGCATTCTGGAGAGGATGTGGTACGCCCTATTTTTATAATGTATCAAGAAAATGGGGATGAAAGAATATATGATAATGATTACCCTAAGCATAAAGTAACGCCATCTGGCAATTCAAGATGGTATGCTGGGGAGAAAAAAAGAGAGGTTTCAAAATTAATCCCATCCCAACCCCAGAAGAGGGACAAAAAGTTTTGGATAATGCCGATAAAATACCAGGCCGAGAATCATATGCTACACCTTGGAAAGGGAAACCATAATGGAAGAAAAGACATTTGCATATCGTGAATATTGCGAAGATAAAATATTCGATAGATCAAAGTCAGCCAGCCATTTATTTGGAACAAAAGACCATTTTGGCATAGAGGTAACGTATGATGTTGATATTATTATTAATGCAGAAGTTATTGGGAAATTTTCTTTTTATGAATATATGAGTGGACAAATTAAATTATGGGTTAAAGGTGAAAATCTATTTGCTTATAATATTCCAGGTGAAGATGCGACCTATTGGTCTGAGCTAAATAATTTAGTAGAGTGCTTTACAACTGATTTGGTCACTCATGTAAAATTTAATCCGTGCCCATTTGAAACAAAATCAAAGCATGCATGTGAAATAAATATTGAGACTTCTATTATTGAGGGTGATGATAATTATTTGGAGAAATTTTCTGAGCTAACAGATGCTGAGGTGAATGATGAATGTATTATTGGGGCCTGGTTAGGTTCACATTCTCTGGGTGGCTATGCCCAAGGTTCATTTATGCCTGATATCTTTTTTCAACAAGTGAATGATGAAATAGAAATATCATGGAACATAAGAGAACCATTTAAGGCAAGTTGGGGAGAGTTTTGGCCTACCTATAAAAAAGGGATTGAGCATGTTGATGTTGAGGTTTATAAAACGGTTATTCTAGAGTTCTGCCAAAGTTATTGTGATAAGTTCAAACGCAAATATCCTGACATTATTAAAGAGCATCAAGATAGGCTTGATATATTATTGCAGAAGTTGAGATGAGGTCTTTATTTAAGCACAGCGAAAAAGCATTCTTTCTTTTGTAAAGAAAGAGGCACTTTTAAGTGCAGAGAAGGTTTTCATAAATCCCATACCAACGCAGGAAGAAGCAAAGGAGCTTCTGGATAGTGCTGATAAAATCCCAGGTAAAAAGGCATATGCTGCGCCTTGGAATGGTAAAGCGATTATATTTCAATCTAGTGGTGATGGGCGATATCATTGTTATGAAGAGCAAGATGCAACCAAAAAAGTTGGCAATAATTTACTAAATAAGTGGTTGGGTGAAGGCAGAATCTCTAAAAAAGAGTATAGAAAATTAGTGAAAGGGAAAGCATAATGGAAGAAAAAATATTTGCATATCGTGAGTTTTGTCAGGATGCTATTTATGATAGGGCGAAACCTTCTAGTCATTTATTTGGAACAAAGGAGCATTTTGGCATAGAGGTAACGTATGATATTGATATTATTGTTAATGCAGAAATTATTGAAAAATTTGCTTGTTATGAATATATGTGGGGACAAGTTAAATTCTGGGTTAAAGGTAAAAATTTGTTTTCTTATAATATTCCAGATGAGGATGCGACATATTGGCATGAGTTTAACCCTTTGGTTGAATGTTTCACAACTGATTTGGCAGAGCATATTAAAGGCGAACCTTTCCCATTAGAAACAAAATCAAAATATGCGTGTGAAATGTATATTGAGACGTCAATTATTGATACAGGAGAGAGTTATCTAGAAAAGTTTTGTGAATTGACTGATGAAGAGAAGGATGTTGAGCAAATTAAAGGAGATTGGTTTGGTGTTCGTTGTTTAAAGGGGTATGCCCAAGGTTCTTTTATGCCTAGCATTTATTTTCAACGCGTGAATGATAAAATAGAAATATCGTGGAACATAAGAGAACCATTTAAGGCAAGTTGGGGAGAGTTTTGGCCTACCTATAAAAAAGGGATTGAGCATGTTGATGTTGAGGTTTATAAAACGGTTATTCTAGAGTTCTGCCAAAGTTATTGTGATAAGTTCAAACGCAAATATCCTGACATTATTAAAGAGCATCAAGATAGGCTTGATATATTATTGCAGAAGTTGAGATGAGGTCTTTATTTAAGCACAGCGAAAAAGCATTCTTTCTTTTGTAAAGAAAGAGGCACTTTTAAGTGCAGAGAAGGATGTAATGTCTAATTTTAAAACCTTGTAGCTTAGGAGAGAAACATGGCGAAAGATATAGCTGGTGTACATAGATATGTTGTTGGATACTCAAAAATTGCAGATGAAGATGGTGATCAAAGAATGGAAGTGGAGTACAGACTGAAAGATATCGATTTGAGTTTTTTGCGGCAATTATTTAATCCTGACCCAGACGATTATACTATGGTTCTGGGATATGAAATAAGCAAAGATCAAGCACAAGCATTGCAGTCATATGTTAAAGATGGTGTTATTGATGTAGACAAATATGACTTTACGGTCAGTTGCTTTCAGGCGCCAGGTTCTAACTGGGGCAGAAAGTAAGTTCACGAATATATTTTGTGGGACTTTGGTTGTGGACTGATGAGCAAAGCGAATCAGGTCAAATCCCACTTTGTAAAAGAGGGACGCGCGAAGCACGCAAGGGAGATTTTATAAAATCCTTCTCGCGCTTCGCGCCTCTACCCTTTACAAGGGCAGATTTCTGGGTGCTACGCACGCAAAGAAGATAGCTGCAAAATTTAGTGACAAGTCTTGAGTTAGCATTGAGCGTTGAAAAAACATTTCACTCCCTCCGCCTCTCAGAAGACTCAATCAATCGACGAATGCTTTTTTCTAGAGATTCGTTATTCGGATTATCTTTTAGGCTATCTGCCAGAGCTCTTAAGTTATCTAAAGTGTTCTCTGAGAGGGGCTCTGCTTTTTCGGGTTCTGGGAGCGGCTTTTTGAGTTCTTCATACTCATGCCAATCATGGTGTACTTTTATTTGGATTTTAATTAAGCCAGCCCACATAGTGTCTTGTCTTAATAACTGGATTATTTCGGGTACGCTGTAGCGTAGTTCTGTGGCGGTAGATCCATTGTCTGTTAGCAGACTAAGTATGCCTTTTTGATATGTGCCCAAGCGATAACGATTTTTGAGTCTATCGCCGATTACTTTTTCAATTTTTTTGTGTAGGGCAGTTAATGCTTTTGCTCTGTTAATTATCTGGGATAATGATGAGCCATCGTCGGTTAAAATAGAATTAAGGTTTTTTGTTTGTTGGCTCATTGGCTAAAAATACAGCAAAATGCTGTTTTCTCTTTATTATTTTTTTAGTTGATTAAATATCGGCAAAATACTAGATTTTTACCAGCTAAGTGCTCGTTCGAAAAATTATAACAAAAATAAGGCGCCAGCATGCAAGTAATCACAATAGAGCACCCCAGGTTACAAGAGCCATTGCGGCTAAAGTTCAGCTTTAAACAGATATTGCTTTTGCTGTTTACGACTATGTTTATGTTGATGGTTTTTGCAAGTTGGACTACATACAAACTTGCTACTTACAATTATTCTAAAAAAGAAAAAGTATTGCACAGCCATTGGCAGGATTACTTAACGGTTGATTATTCAGAGTTAGCAAACTTTAAGAATAAAACAGAAAACCAATTAGAAGTGATTTCTGAGCATGTTGGGCGCTTATCAGCCAATCTTGTGCGTTTGAACGTATTGGGCGAGCGATTAATAGAACAAGCTAATCTGGATCCCAATGAGTTTAATTTTAGCGAAGAGCCGGGAATGGGTGGGCCTCTAGAAGGTGAGTATCAAGCGGGTCAAGCTATTATTCAGACTTTGTTAGATTTAGAGCAGTTACTGGATAAGCGTTTTAATCAGTTTGCATTTTTAGATGATTTTTTCCATGAGCTCAAAAAAAGGGATTCAACAACATTGAGTGGTCGAGGTAAGCCTCTTCGTAATGGCTGGGTATCCTCTTTTTATGGGCGTCGGGTGGATCCTTTTACGGGCAAGAAAGCTTGGCACAATGGGGTTGATATCGCTGGACGAGAGGGTTCAGAAGTCTTGGCCGTTGCCAGTGGCGTTGTGAGTATGGCGACAGATAAAGGCTCATATGGGAAGGTTATTGAGATAAAGCACGGAAATGACTTAGCCACGCGTTATGCTCATAACAAAGAATCTTTGGTGAGAGTCGGGGATTTAGTCAAAAAAGGGGATGCGATTGCTTTAGTAGGTTCTACAGGGCGTTCAACAGGCCCACATGTCCACTTAGAGGTACGTAAAAAAGATAAATCAGTCGATCCTGGTTTGTATTTTCATGATTTACGCAGGAAAGCCAAAAGTTAGCACCATATTAAGTCATTTGAATATCATCTATGCAGCATATTGAACGATATATGCTGCTTTCACCTAGGGTCTATTGTATTATACCCTTCAGTCTTGAATATAAGCTGATTGACCTTATTATATGTACCTAAATATACATTTAGCAATCAGATGAAAAGCCCATAAACTCACAGCATGGACAGAGAATTTTACGCCTATGTTTTCGAATCTAGCCAAATTATTTTTCGGAAGTCGCAACCAACGGTTGCTTAAAAAATATAAACAAAATATTGATGAAATTAATGCTTTAGAAAAAGAGTATGAAGCTTTATCGCTAGAGGAAATCCCTCAAAAAACGGAAAGCTTCAAACAGCGGATGCAAAAGGGTGAAAGCTTAGATGCTCTATTGCCTGAAGCTTTTGCTTTAGTTAGGGAAATAAGCAAACGTACAATGCAAATGCGCCATTTTGATGTGCAGTTAATTGGTGGCATGGTGTTGCATGAGGGCAAAATTTCAGAAATGGGCACAGGTGAAGGTAAAACTTTAATGGCCACATTGGCCGCATATCTAAATGCCTTATCTGGTCGTCCTGTTCATATTGTTACCGTTAATGATTACTTGGCGCGTCGTGATGCACATTGGATGGGGCCGCTGTATAGAGCCTTAGGTTTGACGGTGGGTATTGTTGTGCCGAATATGCGTCCAGAGGTAAAACGTCAAAGTTATCTGTGCGATGTAATATATGCCACGAATAATGAATTAGGTTTTGATTATCTGCGCAATAAAATGGCTTATAGCGAAGAAGAATGCTTGCGTCAAGATTTGGCATTTGCGATCGTTGATGAAGTGGATTCTATTTTGATCGATGAAGCGCGTACGCCATTGATTATCTCTGGCGCTGCAGAAAATAGCACAGAGTGTTACATGCAGATGAATGATATTGTGCCGCAATTAAACGCACAAGCTGTGAAGGATGGGCCGGGTGATTTCAGCATCGATGAAAAGTCCAAACAAGTATTTTTAACGGAAGAAGGGCATTTACGAGTCGAGGCGTTGTTGGCTAAATCAGGTTTATTAGAAGCCGGGCAAAGCTTGTACGATCCACGCAATATCGGCTTACTGCATTACTTGAATGCGGGTTTAAGAGCGTATGCTATTTTCAAACGTGATGTAGATTATCTGGTTAAAGACAATGAAGTCATGATTGTGGATGAGCATACTGGGCGTGCTATGCCAGGTAGACGCTGGTCTGAAGGATTGCATCAAGCGATTGAAGCCAAAGAAGGCGTGACCATTCAGAATGAAAATCAGACATTGGCGTCTATAACTTTTCAGAACTTTTTTCGATTGTACGATAAATTGGGCGGCATGACAGGTACTGCCGATACAGAAGCATTTGAATTTCAGCAAATTTATGGCTTAGAGGTCGTTGTTGTACCGCCTAACAAGCCATGTGCCCGTAAAGACGAAACGGATTTAATTTATTTAAGCAAAGAAGAAAAATTCGAAGCAATTATCAAAGATATTCAAGAAAGCGCTAAGGCAAAGCAGCCTATTTTGGTGGGTACCGTTTCGATTGAGATGTCAGAGTTATTATCCGGAGTTCTGAATCAACATAAAATTAAGCATCAAGTCCTAAATGCAAAATACCATGAGCAGGAGGCTCAAATTATTGCAGAAGCAGGTCGACCAGGTGCAGTGACAATTGCGACGAATATGGCAGGTCGTGGTACAGATATTGTTTTGGGCGGCTCTGTAGATGCTGAAATTAAAGCGATGGTTGAGCCTAATGAGTTGCAAATTGAAACGGTGCGCGAAGATTGGAAAAAACGCAATAAGGCGGTTATTGATGCGGGTGGCTTGCATATTATTGGTACTGAGCGCCATGAGTCTAGGCGTATTGATAATCAGTTAAGAGGCCGAAGTGGGCGTCAGGGTGATCCGGGTTCTTCACGCTTTTATTTATCTTTAGAAGATAATTTAATGCGTATTTTTGCTTCAGATAAAGTTTCGCAGATTATGCGTCGTTTGGGTGTCGAAAAGGGTGAAGCGATTACGCATCCTTGGGTGAACAAAGCGATTGAAAATGCGCAAAGAAAAGTGGAAGGCCATAACTTTGATATTCGTAAGCAGTTGCTAGAATATGATAATGTGGCAAACGATCAGCGTAAAGTATTCTATGAGCAAAGAGATAACTTGCTTGCAGTAGACGACATATCAGAAAATGTAAAACAAATTAGAAATACAGTCGTCAACTCTGTTGTTGCGGAATATATTCCCCCAGAAAGTTTGGAAGAAGTATGGGATATTCCTGGGTTAGAACAAACGCTTGAAAATGAGCTGGGTTTAGATTTGCCTATTGCAAAATGGCTGGAAGATGAGCCTCATTTAGAAGAGCGTACGTTAAAGACTAGGATTACAGAACATTTAGAACAAGCTTTTGTTGAAAAAGAAGAAATGGTGGGTTCTGAAACCCTACGTAAATTTGAAAAATCCGTCATGCTACATAGTCTAGATACGCATTGGCGAGATCATTTAACACAAATGGAGCATTTACGTCAGAGTGTTTCTTTACGAGGTTATGCGCAAAAAGATCCCAGACAGGAATATAAGCGAGAAGCTTTTAGTTTGTTTGAATCTATGTTGGGGAGTATTCGGCGTCAGGTTGTGAGCTTTTTGTCTTTGGTTGAAGTAAAAAGTGGCCAAGATGTAGAGATAGCAGAGCAGGCGCAGGCACGAGTCGATGAATCATCCATTGAGTACCAACACGCGGCAGTAGGTAGTGCGATTGATATGGACGTTGAAGAACAGCCGTTGCAAGTAGCTGCTGGTGGTGGCGGTGGTATCACGTCAACGATTATGCGGGAGCAACCTAAGACTGGCCGTAATGAGCCTTGCCCTTGTGGTTCAGGCAAAAAATTTAAGCAGTGTCATGGCCGACTCACCTAAAAAATATCTAGATGTGGCGGTTGGGATCTTAATTGATCCCAATCAAAATATTTTATTAACGCAAAGACAAAGCCATCAGCCTTATTCAGATTATTGGGAATTCCCGGGCGGCAAGTTAGAAGTAGGGGAAGATGCTGAGTTTGCCCTGTGTCGTGAATTATCTGAAGAGGTTGGGGTTTCACCGATTACCCCTCAGCCACTATTATCCGTTTTGCATCATTATCCAGAGCTTTCTGTGCGCTTACATGTTTTTATTGTCGAGCAATTCGATGGCGTGCCTTTTGGTAAAGAAGGCCAAAATCTTATTTGGCGTACTTTGGATAATTTAACCGATCTCAATTTATTGCCTGCAAATGATGTGATCTTATCTGCTCTTCATAATTATTTGTAAAAATTTCTTTGTCAGAATGATTATTTTTATAGCATTGTAGATGCGCATGCCAATAAAATCCTACTAATATAAACCCTACCCTATTACCACTTTTTTAAATTTTTCAATAAATTACCGCGCCCAAACAGTCTTGTATGAATCTTAAATCAAACACCAATACGTTTTTGATGTGTATTGTAGTTGGTCATAAACAGGCTTTTAAATCCTATCGAATATGTAAAAAAAATTAATATGTGTAGGGGGCTGTTAGAGCAAAATAGAAGTGTCTGGTATTGGGCAAGTTAAAAATGTCCGTATTGTTATTATATTCAGGCTAGCATAGAATCATTTCATTTAGCTATTAAGCTGTTTTTTATTAATGTCGTGCCGGCAATTAGAGCAACTTATGAGCTTTGCGAATTAGTTGCTCTTATTAGCCGGTATCTAGGATAGAATCTTAATGAGCGCGTATATCTATATTCTTGCAAACAAAAAAAATGGTACGATTTATACTGGTGTTACAAATGATATTGTTAGGCGAGTCTTTGAGCACAGACAAGGCTTCGTTGATGGGTTCTCAAAGAAGTATGATTTGAAAAGCCTGGTTTATTTTGATTCTTTTGAATCAATATATGATGCCATTACAATGGAAAAAAGAATCAAACGATGGCGCAGAGAATGGAAGCTAGCGCTGATTGAAAAACTTAACCCTGACTGGCAAGATTTGTACGAGCAGCTCACATCCTAATCCTGGATCACGGATCATAACTGCCACTATCCGGGCAAGCCCGGCAAGTGGCACTAATGTCCGAGACGACGGAAAAAAGACAGGCGTACTTTTAAAAATAGCACCTAAAATAATGCGACAAATTATGCAGGCTCCCAAAGGATTTTTTCTAGATTATTTATCTTATCCAGGTATTTATTTACATCTTTTCGATTTAAAGTCTGGTCAACATGCAAGCCTTGCTTATATACTTCATATTGAAACGACTGATTATTGTGAATGATCCTTATCTCGCCAGAGATGTTCTTCACAGCCTGTCTTGTAATGTTCTATTGGCTCTTTCAACACGCCCCTTTGCTTGGGCTGATTGAGCATAAATGATTTTAATGTTTAGTTCTTTCAGTGCTCGTCCAAATTGGGTTAATCCATTGCCTGATTTAGCTTCTGGGTGATTTACTTTAAACACCCCATGCTTATCAGAATAAATGCTGACTGGGGCACCATAACACTCAAGTTGATTTTTAAGCGCTGAAAAATAATCTAGTGTTGTCTCAGACTTTACAAATTGTAGTTCCGTAATATAGCTTGTCGCATCATCTAAAAATACTAACAAGGTGCATTTATTACCACGTTCTTCAAACGTAACCATTCAGCTCATTTTGTTGTGAATTCCTATTTGTGCTGAATATTTCATAAGCATTAATATTTCCAGGGTAATGTTTCTTGATGGGCATGCCTGAGCTGACTTGCAATAAACGTTGTTTTATTCAGGAATAATGATTTTCAGCAAAAATGAGCTGAATGGTTACCTTCAAACCAAGCGTGATCTGAATCATCAACTTGTAGTAACTCGCCAAAACAAGCACGTCTTTCTCTTGATGGATGTAGCTTTGGCTCAGGTTTTGTAA
>CAZWHY010000021.1:0-56545 GCA_964633725.1 Uncultured Candidatus Berkiella sp.
TTTCAAAGTTAAGGCTGCTCAGTCATCAGGCCGACCTTTTCCACGCCCGCTGCCTGCAACAAAACCATGGCAGTGGTCACCGAACCATAAGCCACATCTTTATCACCACGCACCAGTATGGGTGTTCGTGGCTTTTGCTTTAACACCAGAGCAATGCGCTGTGAAATGACTTCATTACTGACCGGATTTTTTATATTATCCCCAATGTTTAAATAATACTCACCGGTTTTGCTTACGGTTAATATGACAGGCGCCAGTTGTTCTGGCGGCAAGGAGTTTGCAGCCAATTGTGGCAATTCAACCACCACACCTTGTTGTACAACAGGTGCTGTAATCATAAATATAATTAACAGAACCAACATAACATCAATGTAAGGCACTACATTTATTTCTGAGACTGCACGACGTTTTTTACTCATAATAATCGCAGTGCCTTAGCGCTCATCTGCAACATGACTTTGACGTTGCAAAATAGTTGCAAACTCTTCTGCAAAGTTTTCATAGGTACGGGACAGACGATCCACTTTTTCAACATAACGGTTATAAGCAATCACCGCCGGAATCGCCGCAAATAAACCCATGGCTGTTGCGATTAACGCTTCAGCAATACCGGGAGCAACCATCGCCAGACTGGCATGCTCCACTGCACCCAGCGCAATAAATGCACGCATAATACCCCACACGGTTCCAAATAAACCGATGTATGGGCTGATTGATCCGATTGTCGCTAATAAGGACAGATGTGAGTCCAGAAAATCCTCTTCACGTGCGACTGCAACTTTCATACTTCGTTGCACACTTGCCAGCATCATTTCTGTATTCGCTTTACTTTTATGGGTGCGGAGATACTCGGCAAAACCTGTTTCAAAAATTCGAGAAACACCACGACGCTGATCTGTCTTTCGCTTCACCTGCTGATAAAGATCTGACAAGTTAATACCCGACCAGAATTGATCTTCAAATCGTATCGCTTCTTCATTAGCCAGTTTTATTACTTTATATTTAAGCGTAATAATGACCCACGAAAGCACGGACGCACTCAAGAGAATAAACATCACTATCTGCACCACAAAACTGGCATGGGTGACTAAGGAAAACAGTGACAACTCAGCTTCCACAATAAAACTCCTTTTGTATTTTTTCTTTAATTAAAGCTGGAATGCTTTTAGGTTTAAAGGTTTCAGCTTTAAGGCAGGCGATTTTAATATCTGCGTCAGCTAAGACGGCCTCAGTGGCATCATCATGAAATGGCGATACTGGATAAACTGTTTGTTTAAATAGAATACTGGCATTACCCAGAGTGGTAATCGATGTTATCACGTTTAACTCGTCATTAAATTTGGCCGGTTTTATATATTGAATATTGGCGCTATGCACCGCAAAAATAATACCCAGCTCTTGTTGTAATTGGTCTTGTTGAAAACCGAGGCTACGCAAAAATTCTGTGCGAGCACGTTCCATAAATTTCAGATAGTTGGCGTAATAAACAACGCCACCTGAATCGGTATCTTCGTAATAGACACGAACAGTCCAGGAAAATTCCTTTTTTACGGTTTTATTTTTGGTGCTCATTCGTTATTTTTATTATTATTTTTTTAGCTGACTATTAGTTATACAACTAGCTTAGTCGAACATATCCGATTCTTGAACAGCTTCTTTTTTTAACTTATCCGGCGCAGGCAAACCAAAATGTTTATATACATTTGAGGTAGCAATTCGCCCTCGCGGCGTGCGCATTAAATAACCCTGTTGAATCAGATACGGTTCGATAACATCTTCAATCGTATCGCGTTCTTCGCCGATAGCAGCCGCAAGGTTCTCAACCCCGACCGGTCCACCATTAAATTTTTCAATAATGGCAAGTAATAATCGCCGATCCATTATATCAAACCCTAATGGGTCAACCTTCAATAATTCCAGCGCTTTCGACGCCACCTCTTCATTGATATGACCGTCCGCTTTAACTTCAGCGTAATCGCGCACTCGGCGCAACAAACGATTAACAATGCGCGGCGTACCGCGTGCACGACGAGCTATCTCGCCAGCTCCGGCATCGTCAATCTTCACATTTAAAATATCTGATGAACGTTTAACAATATAATTCAGGTCATTTAATCCATAAAAATCAAGGCGTAACACAATACCAAAACGATCACGTAAAGGTGAAGTTAACGAACCCGCACGGGTGGTTGCACCAACAAGTGTAAAAGGCGGCAGGTCGAGCTTGATTGAGCGTGCTGCCGGACCTTCGCCTATCATAATATCCAGCTGATGGTCTTCCATCGCTGGATACAGAACCTCTTCGACAACCGGACTTAATCGGTGAATTTCATCAATAAATAAAACATCATGAGGCTCCAAATTGGTTAATAATGCGGCCAGGTCGCCTTGTTTTTCCAATACCGGGCCTGAAGTAGAATGCATGTTCGCACCCATTTCATTGGCAACGATATGTGCCAGTGTGGTTTTACCCAACCCTGGCGGACCAAAAAATAATATGTGATCCAAAGCTTCATTACGTGCTTTTGCTGCTGGTATAAAAATGTCCAGCTGTTCGGTAACCGCTGGTTGTCCACGGTAATCTTTAAGGTACTGCGGTCGAATGGCGCGGTCGATAGCGACTTCGCCTTCTGCATTTTTTGTTGACAATACCGGGTTATCACTCATTGCTACGCTGACCCCTGTAATGCTTCACGAATTATTTCTTCTGTGGATTTATTGTCGACATCAAGATTCCGAATCATCAGACTCGCTTGTTGCGCCTTGTAACCGAGAGAAATTAACGCACTCACCGCATCATTTACCGGATTGACTATTTTTTCAATGGTTTGAACACCGCTGCTTAATTTAATTGAATCATCCTTTTCTAAACGATCCTTCAACTCTATAACCAAACGTTCCGCCGTCTTTTTACCCACACCCGGTAGCCGGGTTAAGGCTTTACTGTCTTCTTCGACAATACAGCGGGTAAAATCTTCCGTGCTCATACCCGATAAAATGGTTAACGCCAGTTTCGGCCCAACACCGCTTATGCGTATCAGGTTACGAAACATCTGGCGCTCTGAAAGCGAATAAAAACCGTATAACAACTGCGCATCTTCACGTACCACTAAATGTGTGTGCAAGGTAATGTTTTCACCACACTCAGCCAGCTGGTAGAAAGTCGACATCGACGCCTCAAGCTCATAACCCACACCCTGCACATCAACCAGTATCGATGGTGGCTGTTTTTCTAGTAATATGCCGGTCAATCGTCCTATCATCGCCAACGCCCGCCTCGTACTTTAGTTGCAATACCCAGTGTTTTAATTTGCATATGATTAGCATGACAGACAGCAATAGCCAAACCATCAGCCTCATCACTCTGCGGCACAAAATCGAGTTTTAATAAAATTTTCATCATTTGTTGAATCTGTTGTTTATCGGCAGAACCATTGCCAACCACGGCTTTTTTAATGGCACGTGGCGTGTATTCACCCACCGCTAACTGCGCACTGACACCGGCACAGATAGCCGCCCCTCTGGCTTGACCCAACTTGAGCGCTGAATCGACATTTTTATTCACAAATACCTGCTCAATGCCCATGCTCTGCGGCTGCCATTGTTTTATTACATCACACAATTGATTAAAAATAGAACCCAGACGATCCGGCAGTTCATCGCCTTTGATATTGAGGTATCCGCTGGCAATATAATTGTGCCGAAACCCATCACTATCGATTACGCCATACCCGGTACACCTTGAACCGGGATCGATGCCTATTATGCGGGTTTTTTCTATCACTTTTAGTGTTATGGCTGAGTCCGACAGGGGAAATATATGGTTGTTTTTGTTTATGGGAGTCTACCATTGCGGAGGGTTGCGGGTTAAGAATTTTGAGTGTTTTTTGATTCTATTGTCCGGCAGGAGTGGAAACTTGCTCCGCGATTTTCTTTGTTTGTTTACATTGGTTTGGGTTTTCTTATTCCCAGCTATTGGGAATACAAACAAAAAAGTCAGGATAAAATATAAAACATGCTCGTGCGAATAAATTCACACCTACAAAAAAACTAGATTACGCTGGCTCAGCATCAAACAACGGTGTCAGCGTATCCTGATCAAACCATCCTGTCTGTAAAAAAATAATAACCTGCTCCGCTACCTGCCGTGACATAAGAATACTCAAATGTGATTCCCGCATAATAATGGCATCTGTCGCACCTTTTAATTCGGTTTCTTCAACAGAAACAGTTCCATCATGCGGCAATTTAGGCCCACCCGTGACTAACCCCATACCGATTGGTATCGTGCCAGCTATCACACCGATATCCTGCCAGCCTTTCCATTCAGGTACATCTCCGGACAGACCATTTACATGACTTTGTCCCAACATCCAACGTGTCATTGGATGGGCATTAATGCGTTTACCCACAGCACTGCCATTCACCGGAGACGCCAGTAAAACGATACGACCTTTTTTATTGAAGGGAAATTGATCAAACAGGTGAAGCGTGATGATGCCGCCAAAACTATGCGCCACTATATTAACGATTGGGGCATCGATATTTTTGATGAATTCGTTAAGTTTAACTGCGATTTCGGCGGGAGGTTTACCCCACACGTGGTAGTTAAACATGTGGCATTCATAACCGGCTTTTTTCAGACGGTTGCGTAACCTTAAAAGATCAACACCAGCGACACTCCACAGGCCATGAACTAACACGACGGCTTCACGCATTGACTGATAAACGTGAGTTAGGGAGAAACATCCAGCATGCGATCAAGTGCCCGTTTTGCCTGCTTAGCGATGTTGACAGGCACACTGACGGCGTTAACCACATGACCATCAACCAGATTTTCCAGCACCCATGCCATATGTTGCGGATCGATACGGAACATGGTGGAACACATACAAACATTGGGCGACATAAAATGGACATTTTTACCTTCATGTTTAAATTGTTCATGTAAACGATTGACCAGATTTAACTCGGTTGCTACCAACCAGCGCGTATTTTTTTCTGCATTGGCGATGGTATTAATAATGTATTCAGTCGAGCCAATATAATCCGATTTTTGGCAAACTTCAAATGGACTTTCCGGGTGAGAGATTATTTTTGTTTCCGGGTATTTTTGTTTAAAATTGTCAATCTGTTCCGGCTGAAACATTTGATGAACAGAGCAAAAACCTTTCCATAAAATTATTTTTGCCTGTTGAATTTGCGCCGCCGTTAAACCACCCTGCGGTTTATCATAGTCCCATATCACCATCTCATCCAGTGGAATACCCATGGCAAAACCTGTGTTTCTACCCAGATGCTGATCGGGGAAAAACAGCACTTTTTGTTTCTGCTTAAAACTCCATTCAAGCACATGACGTGCATTGGTCGAGGTGCAAACGATACCGCCATGCTCACCACAAAAACCTTTTAAATCAGCCGCTGAGTTGATGTAAGTAACCGGTGTGATGGTTTCTTCTACATCCAGAACTTCGGATAATTCCTGCCAGGCACGTTCAACATTTTGCAAATTAGCCATGTCCGCCATCGCACACCCGGCAGACATATCTGGCAGGATAGCAACCTGCTCAGGGCGAGACAGAATATCAGCGACTTCTGCCATAAAATGCACACCACAAAAGACAATGTAATCTGCTTTCGACGACGCCGCCTGGCGAGAAAGTTTTAGTGAGTCACCGGTAAAATTGGCATGTTTAAAAACCTCGTCTCGCTGATAGTGATGCCCTAAAATGACTAAGCGTTCCCCTAATTTTTCACGCGCAGCTAAAATACGAGACTCGCAATCATCATCATCGAGTAAAGTGTAAGGCTGTATGGCTGCGCTCATGTTCTGCTACTCGCTGTTTTCGGTTTTTTCGACTTTACGCAATTTTAAATTTAACTCGCGTAATTGTTTTGTAGAGACCGGTGCCGGTGCGGATGTTAACAAACAGGCCGCAGATTGTGTTTTAGGAAATGCCATTACATCTCGAATTGAACTGGCACCGCTCATCAACATAATCAAACGATCCAGACCAAATGCCAAACCCGCATGCGGTGGACAACCGTATTTAAGTGCAGTCAGCAAGAAACCAAATTTTTCTTGCGCTTCTTCTTTTGAGATACCCAATATATCAAATACTGCATTTTGCATATCCATTTTATAGATACGCTCAGAACCCCCGCCTAATTCTGTGCCGTTTAATACCATATCATAAGCTCGTGATAAGGCGGCGCCAGGATCTGCTTTAAACGACTCAACGGAATCAACCGATGGCGAAGTAAACGGATGGTGTAATGCCGTCCAGTCCCCCTGACTGTTTTTCTCGAACATAGGGAAGTTAACCACCCATAATGGCTGCCACGCTGCATCAACCATCTCCATATCGATACCCACTTTCACGCGCAGTGCGCCCATTGATTCATTAACAGTCTTAGTATCACCGGCACCGAAGAATAAAATATCACCTGACTGGGTAGCCGTTTTTTCGATGATGTCAGTTAACACTTCATCCGGTAAGAATTTTACGATGGGCGATTGCAAACCTTCACGACCAGCGGCAACATCATTCACTTTAATCCACGCTAGTCCTTTGGCTCCGTAGCGACCGACGTATTCAGTGTATTGATCAATCTGTTTACGAGATAATTTGGCACCACCAGGCACCTTAAGAACAACGATTCGCCCTTCGGGATCATTCGCTGGACCAGAAAAAACTTTAAACTCAACGTCTTTCATGACTTCAGCCAGATCAACTAACTCAAGTGGAATACGCAGGTCTGGCTTATCAGAACCGAAACGAGCCATTGCTTCGCTGTAGTCCATACGTGGGAATGGACTGGGTAAGTCCACATCCAACACAGACTTAAACAGACCGCTAATCATGTTTTCCATGGCTTCCATCACAGCATTTTCGTCCATGAAGGTAGTCTCGACATCAATCTGGGTAAATTCAGGCTGGCGGTCAGCGCGTAAATCTTCATCACGGAAGCAGCGCACAATTTGATAATAACGATCCATGCCTGACATCATTAATAATTGTTTAAACAATTGTGGTGATTGTGGCAAAGCAAAAAATGAGCCTGGGTGAGTCCGTGAAGGCACCAAGTAATCTCTTGCGCCTTCTGGGGTCGCCTTGGTTAGGCAAGGCGTTTCTATATCTAAGAATCCCTCGTCATCTAAATAATTGCGCAAATATTTCGTGATTTGTGCACGCATTCTAAGTTTATTTGCCATTTCAGGACGTCTTAAATCTAAGTAGCGATATTTGAGACGAACATCTTCCCCCACAGAATAATGCTCGTCTAACATAAAGGGCGGCGTTTTTGCCGCATTCAAAATAACAAGGCTCTCAACGTGTACTTCAATTTCACCGGTTTTTAAATCAGGATTCACTGTGCCTTCTAATCTTGGCTTTACCAATCCTGTCACTTCTAGGACAAATTCGTTTCTCACGGTTTCTGCGGCGCTAAAAGCTTTTTGGTTCTCTGGATTAATAACAATTTGAACCAAGCCTTCCCTGTCGCGCAAATCAATAAAAATCACACCTCCGTGATCTCGACGACGATGCGCCCAGCCATAAAGCGTTACTGTTTTGTCCAAATACTGAGAGGTCACATGACCGCAATAATCCGTACGCATGTAAAGAACCTTATTTAATGTAATGTAATATTTATTATGTTGGTTAACTTGAAACGTAACTAAATCTTACTTTTAACTTTGTCTTAGTCGGCCGTTTCTGTTTTGCTCGTAGGGGCTTTATCTTCTTTGACAACATTACGTTGCTTGGCTTTTGGTTTTTCATCGGTTTCGTAATAGCCTTTCCCAGCAAAACGTACGCTAGGCGCAGAAATCAAACGCACCAAAGTCTCGCCACACTTAGGACAGCTTTCTGTGGTGGTTTGGTTCATGCCATGTAAAATCTCTTTTTCATGACGACATACCGTACAACGGTACTCATATATAGGCATTTAAAACTCCTAAAAATCCAACTACTTTAATTTTATCGGTAAAATCATATTACAAATCATTTTACCAAGCCAATTTGATACAAATTAGCTCAGAATTATACCACGCTCCTTTTTTTTTCATAAGATAAATGACAAACTTGACTGATTAATGGGTTAATCTTGGGGCTAATCCACTAAATTTACACCTAATTTTTGTGCATATACATTAATATTCCTCATTCTTATTTTCATACTCTAGGCTCTTTGCTTTATAATAACTAAGTTACACACAAAGAAGTTAGCTTACGTTATTAAACGTAGCTTGGAGAGCTTTAATAATGATAGTTCGATTAATTGTATTTTTATTTGTCATTTGGGGACTCGCCATGGGCGCTGTTTGGCTGATTGCCTCGCAATTGCGCAGGCTCGTAAGCCGCCCCAACCCAAAAAAACAAACCCAACACCAAAGTCAGCAGCAGTCCAAAATAGCCGCGGAACTGGTTTGTTGTGATAACTGCGGCACCTATATTCCAGAAGAAGAGGCAATCACTTGCCACAATTGTTATTATTGTAGTGATACTTGTAAAAAATAAATAAAGAGAATATGTTCGCTTTGCAAACAAAAGGACACGGTATGTCGCAAAAAGGATTTTTGCCCAACGCACCCATTTATATATGGCGTCCCTTACAGCTGTTCAGCGTCTATCGATTTGCCCTGGCTGTTAGCTTTCTAACTATCAGTCAGCTCAATGCCAGCTCGCTGATTTTCCCCACTGGCCACCCCGATGCTTTTATTCAAATCAGCATCACTTATGCTTTATTTTCTTTTGTCACACTATTATTAAGCTTTAGCCCTAAAATACCTTATAAATGGCAAGTAAATCTGCCCATTTACTGCGATATCGTATTTTTAATACTGATTATGCATTTTTGTGGCAGCATTATTTCCGGCATGGGTTTATTGCTCATTATATTAGCCGCCGCGCATGGTATTTTATACCCTGGTAAATACGCGCTGCTCACTGCAGCCATTAGCACGATTGCATTACTCTCAGAGTATACTTATATGCTCTTATATGAAAATTATGATTTAAGCTTATCTGGCATGGCGGGCTTAATAGGCATATTAATTTTTGCTGCGGCTGCATTGGCAAATTTTCTATCATTTAGAGTCCGAAAAAATCAAAATATTATTTCAAAGCAGGCTACGCTGCTCGCCAGCTCGATGCAGGTCAATAGCCATATTGTCGCCCTGATGCAGCAAGGTGTGATACTGCTAGATAATCACAACCATATAAAGACTCTAAACCTAGCGGCTCAAAAAATATTAGGCTTAGGCAAACATCAAGATTACCACACCCTAAACACACTACCACCCGAGGTGCAGCATTGTATCTTTGCATGGCAACAAAATAAACAACTGTTAGAGCCTATTCATATTGAAGACCATTTGCCCAAAGCACGCTTGGAATTCCAGAATTTTGGCGATAATAAAAACATAAACACACTGGTTTTTATTTATGATACCGCCGAAGAAAACAAAAAAGCACAAGATCTAAAGTTAGCGTCTCTAGGCCACTTAACCGCTAATATTGCTCACGAGCTCAGAAACCCGCTGGGTGCTGTCAGCCATGCCTCTCAATTATTAATAGAATCCGATGATTTATCCGGCGAAAACAAACACTTGCTCCATATGATTTTGCAAAACTGCAATCGTATGAATCAAGTGATTCAAAATGTATTATCCATCTCAGGACAAAAGCCTAACGCTCAAAAAATCGACCTTAATGATTGGCTACAAGAACATGTACCCACATTACGCTTTCCAAATTTCCCTGAGGCTCAAGTCACGCTTGCACTATGTCATGAGAAAATTAATATTTTGGTCGATCCCTCTCAACTCACTCAAATTATTGTCAACTTATGTGAAAATGGCCTCAGACATCATATGCAAAAACATGGTGTTGCAAAAATCTCTTTACGAACCCAATACCAACAACCCCCATTATCCAATATTACATTAGATATTATCAATCAAGGTGATGGCATTCCAAGTAATATCCAAGAGTTCATTTTTGAGCCATTTTATACAACCGAAAAATCTGGAACGGGGTTAGGCTTGTTTTTGACCCGAGAGCTGTGCCAGATTAACAGTGCTCAGATTCATTATTCACACCAGGCGCCTGATTCTCAATTTCGTTTAACCTTTCCCGGAGAGGCTTTACAATGACCGTTTCCACACAAGTTCTGATTATTGACGATGAACCGGATATTTGCCAGCTCCTGAGCATGACCTTATCCAAAATGGGACTTCACAACCACACGGCTCAAGATGTACAGGCCGCTAAACTATTAATCTCCCAACATAAGTTTGCTTTATGCTTGACAGATTTACGCTTGCCCGATGGCAGCGGGCTAGATATTTTAACGCACCTACAAGCCACCTCCCCCCAAACACCTGTTATATTAATTACAGCACACGGCAATATGGAAACCGCTATTTTGGCCATGAAGCAAGGGGCTTTTGACTTTATCAACAAACCCATTGATTTGGCGATGTTGCGCAACTTGGTAAGCGATGCCCTTAATATCACCACCGAACCATCGCCGAAACCTGAACTTGAGTTAATAGGAAAAAGTGAATGCGTGCAAAAGCTGAAAGGCCAAATTGAAAAAATTGCCCGCAGTCAAGCACCCGTTTATATCAGTGGTCCTTCAGGCTCTGGCAAAGAGCTGGTGGCCAAGCTCATTCATCAAAGTAGCCCTAGACGTGACAAACCTTTTATCCCTATCAATTGTGGTGCCATTCCAGCGGAATTAATGGAGAGTGAATTCTTTGGGCACAAAAAAGGCAGCTTTACGGGCGCCCATCAAGATAAAATAGGATTTTTTCAAGCCGCCAACCATGGCACACTTTTTTTAGATGAAATTGCAGATTTACCGCAAAACATTCAAGTCAAATTACTAAGAGGCATCCAAGAAAAATCTTTTCGACCTGTAGGTGCCACCACGGAAATACAAGCGAACATTCGATTTTTATGTGCCACTCATAAAGACTTAGCGCAAAAAGTCCAAAGCGGAGAGTTCAGAGAAGATTTATTTTATCGCCTAAACGTGATTGAGCTAAAAGTCCCCAGTCTCAATGATCGCTTAACTGACATCCCACTACTCATTACGCATTTTTTTAAAAAAACATTTGGTACAAAAAATAAACCCCCTAAAATATCTGAGCAAGCCCTAATGTTATTAAAAAACTATGCCTTCCCGGGCAATATCCGAGAACTAGAAAACATTTTAGAACGCGCTCTCACGCTATGTGAAAATAATCATATTACAGAGCAAGACTTACAACTGCCTAAAGTCGTGGGGGGTAATATTGGCCATAATACAACCGCCTCATTTGATATCCCTTTAGACGACCATCTGAATAACATTGAAAAACAAGCGATAGAAACGGCATTAGACAAAACCCGAGGAAACAAAACAAAGGCAGCAAAATTATTAGGCATGAGCTTTAGAACCTTAAGGTACCGACTCAAAAAATTAGGCTTATATGATGATTCCGACACTCAAGATAAACTATAAAGCATTTACCCTTGTCGAGCTGCTCGTGACACTTGCTATCACAGCTATCGTTGTGGCACTAGCCGCCCCGCCTTTAACCAGCAGAATACAGAAAGAATCGGCCACCTCTGCCACTCAGAAAATGTTTCACATATTACATTTTGCGCGCATAGAAGCCATCAAACGCAATCAAAATGTCATTGTGTGCGGCACATCAGATTACAAATCCTGTAGCAACAATTGGTCAAATGGCATGATGGCCTATGTAGACTTTAATAAAGATGGTACTTTTAATCATCAAGATGTTGTTCTGCGCGTTAATAAACCCAAAACCAATTTAACCCAAATTGACTCAGGCAATGTCACCGCTATCAAATATGCCGGTAATGGCCGTTGCTTAACCCGCTGCACCATTCGCATCAAAACCCAAAACAAACTCCGAAACGCCATTGTCATATACGATAGTGGGCGGGCGAGGATTGAGCACTATACCTAAATACTTGGATTAGGTGCGACGTCGACCTTGAACTTTAGGTGCTGTTTTTTCGTCTGATGCATTACGAATTTTTCCTTTCTCACATTCAGGCTCAGCAGATACGCTTTTCGTGGCAACCACTGTATTTGGCGGGGCGCTTGAAAAGCGCAAAGCATTAGCTCTGCTTGGTCGCACAGATTTCTCCTTAAATTCAGCTGCCTTATTTTCCATCATTTTCACCAATCTTCGGGTAGGGGCAAGCATCAAAGGGGTCCTGCCCTTTTCGTCCTTTAGGTTGATATCTGCACCTTTTTCAATCAGTTTCAAAGCAACGCCTAAATGACCGCGTTTAACAGCCAGCATCAAAGGGATTACACCCATAATGGTCCTTACATTAACGGCTGCGTCTTTTTCAATCAGCTTTAACGCAACGTTTACATAATTGCTGTCTATGGCCAGAATCAAAGGGGTTTCGCCCATTCTGGTCTTTACATTAACGGCTGCGCCTTTTTCAATTAGTATACAGGCAAGATTTTCACGCCTTCCTTTAATGGCCTCCACCAAAGGCGTATTGCCATATTTGTCTTTTTCATTAATATTAGCGCCTTTTTCAATCAACTTTAACGCAAGCGCTTCATGACCGCTTCTAATAGTCTGCATCAAAGGCGTAGAACCTCTACGGTTTTCTTCATTAATATTAACGCCATTTTCAAACAGTTTCAAAGAAACTTCTACATAACCGCGCTCAACGGCCAGCATCAAAGCCGTTATGTCATAATTGTCCTTCTCGCTAACATCAGCGCCTTTTTCAATCAGCTTTAAGGCAAAATTTTCATGTTTGCTTCGAATGGCCCACATCAAAGAGGTAGAACCTTCGTCGTTCGTTTCATTAATATTAACGCCCTTTTCAATCAGCCTCGAAGAAATTTCTACATAACCACCTTTAGCAGCCCGCATCAAAAGAGTCGTGCCCTTTTTGTTCTTCACATTGACATCTGCGCCTTTTTCAATCAGCTTTAACGCAATATCTACAAAACCGCATTCAACGGCCAACATCAAAGGGGTTTCGTCACGTTGATTAACCTCATTTATTATTGCTTTTTTATCAATCAACATATTGACAATATCTAGCATGCCGGCACTTATCGCTTCCATAATCGGGTGATTCCCATCTTCATCATCCATATCCACGTTAATATTTTCGATATTTTCTAGCATCCATTTTGCCAATTTACTGTTTCTGTTTTTGATGGCAAGCATCAAAGGTGTATTATGTTTAGAATCTTTAATGTTCGGATTAGCATTTTTTTCAATTAATAATTGAATAGCGTTTTGGTTGTCAGTTGCCACTGCGTAATGCAGTGCACTTTGTCCAGTATTATCTGTATTGTTAATGATTAATTCTGCGTGTTTACCATTTAATATATTTCCTGTATTTTCCATATCGTTGTCTATTATTGCTTTATGCAGCAATGTTTTACCATCATTGTCTGGCATAACTAAGAGAAAGCTATTTTCAGGATTTAGTAATACATCCCCAACTGTAACCTCCCCTTTCATATAGAATCTTAATTTATCAAGGATATGTTCCAATTCAGCTTGTTTGTTATTTTGCGTCGCCTCGTTTGCGACCAGTTCCAATAAACTGTTTTTCTGCTCAACTAAAATCAAATGGAGCATACTGCAAAATGCTATATTTTCGGATAACGGCTTGTTTTGTTTTAGGCTTTCTTGTATGAATTTTTCCGTTTCAAACTTGGCCGTTTCAAACATGTCATAAAAATAAAATGGCTTGGTTTTGTCATAGATAAGACGCTGATTATGTGAATCTCTATACTTGGAATAATCCCTAGGAATTTCAGATTTATTGAGAATTGGTGTGACGCCCATCCCACTTGAGATTCCTGATGTGGCCCCACAGACAACCTTGTCTGTATGATTATCTTTAATCAACTTAAGCGCTAAGGTATTAAATAATTCTTTGACTGCAACGTTGTTCTTATTATTTGACTCGATTGAGTCAAATACAATTGCACTATCTTCACTGCGCCAAGCCCAACATTGACCTAAAACTTCATCCTGAACGTCTGGGTTCTTAACATCCCCTTTACATACAACATAAAATCCACCATTGGGACTCGTTAAACCATGTATGACACAATCCCCCCCGACATCGCCTAAGGATTGACAACAACCCGTTAGCCTGCCAAATGCAGCCGCTCTTGCGGCCTGCATGGTATCTAAAACAGGCACTTTCATTAAGTAAATACCAGAATGCTTCTCGTGACCTGTTAAGCTTATATTTGGGATAAGCGTATCATTATCTGTTCTCTCTAATAGATTAAATTGGTTTATGAGTTTATTAGTGAAGCCTTTATCTGTAAGGTATGATTTTAGCTCTCCAAATGTTTGTTTTTGTCTGAATTCTTCTGCGGCCAAAAGCTCATCAATTGATAACTTTTCCAACGGTTGCCCAGCACTTAGTTTAAATAATTCACACTTTAGAGTGGAAAGCTTATTGGCAAGAGCGGCTATAGTCGACGTTAAAGTTATTTTTTCTTCACTTGATAGGCCGCGTGTATCTTTTCGCCTAACTCTCACTTTCAGTTTAGTATTAATCTTCTCTATTTCTTTCTTTTTTAATTTGATTAGCTCTATATCATATCGCGGTTTAATGTCATATCTTTGCTGCCTCAAGCCCAATAGGCTTTTGCGATTAGCCTCACACTTACCTTCAAACGCTTCAATATTTTTTTGCTTTTCTTCAGACTCAATTTTTTTATTTTTCTGTAGCCCTTTAATTTTAGCAAGATTACCCTTTGATTCTTGTTCCTCTGCGTCAATTTTTTCCTTGAGGTTACTTACCATCTCGTTAATTTGTTCTTTTGTGATATTTTCATCAAAAGCTGGTTCAAGCAATTGATTATTATTGATTATTTCCTCTAAATCTTCAGCTATCTGCAATGTTTGTCTAAAATTTACATCCATCATATTAACTTTAGCTAGCCTGCGCCATGCGTCCCAATTGCATTTTGGGCTGGGAATGCCCCATAAACAAGCATTGTGAAAATTATATAAGATGCGTTGCTTCTCATCTTGCTTTGCTTGCACTTCCCCCTCTGTTTTGCATTCACCCTTTGCTTCTACGCTAAGATTATATTTTTGATTAATGTAAGCACTTAGGTATTCTAAAGCAGTTTTATCTGAATCAAAGAGCAACGCTAACTTCAAGGCATGCTCTTCGGGTATGCCGTTTTTTTCTTCTAAATAAGCTAGCTTGCAATAAAGCAAAAGATTTTGATACCGTGCTTGAAATTTTTCATACCCTTGCTCATCGAATAAATCGCGATATTTTTGCTCATCCGGGTGGCGCTCAAAGGTGAGAGCAAGAGGCTCATCAATGTCCTCGTCTGGTTTTTGCGTAACTGCTTTTTTTATGTTTTGAGAAATTTGTTGAACGAGTTGTTGCGCCTCTCTACTTTCAGCACTTGCTTCAAGTAGTGCTTTTAGCTTTTCCTCAGCAGCTTTAATTTTGTCGGCTTGGCTTTTTTCAACCTTCTCTTTTGCCATTCCTTTACCAGGTTGTTGTAGCCTAGAATCGATAGGCTTATACCCCTGTATATACAGCCTTTCTAGCTCATTCATTGTTTTTAGAAAATGTATCATTTTGACGAGCCTCAGCTTTAAATATGGGAGCTGCACCTATAACCGAGAGCCAGGTACAGAACGGCTGCTTAGTTACCTGAATTTATCATGGCTAGAAAATAGGGACAACTGTAGATACTGACATATAGCCGGTGACACGGGTCGTGACACCGCCCCTCTGTGTCAGGATAGTTACACTATTTTTGTTTTTTTGCCCCCCATCAAGTGAATACATCTCTCCATCAGAATTAACTGTTATAGCTTGCTCTTGAGAACGTAAGATAAAACCCTACAATAAAGAAAAACACTCAATTAAAAGGCAATGTTCTCATGAAAGATGGAATAACAGAAAATGAAAAAAACTTAAGGGCAGTTCTAGACAGGGTCAATCGTTCGTGCCATTTCGCATCTTTTGGCCATGACATAAAATATAAAAAGATGAGGGTTACGCCTAACCTAGCGTTAGATCACAATAGTGGGAAAATTTTCGCAGCATTCCAGCAAGCTCTTAAATATTTTAAAATCCCTTTTCACATTCAAGATAAGCATGGAATGCACCCTGGATATACTGAAGTCGATTTGAACAATGCCCCTAATGTTAGCTTTGATGGCTTTATGCGTAAACTAGAAAATCTACACCAAATAATAGAAAAGTTAAATACTGAACAGTCTAAAGGATTACACTTCGCACGGTACAAGAAAGAAAATAAAGAAAATTGGCGCCAAGGAATCATTCATATAATAAATACTGACTCTAGCAACACTAGTATTGTTGATGCCGGCAAGAATTCTGGAATACTGACAATCAAATTTCATGGGGAAGACACTAATCACATCGAACGCCATAAAAAGACGATGCAGAAAACACTAAAACAACTACATCTGCCACATAGGCTGGTTGGCGATACAGTTCAAATCCACTTATCTAATCTTAAAGAGTTTAACCGCGAGTTATTAGCAACTTTTGCTGCATCTTACAGAATAAACCTCAAACATTCATCTAAAAAATCCACATCCAACTTGCGTCATCAGGATGAAAACTTTACTCAGGAATATATAATAGATGGCAAACCTCATGCCCCTTTGACGTTGGGTCTTGACTTTGTTAGTACAAGATCTACTAACTTTATATTTCAACCAGATCTTTCAGGCTGCGAAGCATTTACAATGGACACTGCTGCGCCAATATTTAGCACAATACTTGCAAATGTTTCAAAAACAAACATGCCCCATAGGGATTGGACATTTCAAGGATTGGCATTTTCAGGTATCATAACAAAGCTAAAACAACTATCCCCCAACGCAAATAGTTCAGAAATAGATGCCTTTAAAGCACAAGAGCAAGTAAATCAATGCAAGATCAATCCTGTTCTGCCCATTGAGACACTAATTAATAAACAAATGCTAGTTTGTCGCCATTATTCCTCTATGGCTGCAATTTTAATTGCAAAACTAGTTAAAAACAAGCAACTTCCACATGGCTCAGTGAGAGTCTACACTACAAATACTGTTGACAATACAACATCAAAAATCAATGGTGCTCATGCAGTTTGTCTGTATAGAAACTTTCAAAATAATACACTTTGGCTCATTGACCCGCTCAATGATATTGTTGCTCCCTTAGAAAATGAACCGGAGTTCTCCGACATGGAAAAAGAGATTTTTTCTAAAATGATAGAAATTTCCATCTCACTTATGGGGTCACTCGTTATCGAAGAAATGTTAGAACGAAGTGAAGATCTTGATAGTGAGTTAAAACGTGTTCAGGTTTTAACAAAAACAGATCGAGCTCTTGTTTTGACACAACCGGTCGAAACAGACATCAACCCTGTCAGTTCTGGTGAAAATATCGCTTTGCCTGCCCCAAAGGCAAGAGTTAGAAACGCTTAAACCCTAATTAGGGGCTATTTAAATAGTCCCTCCCCCTCAAAATAATTCAATACTGCCAGAATAGCTATATAAATCATCAGTATTTTCTAACAAAAAACCTATAAACATCCTATCAATTAAGTATGAAAGCTAAAAAACTAAGCTGTGCTTTTACACTGATAGAACTCATGGTGACCATTGCTGTACTTATGATCGTGCTCGGATTAGCTGTGCCATCGATGCAAAGCCTCATTGCCAATAACCGTTCTACGACCATTGCCAATGAATTGGTCTCTAGCATGTACATTGCCAGAAGCGAAGCTGTCAAACGTGGCATCAGTGTTTCTGTGTGCCCAGCGGGCAATCAAAATTTTACCAGCTGTGGTAATAACTGGAACTTAGGATGGCTTGTATTTGTTAATCCGGATGAAAATAATACTTTTTCTAATAATGCCATAGAGGTTTTAATTCGTGCTTACCAAATATCTGGCCAAACTGCCGCTATCACAACCAATCCCGCTAGCAGCTTAATTACCTATACCGCTAGCGGCTTTGCCCATGTTAATACTACAAACTTATCCATCGATATATTAAATACTGGCTGTACTGGTAATAATGGCAGAAACATTTTAATTCCTTTTACCGGCAGACCACAATCCAGTAATATTGGCTGTTAATATTTTCATGACTCAACAGCTTGTCTGAAATAATCTACCGAATATCTTAGATTCTTCGCGAACTCATCTGACTACTCCTATAACTATAATTAAGGGATTATAATTTTTCATTTTACTATTTTACATTAGATATCAGGATACTGTATGGGCAACCCCAACTTTGTGCACAAACAACAAGAAGGCTTTAGTTTATTAGAAGTTTTAATTGCTGCCTTGGTGTTTTCTATTGGGTTGCTGGGATTAGCAAGCTTGCAGGTCACGGGATTAAAAATGAGTCACGATTCCTTGTTACGTTCTATCGCCTCTATGCATGCTAACGATATGGCAGATAGAATGAGAGCAAACTATCCCGCATTTGCATTAGGGCAAGCCAGCCCTTATAACAATCCAACAGGCGCCTTAGCTGGCAACCCAGGCTGTTTGGGGGAAAGCACGAGTGGTAGCAATATTGATATTCAGTGCACCCCAACACAAATGGCACAACAAGATTTTTATGATTGGGCAGCGGCTATCAAAGGACAAGCTTCCACTGCGTGGCATCCAGATTATGCTGCCAGTCTACCCAGTGGCGATAGTGTTGTCTGTATAGACAGCACGCCTGAAGATGGTTTGCCGCCACCCAACGATCCCGCATGTGATGGCATCATCACCACACCCACAAAGCCTATTTTCACAATTAAGATATGGTGGCAAGAAAGAAAAGATCAAGGCACGGCAAATACTTTGCACCGATTCGTCACGAGTTTATCATTATGAGAAAAAACATCCCTTGCCGCCCAATGAAATCATACGGATTTTCACTTGTTGAAATCATGCTGTCGATTACGATTGGATTAATATTACTGTTGGGATTACTGCAAATCTTTATCAGCAACAAAAACAACTACCGACTAGAAACCGCTTATAACACCATGCACGAAAACGCTAGATTCACCTATGGCTACTTGTCAAACGTATTAAGAAACACGGCGTATCGGTCTTCGCAACAAGACTCCATGTTCACGACAATGAATAATTTGTTTGATGCGGGCAGTTTACATATTGATGGCACCAATAATATAGGGCAAAACAATAGCGATACAATAACCATTCGTTACCAAGGCAGTGGTGATGGAGCAGGCAACGCCGATGGCACCATTCGAGATTGCTTGAATATTGGAGTCGATAGCTTTATCACAACGACCTTAACTTTTTCTATTACCCTAAATAATGAACTACAATGCCGTTCTCAAAACCCTAGCAGTGCCAATACAGATAATACTCTCGTAATATTACCCAATGTTGAAGATATTCAGTTTTTATATGGTGAAGACTTAACCGGAGATAAAGCGCCCAATCGATTTGTCGAAAGCAATCACCCTAATCTCAATATGGCAAACGTGGTTGCTGTAAAAGTCAGCGTGTTGCTCAGAAGTGATATACAGGTCAGCCCTACGGCCAACACCACCACCTATAATTTAAATGGCAAAACGCTAACAGCACCCGGCGATAATTTCCTTCGTCAACCCATTACTTTTACGATTATGTTGCGAAATATGATTACAGAAATTATCGCTTAAGGTTATATTTATGAAAAAACAAAAAGGTGCGGTTTTAGTCACCGGTTTAATTTTACTACTGGTCCTAACTTTGGTGGGTGTTAGTGGTATGCAGTCTGTTATTTTATCTGAAAAAATGACGGCCAATATGCGTGATACACACATTGCGTTTCAAGCCGCAGAAAGTGCCTTAGCAGATGGAGAACAATGGTTACTCAGCCAAACTCAGCAACCCATCGGCGTGGATACATGTAGCTCGCCCCCTTGCCAACTGTGGGACAATGCTACCTTGGGTAATGTCAGCGCGATGAGCCAGAGTTGGTGGCAAACACAAGCGACAACTTATTCTAGCAATCTCTACGGCCTAAACAGCCAACCACAATATGTATTAGAAGAATATACTTTTGTTCCCTATGAACTGTCACCTGACGCGCGAGCCAAAGGCCAGGGTTACCACTATTATAAAGTCACCGCCAAAGGGGCAGGCAAACAAACCAGCGCCAACATTCTCTTAGAATCTATTTTTGCCACTCAATATAACTAGGATTGCCCATGCATACTCTATCTCTATCCAAGCTTATATTACTGTCTCAATGTCTTATTGTGCCGACCACATATGCGGCACTATTGGATTTAGCCGATGCGCCTTTATTTTTAGGTAGTGGCGCTGATCCCAATGTGTTTTTTGAACTAGATGACTCAGGCTCTATGGATTGGTCAGTATTATCAAAACCCTATTGGCATCATTGCGCTTATGATCCCAATGCAAATGGCTCAAATAGCAACAACTCAAACTGTGGCTGGTGGATAGATAATGGTTTAATTAGAAGCTATGGTAATAACCAATACCGATATTTTACTTATTTATGGGAAAATGACGGCAACATATATAATGACAACTGCTCCTCTCCCACCCGAAATTCTGTTAGCCAATGCTCTTCTGCTGGCGATAAAGAATGGCGCTTTTTTAGCTCTGATCTTAATTTGACTTATTATAATCCCAATCTGGTGTATCTGCCATGGAATGGAAAATGCTCATCTAACAACGCTTGTACGGACGCAAACTTCGCCTCCGCCCGCAGCAATCCCAGAAGTGGTGAATCAGGCTATAGTGATACTCGAAACTTAAGCGGCAGTCGATATAATATCTGGATAGATAATAAAGGCTATGATACAGACGATGGCCGGCCACTTAGAGCTGGCGGACTTAATGTGAACTCTACGCCTAATAATGCTATTGATTTATGGGACAGCCATTACGAAATCACCATAAACACTGGCAGTATCACAGTCAGAGCAATAAACTATACACCTGATGCGAATAGTATGGGCGAATCGAATAACTTGGTTGCCACATTAACCAACCAAAGTGTGTGTTATAACATTCTAGGCGCTAAATCTTTAGTACAAGATATATTCAATGGCACATCCACCGTTACCAGTACGAACGGCGCTGGGTGTAAAACTATTCAAACCGCTAAACAAGACTTCGCCAACTGGTATCAATATAACCGTAAGCGATCATTTGTCGCAAAAGGGGCTATTTCTGAAGTCATGGATCAATACCCTAATTTCAGATATGGCTTAAGTGTTATTAATAATTACGGTTCTTTGTTTACCGAAGTGCCTCCGGCCAGTAGCACGGATTATACCACCCATAATTCAAATTTACTTTCCAGCCTATATACCTATAATTGGCAAGCTTATGGTACCCCCTTAAGAAGAGGCTTAGAGCGTGCCGGAAAATATTTTGATGATAATTTATCCGGCAAAGACGATCCAATTATAAACAGCTGCCAACAAAATTTTTCTATATTGTTTACCGATGGATTTTGGAATGGCGCCAGCCCAGCGGGAGGCATTGGCAATGCGGATTCTGATGGACACCCTCTTACGGTTGCGGATGTCGCACAATATTATTACAATAAAGATCTCAGCCCTCTGGATAATCAAGTGGTTCCCAATCCTTTCGATCCGGCGACATATCAACATATGGT
This sequence comes from Uncultured Candidatus Berkiella sp., assembly GCA_964633725.1. Taxonomy (GTDB): domain Bacteria; phylum Pseudomonadota; class Gammaproteobacteria; order Berkiellales; family Berkiellaceae; genus Berkiella_A. Next base: position 21,695 of record CAZWHY010000021.1, read on the forward strand.
GACTTATACCGTTGCATTTGGGGTATCTGGTAATTTAGTCGATACCGATAATGATGGCTGGCCAAATCCAGCGCTAATAGAAAGTGGTGATTGGGGTAACCCTCTTAACTCTAATTCCGGAAAGATTGATGATTTATGGCATGCCGCTTACAATGCCAAAGGGACTTTTGTCGCCGCACAAAGCCCTGAAGATGTGGTGAGAGAGCTCGGTAATGCATTATCTAGCATCAGCAACCGCGTGAGCTCAGCCGCAACGGTCGCACAAAATTCAACAGCACTAAGTGCCAATTCCCAGGTGTATCAAGCACGATTTGATAGCAATAGCTGGACAGGTGCGTTATTAGCTTATCCGATTGGTCTAACGGGTGTGCTTAGCCAAACGCCCACATGGAATGCAAATTGTAAGCTCTCTGGTGGGGCTTGTGCACTTCCCGTGATAGATGCCAGCCAAAACCCAGGGAAAAGTTATTCTGATCGCGTGATTATTACCCGAGACTGGGATGGTAGTAATAACGGTGTCGCCTTTGATTTTCCCAATAATTATGAAACATTAAAAGTCTCAGGTATTCTGCCGGAAAGAATTCAAAATCTGATGCAATATAGTCCACACAGCCTAACCTCAACTGGCAATCATGACAAAAATCACAATCAAAGCTATACTGACAAGCTAATCGATTATTTACGAGGCAGTCGTATACAAGAACAACAAAATGGCGGCTCTGAAAATTTCAGAAACAGACAAGGCATATTAGGTGACATCATTCATTCCAGCCCCATTTATGTAGGAGCACCCAATCGGTTTTATGCTGACACTTTGGAAGTATCGGATTATAGCAGCTTTAAATCTACTTACAGTAATCGTATACCGATGGTTTATACCGGAAGCAATGATGGCATGCTGCATGGTTTTCGATCAGACACAGGCGAAGAACTTTTAGCGTATATTCCTGGCAATAGAGGTTTATATAAAAATTTATCCGAACTATCCAAATCCACCTATCAACATACCTACATGGTTGATGGTTCACCAATAGAAGCCGATGCCTATATCAATAACAGTTGGCGCACGATCTTAAGTGGTGGGTTGAAAAAAGGCGGACAAACTGTTTATGCTTTGGATATTACGGATCCAAGCAGTTTTAGCGAGGCCAATGCCAATCAAATTTATTTGTGGGAATTTAGTGATGAGGATGATAGCGATTTAGGCTACGTCTATGGGCAAGTCAAAATTGCGAAGGTACGATATAACAGTACAGAAACCAAGTGGGCGGTTATATTTGGCAATGGTTATAATAACTCAGCCAATGATGGCCATGCCAGCACCAATGGTGAAGCCGCTTTATTTGTGTTGTTTATTGAACGAGGCTTAGATGGTACTTGGTCAGCCGATAGTGACTATATTAAAATCACCGCGGGTACGGCAGGTTCTGCCAGCTCACCCAATGGCTTAGGCGAACCCTACTTAGTAGATATAGATGGCGATTTTATTGTGGATTATATTTACGCGGCCGATTTAAAAGGTGCCCTGTGGAAATTTGACATACAAAATACAACCCCTACCAATTGGAAGAGCAATGCAACGACTTTATTTAATGCGCAGTATGCCAGCTCAGGCGATCAGGCTATCACCGCCCCCCCCATTGTCGCCAGTCACCCAAATGGGTTGAGTTATGGTGTTATGGTTTATTTTGGCACCGGAAAATATCTTGAGAACAGCGATAATACGCCAACCGGAGCGACCACACAGACGTATTATGGCTTATGGGATAAATTAGATGGTTCGACTATTGCAAAAAGTAGCTTATTGCAACAAACTATTTTAGGAGAGTTCAACCAAGCGGTTGATACCAATAACGACGGCATAGATGATAGTACAGTAGAATTAAGACAAATATCAGACCATCCCATCAATTGGCAAGCACCCCAACAAGCGGGCGATCCGGCTCAGCATCGAGGCTGGTACCTAGATTTGCTTGTGCAAGGCGCTGCCTCAAATCAGGGTGAACGTCAGATTTCTAAAACACTCATTCGAAATAGAAATGTCATCTTCACAACCTTGCTACCCTCTCCATCCCCCTGTGAATTTGGCGGTGCGTCTTGGTTGATGGAGATCAATATGAACAATGGCGGTCAACCAGAATATGCACCATTTAATATTAATAATGATGGTGAGTTTGACCAAGAAGACTATATTAATATTGGCGATATTGATGGCGATGGTCATGACAATTACGTGCCACCTGGTGGTCAAAAATCAGCTGTTGGCATTACGACTTCGCCAGCAGTCTTTATCGCAGCAGATAAAAGCAAAGAAATCAAAGTGATGAGTGGCTCAATGGGAATGGGTACCATAGAAGAAAATCTTAACAGCAGTCCTTTAGGACGACAAAATTGGAAACAAATTATTCAATAAATCTGGAGCGAAATATTATGTGCCGCAACGTTATGATCATGTGCTTTTTTTTAAGCAATCTGCTTGTCTCAACCGCACAAGGTGAAACAAATGCATTATCGCAAGATATGACAACCTTAAGCCATAAGGCTACAATAATAAATATTAGTCTAGAAGAAGGCTTTATTATTCTGGATAATCAAACTTATGGCATTGAACCCAAAATTTTAGTCTCAAATTATAAAGATCTTCCCGTTGATCCAGGCAACTTAAGTCCTGGGCAAAAAATAGAATTTTGGACAAGCTCTAATAATAACAACCAATATTTGCCAAGTGCTGCCCAGGGTGCTAATGTCATCAAGATCCGGATACTCTCACATGTCAGTCAAGAGTCTATTTACCATTGAATATAAACCAATAAGAAAACAGCATGAGCATAAATCAAAAAGTCAAAGGTTTTAGTTTAATTGAGTTAATGATTGCCGTGACAATTGTGGGTATTATTACAGCAATCGCTTTGCCAACCTATACCGAACATGTTCAGCGTACCCGTCGTTCTGATGGCCAAGTGGCATTACTGAGCTTAGCCGCCAGAATGGAACATTTTTATACGGAAAATAATACATATACTGGCGCAACACCTGCTGCCGTTGGGGCTAGCGCCACATCTCCAGAAGGATACTACACTGTCGCAACTTCAAATTTAAGCACTGGCACTTATACGCTAACAGCAACGCCTGTGAATGGTGGCCCCCAAGATAACGATACTTGTGGGGCTTTAACCATTAATCAAGCCAATATCAAAAGCCCCACGACAATCAATTGTTGGTAAATTTAACACAACGATAATACTTGCATCAAACCATTATCTAAATTCTTAAGATCTTTTTGAGAAAGATGATCTATCGCTTTTTCACCAAGACGGCTTTTATCGATCGCTTTAATTTGATCGCACACAGCCACAACGGACTTGTTCAAGCATTTGACGGATACCACAATAGGTGGTCTAGGGGTTGCCGAAGTAGAAAGGGGTACCACAACAACGGTTCTTCTTGCTCTGTTGATAGGGGACGCACCAACCAATACGCAAGGCCTTTTTTTATTGATTTCTGCCCCTATGCTGGGATCTAAATTTACCCAATAAACATCACCACGATTCATCGTTTAATCCATCATTTAAAGTTGAGTCCCATTCTTCCATTTCTTTATTCAAGGCGCTATCTTTTTCAACCGCAAGCGCACACTGATAAAGTGCCTCCTCACGTTTTTCAAGCTCTTGCTCTATCAGCATTCTAAAAACTTTACTACGCTGCCGTGCAGGAATCGCCGCACGCATTCGAGCAACCAGCGGGGCAGGCAATGAAACCAATATTTTTTCAGACTTTTCCATAACAATCACCTCTATATTCAATATAGTATATCTTATATACAATTGCAATATATTCTATCATATAGAGGTAATGTTCGCCTATCTTGTTGTAAATACACGATATTTAAATTATTTCACATGTATATAAATTTAAATCAGCGAATTTTCAACCATCAACCATCGTCAGCCAATGCTTATATTTTTCAACTTTTCCATGAACCGCTGCAAAAAATACTTCTTGAATTTGGTTGGTAATATTTCCCATTTTACCAATACCAATTTGACGACCGTCTAGCTCTCTAATAGGTGTCACTTCGGCGGCTGTACCTGTAAAGAAGCACTCATCACATGTATAAACATCATCGCGAGTAACCTGTGTTTCGACCACCTCAATCCCTAAGTCTTTTGCAATTTGCATAATCGCGTCTCGAGTGATGCCTTCTAAACAAGAGGTTAATGTTGGCGTTATTAATTTGCCTTTTTTAACCATAAAAAAGTTTTCACCACTACCTTCTGCCACAAAACCTTGAGTATCTAATAACAACGCTTCATCATAGCCATCCCGCATCGCTTCTTGTAACGCTAAAATAGAATTAATATAATGTCCCGTTGCTTTGGCACGACATAAAGCCACATTCACATGATGGCGAGCAAAAGAGGATGTTCTGATTCGAATGCCTTTTTCCAAAGCATCCTTACCTAAATAGGCGCCCCAAGGCCATGCTGCAATCGCAATATGCGTTTTAAGATTATCCGCTCGTAACCCCATGCCTTCACTGCCATAAAAGCAAAGCGGACGAATATAGCCAGATTTTAGTTTGTTACGTATTAAAGACTCTTTTTGAGCTTGCAGTAATGTTTCTTTATCATAATTAATTTTCATGCCTAATATATGCGCAGAGCGGTAAAAGCGATCGGTATGTTCCTCTAGCCTAAAAATAGCCGGTCCATCCGGTGTTTCATATGCTCTAATGCCTTCAAAGGCTCCCATACCGTAATGTAGAGTATGTGTGAGCACATGGATATTGGCCTCACGCCATGGTTTCCATTCTCCATCCATCCAAATCTCGCCATCTCTGTCTGCCATTGTTGACATGACTTTGCTCCTACTTCTGTTATTGTTATGATTTAAGACTTCTTAATGGGCGTGATTGTGACTGACTTGCAAAAACGAGTCAACTAACAACGCTTGGGTTAACAAAATAACTCTTCCCATATTTTTGTAACACCTTGTTTATATTGTTCTAATTCAGCTGTATTCCCAGTCTCACCTGTTTTCAGTAATAATAACCTTTGCTGTTTTTTATAATATTGATAAGATTTAGATAAAGTGAATATCTGTTCTGTTGATAAAAAATTTTTCTGCGCCAATATTTTCAGCAGATTTACGGTGCCATATTTTTGAGTGATCATTTTATTTTTATGCGCAAGCAGCAAAATGCCATATTGAACAATAAATTCAATATCAACCATACCCCCCAATGTGATTTTAAGATTATCTTGCTTGTTCGACAAATTCGCTAACATTTTATTTCTCATATCACAAATAGTTTTTTTTAATGCTTGCGCTTCGCGATATTGGCATAACACACGGGTGCGAATGTCTGAAAATTCTGTTGCAATTTGTTTGTTCCCTAAAATAAACCTCGCATTAACTAAAGCTTGATGCTCCCATGTCCAGGCTAACGTTGTCAGATACTTTTGATAACCTGCAACAGAACTAACCAACATCCCTGCGCTGCCTCCGGGTCTTAACCGCACATCCACGTCAAATAGTGTCCCGGAAAACATAGGTGTACTCAAAACATGAATAATACGTTGTGCAAACCGAACAAACACCTCTACATCAATGTTATCTTCACGATATAAAAAAACCAAATCCAGATCTGATTGATACGACAACTCACCTGAGCCTAATTTTCCATATGCAATAATCGCAAACGGAAATTGTGTCATGACGTGGTGTTGATTATAAGACATTTGAAAAGACTGAATAACAAATTTTAAACAAATATCGTAAACCTTCTCTAAAATTGTTTCTACCACATATCCTAATGCTAGTGATACATTAATGTCTTCTTGCTCAAATATTTCCAATAATGAAATATTTAAATAAGCGCTTAATTTGAACTGCCTTAATTTTTCCATTTGCAGCTCTAAGTCACTATCTAAATCCTTTAACTCCTGAGTCAGCAAATCTTGCCAAAAATATTTCGTATGAATATCTTTCACGGATAAAGGGATTAATATATCATCTAATAAAACAGGGTATTGTGATAATTTGTCCGAAATCCATTCGCTCTGCTCCAATACTTTTAATAAATAATTCAGCGCATCGTCCTTTTCGATTAAGAAAGTTAAATACGCAGAACGACGCAAAATAGCAGTAAAAAATTTTAATAACCGTGCCAGTAATATCAAAGGGCTATCGACATAAATAATTTTATCGAGAACAACCGGCATAATTTGGTTTAATCGTTTCCTCGCTTTTTCCTTGAGATTGCGCACCGCAAAACTACATTTAAACTGCCGCAATTGTTCAATAAAATCCTTTGTTACAGCATCAGGCTGATACGCCATACTCTCTGTATTCACCCATAATGCTTTGGCATAAGTAATCTGCTCTGTATGCTTGGATTTCTGATAAGAGGAGACATCTGATAAAGAATTGAAGTGCTTATATACAGCAACACGATGTTTATTCAGGTCTGCTAATAATAGAGGCCAATTATCATATTGCATCGCAAACGCTAAACGAGATTGATCTTGAGAATCTAATGGTATGGAGTGTGTCTGCTGATCTTTGATAAATTGTATATAATGCTCGAACTCACGGAAAAACTGATAAGCTGTTTTGAGTGTTTTATATACATTTTCGCTAATGGCTTTTGCTTTATATAGCGCTTCCATAGCACTCAATAGATGCCTTTTTTGCAAACTAGGGTTTTTACCACCTCTAATAAGTTGCAAGGCTTGAACAAAAAATTCGATCTGACGAATACCACCATTACCTAGTTTTATATCATCTTGTCGATTATGTTTTATGACATCTAGTTGAATCTTTGCCTTCATTTCCCTTAAGGCATCAAAAGCACTGTAGTCCAAATACTTTCTATACACAAACGGCTGTATAATATTGTTCAGTTGCTTTTGGCTTTCAAAATCACCATATACCAGTCTTGCTTTAACAAAAGCATAACGCTCCCAATCTCGACCTTGATACTGATAATATTGCTCTAACTGATCGTAATGCATTACCAATGCACCACTATCTCCATATGGCCTTAACCGCATATCCACCCGATAAACAAAGCCATCTTCTGTTCGCTCAGATAAAAGTTGAATAAACTGTTGCCCCATACGGGTAAAATATTGCTCTATTCCTATCGGTCGGCCAACCGGTTTTATTTCCCCCTTGGCTGAATAGCTAAAAATCAAATCTATATCAGACGAGAAATTAAGCTCTTGCCCACCTAACTTTCCTAAAGCAATAATATTAAAAGCAATGGGTTTGCCATTTTCGGTAATGGGGACGCCAATTTCACGCCGCATGTTTTCTTTTATATATTGCATGCTCATATCGATAATCAAATCAGCGACCAACGATAATTCATAAAAATGCGTATTGAGATCTGATTTTTTCAATATAAATCGCATCATAATAAGACACATCATATTATTGCGAAATAATCGAAGCTGTTGCATCGCAACTGTCAAAATTACATCTTTATGCAGGATTAATTTTAGTTCTTGCAACAAACCCGCAGGCCTCAAGGCGGGGTAGCTTTGCTCGTAACATTGGATAATCCATTTCGGGTTGTGACAAAAAACTTGAACCGCAAAATCGCTAATCGCGATGCCGCGCAAGATATCATTCTGAAAATGCTGATCTTGGGCGGCTTCAGATACACTGTTTTTTTCACAAGCCGCCAGAAAATCTTGCCACTGTATTTTTGCGATTTCATGCAGTGTATCAGGTAATGCAAGCCCCGTATCTTCATGCACAATATTTTACTCTGCTTTTTCCACAATTAAAATCACGCCGTCGACATCGACCACTTTTACTTTCGCCTCCATTGGCAAATCTGCCCCCTGTACCCGCCATAAAGTATCTCCAACACGGACTTTCCCGCGGCCATTTTCAATAGGTTCGACCAAGTTAAATGTCCTACCAATGTACTGCTTTGAGCGCATGTTTAAATTGGGCTGGTCAGTCTCTGAAGGTTTTCTTTTTAAATAAAAAAACCAGAGCAACAAACTAGACATTGTGCCTAAACCAAATATCATCATTTGATATTCCCAGCCCATACTCGGTATGACTAATAAAACAATACCGACTAACGCCGCAGCAGCACCGCACCATAAAAATAGAAAGTTTGCACCGATGGCGACATCAATAATCACTAACGTCACAGCCAATGCAAACCAATGCCAAAATTCTAAATCTGAGAATAGCACTTCCATGATTATTTCCCTTCTTTACCAAAGGTTTGTTTTGCAATTTCAGCAATCCCTGCAATAGACCCCATAACACTAATGGCATCTAATGGCATTAAAAGTAATTTTTGATTGTCGCTGGTGGCAATACGTCCTAACGCATCAATATATTTTTGTGCAACAAAATAATTAATCGCCTGAATATCACCTTCCGCGATGGCTTTGGACACCATGGTTGTCGCTTCCGCTTCTGCTTGTGCTTGGCGCTCTCTGGCTTCCGCATCTCTAAAAGCAGCTTCTTTTCGACCTTCAGAATCTAAGACAACAGATTGTTTCTGGCCTTCTGCTTTTAAAATAGCAGATTGTCTAAAACCTTCTGCCTCTAAAATATTGGCACGTTTTTCTCTTTCGGCTTTCATTTGAGCCGCCATAGCAGTAACCAAGTCTTTAGGTGGTGTAATATCTTTGATTTCAATCCGGGTAACTTTTACGCCCCAAGGTGTCGTCGCCTCATCCACAACAGATAGTAATTGCGTATTAATTTGATCGCGCATAGATAATGCCTCATCTAAATCCATAGACCCCAATACCGTTCTAATATTGGTCATAATCAAATTTTTAATCGCTCGGGTTAAGTCATTTATTTCATAAGCTGCTTTCGCTGCATCAATTAGCTGGAAAAAGCAAATACCATCAACTCTGACCATGGCATTGTCTTTACTAATGACTTCTTGAGATGGAATCTCAATCACTTGTTCCATCATATTAAGTTTTGCCCCAACTTGATCCACAAAGGGCACAATTAAAGACAGCCCTGGTTGTAAGGTTTGGGTATAGCGACCAAAACGCTCAATGGTCCACTGATATCCCTGAGGGACTTGCTTGACAGACATAAAGAGCACGACCACACTCAGAGCGGCGATAAGTAAGACAACAATGCCAAAATCCATAATGATTCTCCAAAAAATAAACTTAAGTAACCTAACACACTTTTGGTGTGTTACAAAATCAGCTAGATACATTTTGCACTTGAGAGCCGCAGCTTGCAAACCATCATCTATACTTAACACAGAAAACATAATTCTATGTTTGGTAATTAACAAAAATATTCCAAACATCCACATCTGACAGGAAACCCATTAATATGGATATTAAAGCCATGCTGTTAAAAATGCACGAACTAGAGGGCTCTGATCTATTTCTCAGCACCGGTGCACTCCCTATGGTGAAAACACATGGCCGCTTTGAAGCGATAGGCGATCATACGTTTCAAGTCGGAGAAATTAAAACCATTGCATATCAAATTATGGATGCCGATCAAAAAAATCAATTTGAACAAAAGCCAGAGCTTAATTTAGCATTATCTTATAAAGACATAGGTCGCTTCAGAGTTAACATTTTCGTTCAACGTGGCGAAATTAGCATGGTCATTCGATTCATCCACACGGATATTCCTTCTTTAAAATCCTTAGGACTACCCCGAATTTTAGAGGATATTATTTTAGAGAAAAGAGGGTTGGTTTTATTTGTGGGTGCAACAGGCTCAGGTAAATCAACCTCTTTAGCGGCCCTAATCAATCATCGAAATGAAAACCAAACAGGCCATATTATTACAATAGAAGATCCAATAGAATTTGTTCACTCTCACAAAAAGTCCATCGTGAACCAACGAGAAGTCGGCATTGATACAGACAGCTATGAGGATGCCCTCAAAAACACCTTAAGACAAGCACCAGATGCCATACTGATAGGCGAAATAAGAACTCGGGAAACAATGGAACATGCCATCACATTTGCAGAAACAGGGCATTTATGCTTATCTACCTTACATGCCAATAATGCTAATCAGGCTTTAGATCGTATTATTAATTTTTTCCCAGAAGAAAGAAAAAGCCAACTTTTGCTAGATCTGTCTTTTAATTTAAGAGCCATTATCTCTCAACGCCTGATTCCAACAAAAGAGGGCAAAAGAACGATTGCGATCGAGATTTTATTAGGCACACCGATTATATTATCATTGATTCAACGAGGTGATATATCAGAGCTCAAAACCATCATGGGGAAATCCTCAAACCTAGGCATGCAAACATTTGATCAAGCTTTAGAAAAACTTTATTTTGAAAATAAAATCAGCCTAGAAGAAGCCATGCGAAATGCAGACTCTAAAAACAATCTACGTCTTAAAATTCAATTAGCCGAAAAAGATACGATGCCTGAAGAAAACCAAGATGCAGACAATCAAATTCGCATAAAACCGACTCAAAAAGAAAATCTGTTCAAACCAGATACACCCGATGAAGGCGGATTAAGCTTGACGGAAGATTAGTTTTTACTATTCTTTGCTCTTAAACCGATAGAGATCAAAAGAGCCCCGATTAATGCGGCAATGAATGAGGCGACCAAGATCCCCATTCGGCTCCCAATAACCAAGTTCATATTCTGATCAAAAGCCAGTGTCGTAATGAACAAGCTCATGGTAAAACCAATACCACACAAAAAAGCCAAGCCAACTAATAAAGTCTTATTCATGCCCTCCGGCAAGCTGGCTTTAAATACTTTAATGCCTAACCAAGCGCCTAATAAAATTCCAATAGGCTTACCAAGCACCAACCCTAATACAACGCCTAACGATACGGGATCTAACATCCCTTTAATCTGCTCTATATTAAATGGCACCCTTGCATTTGCAAAAGCAAATAATGGCAAAATAACCAACATGACCAAAGGATGCAATTCATGTTCTAACTTTCTAAGCGGCGAGCTATTGTCTTTATGGTTTCGTATAGGGATAAAAAATGCTAACAACACCCCCGCTAATGTCGCATGAACGCCTGATTTCAATACACATAACCACAGTAATAAGCCAAACCATAGATAAGGCGATAAAATATAAACTCTATACTTATTTAAAGTCCATAATATCGCTAACATACTGGCGGCAAATATAAGTGCCGCTTGTGAGATTTGTGCCGTATAAAATATGGCAATAATGATAATGACCCCAACATCATCCATAATGGCCAACGAAACCAAAAACACTTTTAAACCCACTGGCACTTTTTTTCCAAACAAACTCAATACGCCTAGTGCAAAAGCAATATCCGTTGCCGCCGGAATGGCCCAACCTTTTATCCGAGTGGTATCATCATAATTCAACGCAATATAAACCAAAGCAGGAACGATCATCCCCATAACAGCACAAATACCAGGTAGCACTCTAGCTTCTGGTTTAGATAGTTCACCTTCTATCCATTCTCGCTTGAGTTCCAATCCCACCATAAAGAAAAAAATAACCATCAGCCCATCATTGATCCAGTGCAAAAAAGTCTTTTCCACACCAAAATCACCAAACTTAACAATAACGGGCATTTTGAAAATTTCTGAGAAAACACTATCTAAAGATGTATTCGCAACAATTAAAGCTAAGAGTGTCGCAAAAGCTAATAATATGCCTCCAACAGCTTCCCACTGAAAGAATCTCTTTAAGGTGCCCAATACATCTGTTTTATGCATGAATTTTTTGTCTCTTTATTAATATAAACTTCGCTTTAGATCTTTCCACTGCTTGAAAACTTCTTCACTTTCATTACACTGCTGTGTATGCATACAGGGGATGCTTCTGGCCTCTGGCGATAATTCAAATTCTTTATAAATAAAAACATCATCAAAACCATATTTAGCGGCGACTGTTTTTTGAGCGGCGGCGTATACTTTTTTAATCCGAGCCCAGTAGATAGCGGATAAACACATAGGACAAGGCTCAACTGTGGTATATAACTCACAGTCGGATAAAATGTGGGTGTCCAATGCCTTGCATGCCATACGTATGGCGTTCACCTCTGCATGGCAGGTGGGATCTTTATCAACCAATACAGTATTATGCGCGACTGAAATAATTTTATTATCTTTGACGACCGCGGCACCAAATGGCCCACCATCATTTGCTTTGACACCTTGTAATGCGCTTTGAATGGCTTGCTGCATCGCGGAATCTAACATATCTTATCCTTTTAAATAATATCTATTTATCAGGTTACACCCTGAACAAAAAAAAGTAAAAACCTACCTTGCTCAGATGAACGGTTAGAGTATAATCTAGCAACCGTACAACTAAAGTGCTACACTTATGACTAAGAAAGAAAAAATTCATATTGAATATACGGCTTACATTGGTGAAAGCTTCACCATTGAGTGGTATTACAACAAAAATTCAAAGAGCGATGCTTTAAATTATTTTGAAGCTCTTAGCCCAGCAGAACAGATTGAAGTTTTAAAACTATTTAAACGTATGGGGGATGCCGGTGAAATTAAAAATAAAACCAAGTTTAATTTTGAAGGCGATAAAATTTATGCCTTTAAGCCGTATCAAGATCGATTTTTATGCTTCTTTTTTGAAGGCGGGAAAATTATTATAACCAATGCATTTAGAAAAAAACAAAACAAACTACCCAAAATAGAAAAAATGAAAGCTCAAAAAAAACGTAAAGATTATATTGAAAGAACCTCTAAAGGAGATTATTACAATGAGTAAAAATTTATCCACCTTCGAAAGAATGATGAAGGATGCTTCTTTCAAAGAACAATTTAACGAACAGTATCGAGAGTTTTTGCTTTCAGAATTGATAATTGCGCTCATGGAAAGCGATGGGAAGTCCGTTAGGCAATTAGCCAAGGAGTGCAGCTTATCTACCAACGTTATCAACAAGATACGAACTGGCAAGCAAGAGGATGTTAAATTGAGTAATTTTGTATCAATATCTGAAGCTTGTGGATATCATTTATGCTTACAAAAAAATAATGAGCTTATTCCGCTCCATATTAAAAAAGAATAATTTTTACAAAGAAAAAACTACTTCTCTTCAATTTTCAAATATCCCCAAGGTGCCGCAAAGTGCCAATCTAGCTCTTGGGATATCTGGTACAGTACCTCATGGGCGCGCACACTGCCGCCTTTTTCATTCAAACGAGGGCTGGAGATGGCAACACCACCACGCCCCGTCGCAACAGCAATAATGAGCCCCGACACACCACTTTTAGCCGGCATGCCGGTACGAACCAAATGCATACCCGACTCATCATACAAACCACAAGTGGCCATAATAGATACAACATTATTACTGGTACGTTCAGAAATAATACGCTCACCTTCAGGGTTAAGCCCACCATTGGCTAAAATCATGGGTAAATAAGCTGCCGTTTGTACATCCACCTCAAAAGAGCAAAGGTAAAAATATGTCTCTAGCGTATCTTCTACAGATAGTGCTAATTCATCACGACTTTTTAACAAATAAGCAATAGATCGATTTCTATCTCCGGTGGCTCTTTCTGAAGCAAATACTTTTCCATTCACGTTTAGACTTTTATTACACAGCTTGGTCACCCAACCATCTAGCCATTGAGCCCGATCTTGTGTATTACCTGGAATATGACTACAAAGTGCGATCGCACCTGCATTGATCATAGGGTTAACAGGCGTAACACCATAACGTTCTATTTGAGCAATAGAAGAAAATGCAGAGCCTGATGATTCCGCATGAATCCATTCAAATACTTTTTCTTCACCATACTCTTCTAAAACGCCAATTAAAGAAATGACTTTAGCGACACTTTGAAATGTGAAGTTATGCTTGTCGCAATCACCACTCGATATTTTTGTGCCATCCGATAAGATAATAGAGCCAGATAGTAGCTCAGGATCAACATTCGCCAACTCTGGAATATAATCAGCAGGTACACCGTTTTGATTTAATCGCGCTTTGTTCACCGCATTATCGAAAACGTTTTGTATATGCTGTATATATTTATCGCGATCCATTCTGGGGGCACCTTAAATCTTAAAATACTTCAAAGACTATAACTACATAGGATAGACTTTTTAGGTGCTCAACTCAACATTGTTTCACGTGTACTTGCAACGACTCTTTAGCAAATAACACAGCGTTGATGACTTTTTTTCTTTTTCTTTTTGTCTTTGTTAGATACTGCCTCAACAGCCTCTTCCTCTATTATAGATATCTGACCATGATGCACGAGTATTTTTTGGGTGCGGGTGGGTTGTTTTTTTTCTTGTTCTTGTTTTTTCTGGTTGGCATCAATTTGTTTTTTTTGTGTCTCTGATACTCTTTTGAGCGTTTTGACTCTTGTGCTAAAGGCCGTTAAAAGTTCATACATTAACGTTGGCTCTGGAATAGATGGTTCAAGCTTGCGTTGCTCTGATATTTCGTGATGTTTATTCGTAATACGCTCACGAATCGTTTGCAAGTCTTTTTGTGACTCTGGGGTAATCCTCTGTGATAACTGCTTCATTAATACCGCTAACCTTTGTTCAGAACTCATTGCAAAATAAGTATCAAAATCAAGCGCGGCATCTTGTGTCCGTGGAAATCCCATAGTGTCCTCCTTGACATATTATGGAAAAATGAGCGTTACTCTGTGGTTTCTGGCAATCTCCAATCAATCGGTGTTTGCCCTATTTTTTTCAAAAATTTGTTTATTTTTGAGAATGGTTTACTGCCTAAAAACCCTCTGTTTGCAGACAATGGGGAAGGATGAACTGATTTGATCACACAATGCTTTTGCGTGTCGATAATCTGTCCCTTTTTTTGAGCATATGCACCCCATAAAACAAAAACGATAGATCTGTCTTGTTCATTGAGCTTTGCAATCACAGCATCGGTGAATTGCTCCCATCCTTTTCCTTGATGAGAGGCTGCCATGCCTTTTTCAACGGTTAAAACACTATTTAACAATAATACACCTTGATTCGCCCAAGATAATAGACAACCATGTTTGGCTCTAGGAATATTTAAATCCGATTCCAGCTCTTTGTATATATTCAATAGGGAAGGTGGAATTCTAATCCCAGGCTGTACAGAGAAACAAAGGCCATGTGCTTGCCCTGGGCCATGATACGGATCTTGGCCTAAAATAACGCATTTAATATCGTCTGGTGCATTTAACTCAAAGGCTTTAAACATATCCTTCGCTTTAGGGTAAATATTTTTTCCCTTTTCTTTTTCTTTTTTAAGAAATGCTTTCAAATTTTGCATATAGGGCTTTTCTAGCTCTTCGCCAATACATGCCTGCCATTCTTTGTTTAAACCATTCTTCACTGAAGTTGCCACTGTCATATCTAACCTATTATTTTCTAAATCACTGATTATCGCTACATTATATACACATCAGCCTTTCATTTTAAGGGGAAATCTGCCTAGCTAAGAAACGATAATGTAAATGTGTATAACCCTGCGCTTTCCCTTCGCTCACGTCACTGATATTGGGCTCATTGGCACAAGATTGCCTACCTAACACCTGCGAGTGCTGATATTGGAACAAAGGTGTGGAACACGGCGGAATCAAGGCATCTAACCTATAGTCATGTTGGGTTTGTATTACTTGTTTGACAGATCTTCGAACGCTTCTTTTAGCGGCTACATTCATTTGTTTTTGTACTTCTTCTGTTGGGGTAAAAGTAAATGCATTTAACGCCAACTCAATTGCTATGGTTCTGGCCTGAACCGCATCAGGTAAACATAATGGATCTTGAAATACAATGAGCGTGAATAAATTATAAAGAAAATCTAAAAAATTAAAGACACCATTATTACCATCATTATTTAGAGCATAAGCCGCAGTAGAATTAACAAAAATAAACCCTAATTGCTCTTCTATTTTCCGACTAGGTGGGCTCCCCACGCCCCATGGGTAATTTTTTAAAATACCACCATCTATATAGTATTCTAATTCTCCATCACTATTGGGAATCATTTTAGGTGGAAATAATATCGGCACACTACATGAAATACCAACCGCCTCTGCCACACTCATCTTGGGCGTTATTTTATGAGAGAGGATCTGCATTTTCTTGCGTGAAGCATTGGCGACAATCACACGAAACTCTTTACCTGTTGCCGCATATAACTCGTCAAAAGAAGGATCATCTAACCCTGTATATTCCTTAATAATTTGTCGAAAGCAACTAGGCATTATTTTGCCTTCACAAAGCCCCCATGTTTTAAAAACGGATAAAATAGAGGACAGCGACCAGTCCTGAAACTTATCGGTGGGCATATTGTCTAGTATTTTTTTAAAATCTTTTGGCGGAGCGCCAATCACAATGCCTAAACCAACAATACTGCCCACCGACGTAGCACAAATAACCTCTAGTTTTTCAAAGTCCAAACCAAAACGTGCCGCCTCAACAAAAGCGGCAGGATAAGCCCGCCCCGCACCGCCACCACCCGATAGAGCCAACTCTCTCACCCCAGAGAAAAATTTGGATAACCCTCTTGGCTTAGGTAACGAGTTTTTATCTAGCTCAATTTGACTAACATCAATATCTTGCACAGAAAATGGGAGCGATTCAGCATTATGCTCAGTTTGAACTGGAAAACGTCGAATTGTTTGCGTTGTTCCAACATTCTGGGTTTTTTCCCCATCCTTACTTTGGCGCCATTTTGCCATTGCAATGAAAGCTTTGGTTTGTAAATTCAGCGTAGCCATTTAACCATCCCTTTTAATTTTTTTATTCGATTGTAAACTCGAATTCGAGTTATAATCCACATCTATGTTAGGATTATCGCACTAATTCAAGCGAGATCGCTTTACGCAATGCACCAGTTACAAGTTTCTCCTCCAAAATCAATTACATGCCTGGAACAGCGCGCCCAAGCGCTTGCTGGAAAAACTTTAGGTGAGTTAGCCAAGGCATTAGATGAGCGTGTGCCTCAAAGCCTTTTAAGAGCCAAAGGTTGGGTGGGTCAGTTAATCGAAAAAGCACTGGGCGCCACAGCGGGCAATCTAGATATCCCTGATTTTCCAGAGTTGGGCATTGAACTTAAAACGCTCCCTATCAACCAACACGGCAAACCACAAGAATCGACTTATTTATGTCATGTGACACTGCCACTGGAAGAAATGGATTTTTTTCAATCTCGTGCGTGGTCTAAATTAGCCAATGTACTTTGGGTACCCATACAAACGCTCCCAAACCAATCTATCCATGCCCGCATGATTGGCACCCCTTTATTTTGGTCACCCTCAAAGCGTATCACAGATATTATAAAAACAGACTGGGATGAGCTCACCGAACGTATGCGCTTAGGGTACTATGAAAACTTATCAGCACATCAAGGTGTTTATTTACAGTTAAGACCCAAAGCCGCAAACTCAAACATATTAACTCAAGTAACTAACCATATGGGGCAAGCCATTTCCATTGTCCCCAGAGGTTTTTATCTGCGAGCTGATTTAACGCAACACATTCTGGCACATCACTACGCTTCGCTCTAAAGTAATTTTTTTGCTCAAAAAATTCTTTCCTTTCATTGTGTTGGTACCAACCTGGCATACCTAACATAGGAAAAGGCTGTAAGGCCCTAGCAGACGGCGGGCAGCACTGAGCACGAATCAGCTCAGATACAATGTGATCTAAAAATTTTAGCCTTAATGCGGATGATAAATAAAAATACTGTGGATTCACCACAATCATTATCGCTTTGCCCGTCATCCCGATATAGGGTTCTAACGCTTTTTCCATCAAACCATGGCCAAACACGATAGATTCAAACCATGCATGTTGTGTTCTTTTGTGAAAAAATAAATCCGTCCAATTATGCTGCTGCACATCGTATACCAAGCTAGGCTTCGTGGTAACAATCAACATGCCACACTCATCAAACTGTGCTAAAAAACTTTGCTTTGGTGTTCTATTTTTGGTTTTTTTTTGCTCTAGAGATTGAGATAATATCGTATTGACAATAGCCCACTTGGTTTTGGGCCACAACACCCAAGTAATATCGTTAAAAAAGTCATGCCAGCTATTCACGCGTGTATAGACTTTTCTGTGCTTGAAAACATTCTCTTCATAAGGCAAATCATATTGCTGTCGCTCAAAGCACACCTGATACACTTTGGCGGTATGAGACACATGATAGTTATCTTGCGCCAACTGATTGAGCTGTTCAATGCTAGGCAACCCAGAAAATCGCGTCCAGTATTGCCCTAACAGCTGATGAACGAAATCAAAGCCCTTAAAACCTTTACAAAATTTGGCTTGCCATATATTGCTTCCTTTGTTCTGCTCTTTTAGTATTTGAGTCAACCGCTGCCTCTACTGCTTGCAAATAATTAATATGTATCTCAGGTAAGCAGTGTTCCTTTGCGCCACCAATCACTAAATCTTTATACCAAGTAAAAGGTTCTAGATCCTCAAATATGCTATCTTTGTGTGCGACATATGTGAATGCATAAAATGGGGTGTCCAATACCCCCGATGCCGAAAACTCGGACGATAACGGCATCACTTTCACCGTCGTTTCTTGGTTACCGTAACCTAATCTCTGCGCCCTATCCAGCAAGTGTTTCTCTCTGGGCAAGACCTCATATATCACCCCACAAATCACCTGTGCCGAGTCCTTAGTTTTGATAAGATTACATTTTCCTGACCGATCCGTTTTATCTCGGTTATGAAAAAAGAGATTATATCCTTTGATTTGTCCGATACCAATACAGCGTACATCGGGCAATATTTCTTGGAAAATAGATGTTAGCATTTTATCGTCATAAGCAAAATATTTCATCATATATCCCCTAAAAGTCGTCTGCGGGGTGGAACACGCAAAGGCCACATATCGTACTGCCTAATGTAAAGTTTATATCCGTATTTAATGCAATGCAAAATCATCATTTTGGCTATCCTTGCCAATCCATATATAATAGTTGTTCAGCAAACATACATCAATAAAACCGTTTCCTGAAGCGCCTAAGTAAAATGCTAACAAGTCACAGATTAATAGTGAATAAGCTATTGGCCACTCTAGCGATACGTGTTAGTCTGCGCCCAATAGCATAAGAGACTTAAGCGTTAAAATATTTACCGTAATTTAAAAAAATTACATCAAACAAGCTGAATAACTTCAACTTTATATTCTAACAAGGTTAGCATGTCAACATATCTCATTCTTGCTTGCGTATTTGGATTTCTAATGGCTTGGGGTGTCGGGGCAAATGATGTCGCAAATGCCATGGGTACCTCAGTCGGTTCTAAAGCACTCACTATCAAGCAAGCCATTGTTATTGCCACGATCTTTGAATTTATGGGCGCTTTTTTAGCCGGTGGCCAAGTCACAGACACTATCCGCAAAGGGTTACTAGATGTTGATTCTCTCGGCATGGATACCGACATTCTCATTTTAGGCATGATGGCCTCACTACTAGCGGCCGCTTGCTGGCTCATTTTCGCATCAAAATTTGGTTGGCCCGTCTCAACATCCCATACCATTGTTGGTGCTATCGTTGGCTTTGGTTCTGTGCACCTTGGTGTGAGCGCCGTTGACTGGCATAAAATATCTCACATCGCAATTAGCTGGGTTTTCTCACCTGTATTAGGCGGTGTACTCGCCTATCTATTATTTGGCAGCATTCAAAAACTAATTTTAAATAAAAAATCACCTTTCGAATCTGCAAAACGCATTGTGCCTTTCTATATGTTTGCCGTCGGCGCAACGATTTCGTCTCTAACGCTGGTGAATGGCTTAGAACATATAGGCTTTGAGCTATCCAATAGTATCGCTTGGATGCTCGCGGGCATTTTCGGCCTGCTCACGGTTGGAATTGGAAAATATTTTATCAACAAAATCAAACATCCACAGACTGACAATTTGCATATTCATTATGCCAATGTAGAAAAAGTGTTTGCGATTTTAATGTTATTCACCGCCTGTGCAATGGCTTTCGCTCATGGCTCAAATGATGTCGCAAATGCCATAGGCCCCCTTGCGGCAATTGAACAGTTGGTTCACTCAGGCCAAATCACTGCGAATCAAGCTGTGCCCGTTTGGATCTTATTATTAGGGTCTTTGGGCATCGTTATGGGCTTAGTTATGTATGGCCATAAGGTGATAGCCACTGTAGGCAGTGGGATAACAGAGCTGACGCCGACTCGCGGATTCGCCGCAACGTTTGCAGCGTCCTTAACCGTTGTGATGGCATCTGGCACAGGGCTCCCCATATCGACGACCCACACCTTAGTCGGTGCCGTTTTAGGCATAGGACTCGCCAAAGGCATTAACGCGCTGAACCTCAACGTTATTCGAACCATCTTTATGTCTTGGATGATCACGCTTCCAGCAGGTGCATTGCTATCTATTATATTTTTCCATTGCTTAAAATGGATATTATTATAAAATATTAATCTAGCCGAGTTACTTGCGGCTTGCAATATGTTTCTCGGATAAATGGCACCAATAGCAGCGCAATGAGTAAACAAACAGGCAAAAACATTAAAGCGGTATTATAAGCATCTACAGTATAAACTGGACTGCCATCTAGCCTATACGTTTCATCCCACAACTTGTCCAAGATTTTGCCGACTATAGGTTGGGCTAACGCGCCACTGGCATTATTCAGGGTGTTAATAAATCCTATGGCTGTCCCGGTTAATAGGGGCGTATTAATTTCTCTGACCACAGAAAATGCTAAAATAAACCCACTAGAACAGACACCTAACAAAAACATCAAAACACGCATGCCATTGATAGATACATCTAAATTCAAAATCGCCAGCATCACTACCAATGTCGTGACCGCAGCAATGCCCATCGGGATCTTTCGTCTGCCGACTTTATCTGAAATCCAGCCGTAAAATGGTCCGCCAAGCGCCCAACCAAAAAAAATCATAGACACGAGCAAACCCGATACATCTTTTCCGATTTGAAAACGCTCGCTAAAATAAGGGACGCCCCATAGCTGACCAAAACCCGTCGTTGGCACAAACATTAACCCGGCAAATAGTGATGCGACCCAAACTTGAGGAGAGCGCATAACAGTTAATAAGCCTTGAAATAGTTTTCTACCATAGGGTGTGTTTCTTGTAAGGTGAACAGCTGTGCCAGGTGGGAAGTCTGAAATCACAAACCAAATGATTATGCTTAATATAGCGCCTAATATACCACCCATATACATAGTGTGTTGCCAACCAAAAGCCATAACTAACTTAGCAACTGGCGCCTGTCCAAAAACGCCGCCCATCATACCAACAGACACCATAAAGCCCGTCAAAAGCGCGAAACGATTCACCGGAAACCAAAGAGACGCCAATTTCAAGCAACCTACAACAGCAAATGAACCACCTAATCCCATAATAAAACGCCCAAGCTCAGCCACCCACAAAACTTGAGCAGAGCCAAAAACCATACAGCCTAAAAAACAAAGTAATGAGGCCACTGTTAGTAATATTCTGGGGCCATACTTATCCATTAGCAAACCAACAGGGATCTGCATTGCCGCATAAGCGTAATAATAAAAAGCGGCTAAATTACCTAATTGTTCTGCTGTCGTGTTAAAAGCAAGGGTCAAATCATCATGCATCACACTAGGGGAAACGAGCAACATTAACTCATAGAGATAAAAAACAGCGGCTAATCCCCAAACACAAGCGGCTTTTAGAGTCGAACGTTTAGAAAAGTCATACATTTCATCCAATGACGCTGTATGTGTGGTCATCAAACCTGGCTCCCATTCATTGTTATTATTAGCCAAGCATCCTTGTAGGCTCTAGAAATTAAGTTTGAGACTCAAATCCAACTCAAATACTTCATTCCTAGTCAAAATCCATTTATCCCAATTACTTTGCCATCAATCCCTTCCCAAAGTCAAAAAGCTTAGGAATAATTGCAAAGCAAAGTAAGGTTTAAAAAAAAACACCTACATATTAAAATATGAAGGTGTTTTTTGTTAGACGATTAGATTTCGTCTAATGCTCTTCCACAAGGTTATGATTTTTATAACTGTGGTAGTACTGCTTTGATAAAGCCAACGCTTGTTCATTTTCTGGATGCGTCATTTCCTCTAAAATAGACTGTATCAAATCGTCCATGTGCTCAATACGATTACTGGCAGAAATAGACCACCAGGCATATGCTTTAGGTCGGTTTGGTGAAACACCAATACCCTCGTAATGCATCGTTGCCACTCTAAATTGCGCATATTCTGCGCCCATTTTTGCAGCCTTACTAAACCAGCCATAAGCCGCGGTCTTGCTACCGGTTACACCCTTGCCATTGTAATGCATCATACCAATGTTATAAAAAGCCAAAGGAAATTTATTCTGGGCGGCTTGCTTAAAGTATGTCATGGCCAACCTGTAATTGGTGTTCACTTCCTTACCATTATAGTACAGCTCTCCTAGCTCATTTTGGGCTTCAGCATTACCCAGTTTTGCCGCACGTTGGTACCACTGAATGGCTTCGCCTACATTTTTGTTCATGCCGATACCAAAATGGTATAAACGCCCCACACGATATTGAGCATGAGCGTTGCCACCTTGTGCTTCACCTTTATTGTGCCAGTAGACAGCTTTTTCTAGATCGTGATAAGTCCCTATGCCTCTTAAGTACATAATACTGACCATAAACTGTGCATAGGGTTCATTTTTTAATGCTGCATCATGATAATGCTCAAATGCTGCATTGGCATTTCTAGGCAACCCACGACCAATCATATAATGATCAGCTAACCGCACATTCGCAGCAGCCAAATCCCAACTCGAAGCAATTTGATACCAATAATTCGCAATACCAAAGTGTTGTTTTGCCCCTTGTCCTGTCGCGTACATTTCACCTAAGCGGTATGCGGCATAAGGGTAATCATAGTCTGCACTTAATCTATACCAATAAAATGCATCTTTATGATTTTGCTCTATACCATCGCCTATCTCATACATAACACCCAAATTAAATGCGCCTTTAGGAGAGCCCTGCTCAGCAGCCAATTGGAAATTATCAAACGCACGTATTTTATCTTCTGCCACACCTAAGCCATTGAGATACATTTCACCTAGCTCAGACCACGCATCTGCGTAGCCAGCGGCTCCTGCTTCTTCATAAAGCCGAACTGCTTTTCTATAGTTGCGTCCCAAAACATTATTCGTGGCATATAAATGCGCTAGCTTATATTTGCCCTCAGATAATCCATGCTCTGCTGCACGTTGATAATAAGAGCGTGACTTCTCTAGATCACTCAACCCTCTAGCCCAATTTTGATACAATTCTCCCGAGCGAATCAATGCTTCCTGAGAGCCATTTTGATAAGCTAAATCATACCAATATTGTGCTTTACTATTATTTTTTAAAACGCCTTTGCCTTCTTTATATAAATAGCCCAGCTGTAATTGCGCTTGTGCTAAATCTTGTTCGGCTGCATTCAAATACCAGTAAGCAGCATTTTCATAATTCTGCTCAACACTGATACCATGGTAATACATTTCAGCAATGCGACTTTGAGAAAATTTATTGCCTTGTTTTGCGGCAACTTCATATAGCTCAAACGCCCTAACGAGTGATTGGTTGGTACCTTTACGATAAAATTCATTGGCTTGTGCGTAAAGCACTTCAGAAGGCATCAAAGCCAAATCTTCTTTAGAAGGCCCCCACCACCAGTCATGTCCCCAGTTCACTTTTTTGGAGACTTTGGGGAACGGGTTAAGATTAACCCCCATTGTTTTGGTTCCCCACCAATTTTGGTAGCGCTTAAATAGGCTTTTCTTGCCACTTTGTTGTGAAACTTTAGTGGGTGGCTGCAAAGATTCTGCTTCCGCACCTCTAAAAGCGTTTTCTATGGACTGGTCAGGTCGAGTTTCATCCAGTAATGGCGGAGAATCAGGCCTATGTAGAGGCCCCCCTTCTGCACGAAACTGTTTTTTCTCTCCATGCTCTAACAAAGGCACGTAACTCGCATCCATTGTCACGGATGAAATATTATCTCCTTGCTTAGGCATCGGAGTACAACCTACCAATGCAATCCCAAGAGCAGTATATAGAATGATTTGTCGTCCGTTACCTTCTCTCACCTTCGCTCCTAGCAATGCTAAAGTTGGTAGGTTACACCTAAGAATGCACCTGTTGATCTAATCTTATCTGCTTCAAACGCTAAACCGGCATCAAGAGGTCCAAACTTCACATTGCCTAAATCAATATAGCGATAAGTCGCCTCAATCAGAAAATGAGAAGAAATTTGATAACGTGTCCCAATGCCCATTTGCCATATTGCATTTGTTTTGGCGGTTGAATCTGATAGACGTGGTTGGCCATTTAGGAATAATGTCGTCGTACTCGCAGAATAATACGTACCACCAATACCCGCTAAAATATAAATACCCAGGTTATTTGGATGAAAATCAAACCATTTATCAAAAGTATATTCTAGATTCCAAAATGCAGCGACTCTGGTAATATTTGAATGAACATTCATCGGCACAGTGGGAGCAATAGGACTCGCATTATATTTTAGGGTTTCAGAAAATAACCATTCCCACTCAATTGCCCATTTACGCCATCTATATCCCCAAGTCACAAGCCCAGTGAATAAGTCATCTTTCACCTGACCTTCTGTTATTGGCACGCCCGCTGCATAGACTATTGGCAGACCTGTGACGGGGTTTATGAATGCACCACCGTTAGATGTATTTGTAATGTTTTTCAACGTTGTGCGAGGTTGACCTAAGAAAAGACGCACATACCAACGATGATCGGAGCGCGCTTCTTCAACATTTGCTAAAAAGGCTTTATCTTTTTCGTCTAGCGAATCAAAGCCTTCAACGGCATTCTTAAAAGTACTATTTTGTGCGTTGCCATAAAACTTGCCATCACTGCCATCAACAACATCAAACCCAGCTAATACGGGTTTGCTGAGCACAAAGACAAAACATGCGCCTAACAAAGTTAAACAATGTATGAGTTTACTCTTCTGCTGCACTGGGACTTCCCTCTTCTTAATCATAAAAAATTCGGTGTTTTTAAACTGGGTTTAATTTTCAAGATCCGCGGCTTCGTTCACCCGCTCTCTCAGTTCTTTACCTGGTTTGAAGTGTGCAACATATTTTCCTGCTGTGTTCACATATTCACCAGTTTTAGGATTCCTGGCAACTCTTGGTGCTCTAAACCGCAAAGCGAAACTGCCAAACCCTCTAATTTCTATGCGTTGTCCACGCTCTAAAGCCATAGACATCTGCTCAAAAATGAGCTTCACCGCATCCTCTATATTCTTAATGGGAGTTTGCGGCTGCTTGTTTGCGAGAATTTCTATTAATTCTGCTCTAGTCATAACCTCATCTTCCAACTGATCTTTATCTAATGATTACAGAAATTTCATTGTAACACCTTGTTGCAAAATAACGAGACTCGACTAGCAACCTTATTCATTTCTGTCCATCATTTTTACAATTATTTTTTTGTTACCCTTCTTACAAAGAAGTAACGCTATGAGTTTCCAATAGAAAATAATTTAGGCCTGGTTTGTGCATCTTGATTGATAACTAAAATCAAAACTAGAAATCATGCTAAGGGAAAATTATGAAAAACTCATGGAACGGACCTATAGACTTTAAACAAAAAAATCAAAGCAAAAACACAAAATCCAAAAAACCTTCAAATTATACTACTAGCGACTATAAGGCCAGCACCTCAAATCAAGAATCAGATCCAACCCAAATTTATTTGCGAGAAATTGGCTTAACCCCTTTGCTCTCTGCTACAGAAGAAGTCCATTATTCCAGACTGTCACAAAAAGGCGATATGAAAGCTCGTAATCATATGATTCAATCTAATCTCAGACTCGTTGTAAAAATAGCGAGACGTTATCTCAATCGCGGTTTATCACTGCTAGATTTAGTGGAAGAAGGCAATCTAGGCCTCATCAGAGCCGTCGAAAAATATGACCCAGAAAGAGGCTTTCGCTTTTCTACTTATGCCACCTGGTGGATAAGACAAAATATCGAGCGCGCACTCATGAACCAAACGCGTACTATTCGATTGCCTATACATGTTATTAAAGAACTAAATGTCTACTTAAGAAAAGCCAGAGACATGGCTCAAACACTAGATCACGAACCTACCTACGAAGAAATCGCTGAAACACTCAATATCTCTCCTGATAATGTAAACAGATTATTTAGACTCAATGAAAAAACGCTTTCTTTAGACACGCCAATGGGAGAAGACTCAGACAAACCATTAATGGAAGCACTAGCCGAACAAAACACACAGTCACCTCACCTATCACACGAGCAAAAAAACTTATTTGCCCATTTGGTTCGGAGTTTGGACAAGTTAAATGACAAACAGAGATCTATTTTAGCCCAACGCTTTGGTTTATTTGGCCACGAAGAAACAACACTAGAAGAAGTTGGTAAAGTTGTAGGTTTAACTCGTGAAAGAGTTCGCCAAATACAAGTTGAAGCACTAAAACACCTCAGAGAAAAAATGGAAGAAGAAGGCATAAAAGCAGAAAATTTGTTTTGCTAAGCAACACAGGTATTACGATAACAATAAAGAAAGATCCCCTCTCCACCCATTCCTTATGGGGGGATGAGGGTTATACTTATAATTTAACTCACCCCCGCAAGTGACAATACAAGTTTCACCAATAGCAATATTCCACCGACAAACCCTGCCGTCAACACAATCCCAACAAAAATAAACACCTTAGGATTACCATGTGTGAAGTCTCTTTCTCTATTCTCACTGCTTTGCACCCCAAACATACCCGCTAATACGCTTTTTAATACCTGAAACATGGTTGGTTTTTTATTATTTTGGCTCATTTTTAACCTTATGTTTAACTGACCACTTGCCAGCTTGGGTGAAGCACCTTAAAATTAATCACACGAATATGTGAAGTCCATTGTACTGAGGAAAATACTATGACAAGCAATTTATTTCTACAACTTGAAGAAAAAGTAGAACATGCCGTTGAAACAATTGAGCTATTAAGATTACAAATTGAGGAATTAGAAGAAGAAAATATAGCACTTAAAGCAGAGCACGAAAAATGGAGAGATGATTTATCTAGCTTGATTGGTCGTTTAGATAACGTCGATTTATCTTCGCAGGATGAAGAAGAATATGAGGAAGAACAAACAACAGAAGCAGAAGAAGAAGATTTTGTAACCGCTTAAGCCTAACTGCTTACTCAATTTCTCCCCTCTTCCCGAAATCGGTAGAGGGGAAGGATTTGCTTCACTCATCGTCGGTGGGGTTAAATTTAAGAGGCAATCAATAACTGTAATCGATGCCCAACTTTTTCAGCATGATCGGCTATCGCGCCCGCTTTATCAAAAATCTTATATAGAAAAATGGCATCTATAGGCGGCATGTTTTTTTCCAAGCCAAATAACTCTGACCTAAGCTGAACCTGAATCTCATCTGTTTCCCGCTCAAGTTGGTCTATCTCACATATCCACTGTTTAACGGTTCTAACTTCTCGCCCTTTAAAACCAGTCTCAAGCAAATCTTCTAACTCTGAAACAGCCTTTTTTGCCTTCTCTGCGGCACTCAAACAAGCATTAATAAAACCGCTGAACCCTTCTCGCAGAGGCTCAGGAATATCCAACGTACGCCCCAAAATAATACCCACAACATCTTTGGCATCATTTGCAATAT
Source organism: Uncultured Candidatus Berkiella sp. (assembly GCA_964633725.1). Taxonomy (GTDB): domain Bacteria; phylum Pseudomonadota; class Gammaproteobacteria; order Berkiellales; family Berkiellaceae; genus Berkiella_A. The sequence goes on from CAZWHY010000021.1 coordinate 49,329, forward strand.
GGTCTTGTTCACGAAGCAACTCTAGCAAGTCGGAACGAGACACCGGCATAAATAAGCTATGAGGCATTTGTAATCGAATCTGCTGTTTTATTTCGTCAGCCTCACCTTCCAGATTCGCGATGTTTCCCTGAACAATTTTTGCTTGCACCCAATCTTGAGCGTACACTGCCACCATAAACTCTGGCAACAAGCTTGCGCACTCAAAAACTTTATCCATATGTTCTTGAATAGGTTTGAATGGGGATGAGGCAAATATACTTAAAAATCCAGTCACAATATTCCAAAAGGCTTAAACGTTCGTTAGCAGAAAATTTGTTCGCAATGCTCTGTAAACACCGCTGTCATCACAGTATACGCATATTCTTATAGAAATGCACCTGATTTTTAAGAAAAAGCTTGCAAATCAAAACAAATAGTGCTTTATTTTCCTATCTCATCCGCTAAACAAAATCCTACTATCCAGCCATTTTTAATACATTCGCTAAATATTTCAGCAATATTAATTTTTTCATGTTTTTCTAATAACAATACACTCACACGCTCAAAAGTTAGGCTCTCTGATAGCATTTCTAACATATCGTATGCAGTGACATCTAATGGGTGAATCAAAAGCGCCCATTCTTGCCTAAAAACAATCAATCTATCTCCGGGCAATCCTAAATCTATTTCTTTATCTCCAGTAAACCCCGATTGATTACTTTTCCAAATATCTAATATAGGATAACGTGAATCAATTAATGTACTGCCTTTGGGCAAATGAAATATTAAGTTTCCTTGTTTAGATTCTGGTATTTTGGCCAACGCTGCTAAATCTATCACTTCAGAGCTCGAGCTAGATTCTGGACTATCCAAAGCCTGACGGCATGCCCATTCCAAACACGCAACATCTGCCAAATAGATACATTGCTGTTGTACGGGTTCAAATGTTTGTAAAAAATCAGAGAAGGTATCACCATATTGCGTAATATCTGGTTTATAATTTGGATGCCCCGATACAAATCGTTGGCATAAAGCAGAAAAATATTGCGCCCCTACTAAACAATCGCAAACTGGGTATGCATCTTTTAAAATGCTAATAAAATTTCCCAGCATGCTACTTTTATAAATATCTAAACGTTGGGTCGCACTCAAAAGTCTATCTGATTGAACAATTTTCTCTATATCATCAGAATTTTCTTCTGAATCTAAAATAGCCTTGAGAAAGCTCTGCTGTAATAATTTAAGCTCCATGACACAACGCCTGTTGATAAGTCTGTGCACGATGCGCTTGGGATAAAAGTGTCGCAAAGTCAGGAATATCAGAATCCCATTCGATAAGTGTGGGCACTTCACCAAATCGAGCTAAAGCATGTTGATATAAATCCCAAACAGGTTGGCTGATCATTGTACTATGTGTATCAAGTAAGTGCGTTTTCTGATCTTCATAGCCCGCTAAATGAAATTGCTTTACGCGCTCTATTGATATGTTTTGTATATACTCAAGCGCATCAAAACCATGATTTTTTGAATTAACATATATATTGTTAATATCCAATAATATATAACAATCTGCCTGCTGAACCACTTCAGTCACAAACGCCCACTCCGCCATATCAGATTGCTTAAATTTTAAGTAGCTTGAAATATTTTCCAATAGTATCCGCTGCCCAAGCAAATCTTGCACCTGTAAAATTCTATCCACCAAATGTGTAATCGTATTTTTATTGAACGGTAATGGCAATAAGTCTGGTATGTAGCGTTGGTTTAAAGATGTCCAACATAGATGATCTGATATCCAGTTAGGTTCAAATTTTTTCTGTAAAGCTTTTAGCTGAGCGATATATTCTAGGTTAAGTGGATCAGTTGAGCCTATCGATAAGCTCACGCCATGAAAAACAATAGAATAGTCACGCCTAACTAAATCTAAATGCCGATTGGGTAAAGCACGATTGCCCATATAGTTTTCCGTCACAACCTCAAACCAAGGAACCTTAGGCTTTTCTTCCAGAATCGTTTGATAATGCTCAGTCCGCAGGCCAATACCAACACCTTGAATAGATTGAGCACTATATTTCATTGTATTTCCTATTGCCGCTAAACCCTACTTAGTTTTACCACCAACTTTATCACAAGTGCCCTTAGGAACATAGACCCATTCACCTGGATCATTATCCGCTGTTGCTTGACCTGCGCAAGCATGCTTTTTTGTCCCACAGTCGTTTTTGCCAGACTTGGCTACACCGTAGCATTTTTCCATGTCGCCTTTTTTTGCTAAAGCTGTTTCGCTTAATGCCAACAAACCTAAACTAACTGCGCCTGCAATAGCTGATGTGACAATAAGTTTTGCATTTTTCTTCATGATGTTTCTCCACTGTTATTATTCGGATACCAATATAATGCGTGTTAAAATACCAAAATCTTTTATCTTAAAAAATATGGACTTATCACGCCTAATGATTAGTAATAAAAGTAACTTGAGATCCTATACTGCTATTGATAACCTCATGCTTACAATAGATCAGTGTATGCGCGCATTCAATAGGTCTAGTATTTCTCAAGCCCCATACCCAGCAGACCGTCAACCGCATGCGAATCTTACAAACGATCAACAAAAAAAAAGCGCAAGCCTTATGAGAGTGAATCACTGTGGTGAAGTTTGCGCCCAAGCGCTCTATCTTGGCCAAAGCCTAACGGCCCGCAATCAAAATATTTCCATTGCAATGCAAAAAGCTGCGGATGAGGAAATAGACCATTTAGTCTGGTGTGAAAAAAGATTATCTGAATTAAATAACAGAACCAGTTACTTAAACCCTATTTGGTTTACCGGCTCCTTAGCCATTGGCATTATGGCGGGCTTGGCTGGAGATAAAATCAGTCTGGGCTTCCTAGAAGAAACAGAAAACCAAGTCGTAAAGCATTTAGATAAGCACTTAACACTGTTACCCAGTATGGATCAAAGAAGCCGTGCCATTGTCACCCAAATGAAAATAGACGAAGCAGAACATGCTATTTTGGCAGCAGAGCAAGGCGCCATCCATTTGCCCCTTCCTGTTAAATTTACCATGCGCATAACTTCAAAAATCATGACGACTATTTCATATTATATTTAATTCAAAAAAAAGCCCGCATAATCATATGCGGGCTTTTTTATACGAACCATAAAGGGGAGAGGCTTACATCATGCCGCCCATTCCACCCATACCGCCCATACCGCCCATTCCACCCATGTCGCCCGATCCGGCAGAATCAGTGTCATTGCTAGGTAAATCAGCAATCATACACTCAGTTGTGATCATCAAACCCGCAACAGAAGCAGCATTCTGTAAAGCGCTACGTGAGACTTTCGTTGGGTCAATAATACCCATCTCAATCATATCGCCATATTCGTCTGTTGCTGCATTGAAGCCAAAGTTGCCAGAACCTTCAAACACACGATTTAGAACAACAGAAGGCTCGCCACCCGCATTAGATACGATTTGACGTAAAGGCGCTTCTAAAGCACGAACAATAATGTTCACACCTAAATCTTGATCTGCATTGTCAGTTTTAGTTTGCTTAACCGCTTCAATAGTACGAACAAATGCAACCCCACCACCAGGAACCACACCTTCTTCAACCGCTGCACGAGTCGCATGCAAAGCGTCTTCTACACGTGCTTTCTTCTCTTTCATTTCAACTTCAGTTGCTGCGCCTACTTTAATCACGGCAACACCACCAGAAAGTTTAGCTACACGCTCTTGTAATTTTTCACGATCATAATCAGAAGAAGTATCTTCGATTTGTCTACGAATAGAATCTACTCTAGTTTTAATTTGAGCCGCTTCACCCGCACCATCAATCAATGTAGTATTTTCTTTGCTAATGACAGCACGTTTAACCGTACCCAAATCAGTAATCTCACATTTTTCTAATGTTAGACCTACTTCTTCAGAAATCACGTTACCACCGGTCAAAATAGCAATATCTTGCAACATTGCTTTACGACGGTCACCAAAACCAGGCGCTTTAACCGCACAAACTTTCACCACACCACGGATGCTGTTCACAACCAAAGTCGCCAAAGCTTCGCCTTCAATATCTTCTGCAATGATCAACAATGGACGACTAGATTTTGCAATCGCTTCCAATGTTGGCAACATTTCACGAATATTAGAAATTTTCTTGTCAACAAGCAAGATAAAAGGATTTTCCAGTTCGCAATTCATGCTTTGTTGATTATTCACAAAGTATGGAGAAATATAACCACGATCAAACTGCATACCTTCAACAACGTCTAACTCATCTTCCAGACTGTTACCATCTTCAACTGTGATAACGCCTTCTTTGCCGACTTTGCCCATTGCATCTGCAATGATAGTACCAATAACGGTATCAGAGTTAGCAGAAATAGTACCCACTTGAGAAATCGCTTTGGTATCTTCACAAGCAACAGAAAGACCTTTCAAAGATTCAATGGCAGATTTCACTGCTTTATCAATACCACGTTTTAAATCCATAGGATTGATACCAGCAGCAACATATTTATTGCCTTCCGCAAAAATAGCATGTGCTAATACAGTCGCGGTTGTTGTACCATCACCCGCATCATCCGCTGTTTTAGAAGCAACGTCTTTCACTAATTCTGCAGCAATATTTTCTAATGGATCAGGTAATTCAATATTCTTAGCAACTGTTGCGCCATCTTTGGTGATCAAAGGTGCACCAAAAGATTTCTGAATCACAACGTTACGACCTTTAGGGCCTAAAGTCACACTAACAGCACGAGCCAATTTGGCAACGCCTTTTAAACTTGAGTCACGAGCTTCAGTATCAAACTGAAATTGTTTTGCTGACATAATTTATTTCCTAAATATAAAATTTACTAAAATTCGAAAAATTGTTGATAATTAACCAACGACCGCCATAACGTCTTCTTCACGCATGAATAATAATTCGTCTTCCTCTAGTTTTACTTTGGTTCCAGAGTATTTACCAAAAATAACTTTGTCGCCGACTTTCAATAGCGGCTCACGAATTTGGCCATTATCTAGCGCTTTACCAGCGCCAACACTCACGATTGTGCCCCTTTGTGGTGCTTCTTGAGCTGCTTCAGGCAGATAAATGCCACCTTCTGTTTTTTGTGGTTCATCGTCTTGCTTAACTAATATACGATCACCAAGAGGTGTTACCTTAATGGCCATGTCATCAATCTCCTTCAAATTCGGTATTAACCGTTATAACTAAATTAGGAGGTTGCTCACTTTTTGCTAGCACTCTCTCCTTTGGAGTGCTAATAATATGGGTTATAATTTAATAGTCAAGAGCCAGCTCTGGAAATACTTCCGCCGAAAATAAATCCAGCTATCAAACACAGAAGTTTCCTCCTAATTACTCTATCCTTATATGTATTAAATATTATTAAAATATTAGGCTTGCTATAATCGTGTATCTACAACCATATTTAAAAAACATACTGAGTTTATAAAGATGTCGCCTAAAAACCCAGCGTCACAAGCCCTTTCTTCGGAAATACCTACCGAGACAGGCAGTCATCAATTTCTAATACAGCTCCAACGTTTGGCTGATTTGGTAGAGCATTTAAAAATTTCTGACACTCAAGTTCTGACAAAATCAGAAAGTCCACAACTGGATATATTGACAAACCAGCTCAGCGAAATCGCTAAAAACCTTCCGCATCCTGCCATACGGGTTATTGTTGAAAAAATTCATACATTAGTGCAAGCACACTATAAAATAGGGCATACAGATAATATTCTCCCCTCTCTTAATGCATTACACTCTCAAATAGAGACTTTAAAGCAAATTACTCAGATGCATTTAGAAACTGAACAACCTTTGCGGCCTCTAGAATCCTCTTCCAAAACCCATCATATTTTATTAGGACTCACAGATAAGCAATTGCTAGAAGAAATTATTAGTCAAGTAAAGTACTTCAACTATACTTGCACCACATGCGACTCCCTAGAAGACATGCAGCGTCTGGTATCAAATGCGAAAACAAATACTTATAACGCATGTTTATTGGACACAGATTATTGTACTGAGCATGGGCCAGAGCAGGTGCTAGAAATTTCTGAAAACGTCCCCACCATTTTTATCTCTTTTGATGAGAGTGTCGAGTCACGATTATTTGCTGTAAAAGCAGGCGGATTAGCTTATATGATTCGTCCTATAGAATTCACCAGTCTCATTGAAAAAGTCGACTCCCTCACCATTCAACATACCGAAGGCACACCTTATCGTGTGCTTATTATTGAAGACTCTAAGACGCAAGCTAAATTTATAGAACAGCAATTAAAAAATGCCGCCATGATAACCGAAGTGGTTACCAACCCACTTGAAATTAATAAAAAACTACAAGAGTTCCAGCCGGAACTCATTTTGATGGACTTATACATGCCTAAATGCACAGGCTTTGAGTTAACCAAAATGATCCGACAACAAGATTCTTACACCAGCATACCGATTGTATACCTCTCCGCAGAGGAAGACCGAGATACACAACTATATGCCATTACCATCGGTGGAGATGATTTTCTAACCAAACCGATTGAGCCAGATTATTTGGTTGCCGCGATTAAAGCACGTGCGGAACGGGCTCGTACTTTAAGAGCAGAGATGATACAAGATAGCTTGACTGGCTTACTAAATCATACGCGTATTTTAGAACAATTAGACTTAGAGATCGCCAGAGCCAAGCGTAATGATTACGCATTAACCTTTTCAATGGTTGATATTGATTTCTTCAAATCAATCAATGACAATCATGGGCATCCGGTAGGTGACCGTGTAATCAAAGGGCTCGCAAGACTGCTCAAACAACGCCTAAGAAAAACAGACAGCGTGGGCCGCTATGGCGGCGAGGAGTTCGCGATCATATTAACGCAAAGCGATAGTGATACGGTTCAACCACTCTTGGATGATATTCGTAAGGGTTTTGCGAAACTACTACACCAAGGTGACAATGCTTTGGTAGAGTTTACAGCAACAGTCAGTATTGGCGCCGCAGAATACAATGCAAAGAATAAAACCGCAGGCGAATTAATCCAAGCGGCTGATAGAGCATTATATAAAGCAAAATCTGAAGGGCGTAACTGTATTCGGTTTGATGAAAAGTAAGGTTTTCTGTATACGCCCATTCCTAACCCTCACCAGGCTTTCAGCCGTCCTCTCCCAAAATTGAGCGAGGAATTTGATTCACTTCGTTCATCAGAGAATTAATGAATATGTTTGAATAG
>CAZWHY010000022.1:0-50012 GCA_964633725.1 Uncultured Candidatus Berkiella sp.
AAGAGCTTGGAAATTACCATCCGTTTGAAACTCATCAAAAGCCACCTGTAAATAATTGTTTACTGGAACCTCACCCATGACCTTTTTGCCCACCTGGAGACTTGGCATGCAATCATCTCACTCGTTAAATTAAAATAACATGTCCATAACAGGCGCTTGAATTAAGTTATACTGATATGCTTTTTCCATCAGCTGATCTCGCTTGGTGCAATGAAATTTTCTTTTTACGCGGCTAATATAGCAGTTTACTGCTGTAACTGAAATATCGAGTGATTCAGATATCTGTGTATTCGACTTACCATACAGCCACAATTTAAAACATGCTTTTTCTTGTTTAGATAATGTAATACGCTCATCATATAGATGGCTTTCAAATGTACTTGTTGGAAATGGTACATGATGGCTCACCTGAGAGGCCACCATACTAGAATCTTGAATTCGCACATCTGATGGCGCACTCAACTCAACAGGAATGATTATTTTATGCTGATGTGCAAGCTTGATGATAGGCGCTGCATTGTCTTTAAAGTAAGCGCAAAACCCTTCTATGACATTGATGTTGTTTAAAAAATATTCTTTCAATGCAATATTTTCTAACGCGCCTGCAAAAGCAAACACTTCCGTGGTATCACCAGATTTGCGAATAATCGAAAATCCATTTCCAATACCATTTTCTTGCATAATACTTGCTGCATCAGAAAATTCAATATTTTCGCACCAAAAATAAAAGCCACTATCCAATAAATTAAGATAGACATTTTTACCTGATTGAAATCTTTTATTAATAATAGCATGTGTTAAATCTGGTCGATTGGACACACTTAAAAAAGAGTTATCTTTTGACGATGAGGCGGCATAATGAAAAAATGTAATCCCACTATCTTTCAATAAAGGCGCTAAAATAGCCGCTAATGCTTTTTGCATTTTTTCTTCATATTGATTATCTAATTGCTTTAAAAACATCTTATCTATCCCCACCGATACTGATTGACTGCTTCCAACTATTATATAAGAAAGCAATAACAATATCGAAGCAAAACGGATAGACGACGTGAAAAACAATACATACGTCTCAATTCAGAGGATTTGAGAATAGAATATGGGGGGTTATGATATATAAAATATAGCAAATCTTTAAGTTTTATAAAAGGGGATATACACACACTGTCATAAAAAAGGCTCACGCAATATTAACATCCATATTTCGTGAGCCTTTTACTTATAAAAAATAAGTTTTATCTAGATTTATTACTGCCACTACGTCCTGTACTACGGCTCACTCGAGCTTTGTCTCCAGCATTTCTGCTATGGGTAGAAGCTCTACCATGCTTGCTATCACCTTCTGATTTTTTCCTATTATGTGTGTTTTTCTCTGAATCTCTTCTTGAGCCTCTTTCTGATCTTTGCCCACTCTCAGACTGACGGCGCCCCACAGCGGCTCTCTTTGCCTTATAGCCTTCTGCACTTCGGCGAGATGGCATGCGATCTGGTACAGAGTGGTCTGGCTCAAAACCATCAACTAGTTCACGCTTAATGGATTGTTTTAATACTTTTTCAATATCACATAATTGTTTTATTTCATCTGCGCTCACCAATGAAATAGCCTGTCCTTTTGCGCCCGCTCGGCCTGTACGCCCTATACGATGAACATAATCTTCTGGCACATTAGGTAAATCAATGTTCACCACTTGTTCAAGCTCTTGAATATCGATGCCTCTAGCAGCAATATCCGTAGCAACCAAAATTTGAACCTTACCTTGCTTAAAGCTATCCAATGCTTTGGTCCTTTGAAGTTGACTCTTGTTACCATGAATCGCTAGTGCATCTATGCCATCTTGGCTTAAACGTTTGACAAGTTTATTCGCGCCATGTTTTGTTCTACAAAAAACCAATGCTTGATACCAATCATTTGTTCTGATCAAATGGCTTAATAGTTCCGCTTTACGGGCTTTATCCACTGGGTGAATCTTATGCTTGACGCACTCTGCCGTAATATTTTGTGGTGCAACGCTGATTTCCACAGGATTATTCAGCAATCCTTTGGCAAATTTTCGAATATCATGTGAGAAAGTTGCAGAAAACAATAAATTTTGTCGCTTTTTAGGCAGGTGCGCCATTATTCTTTTAATGTCATGAATAAAACCCATGTCTAGCATGCGATCGGCTTCATCCAGTACTAAAATCTCAACTTCGCTTAATACCAAGGCTCGTTGTGAAAGTAAATCTAATAAACGCCCAGGGGTTGCAACCAGAATATCAACACCACTTTGTAATTTTTGTATTTGTGGATTAATTTTAACCCCACCAAATACAAATGTAGAACGTATTGATAAATGCTGACCATAATCTAATATAGAATCATGTATTTGTGCCGCTAGCTCACGCGTTGGCGCTAATATAAGTGCACGTGGTGCCTTTTTGTTCTCAGTGTTACTCCCACTTAGCATTTGTAGCATAGGCAAAGTAAAACCGGCTGTTTTGCCTGTGCCTGTTTGAGCACAAGCCATAACATCAACTTTTTTTAAAACAACAGGAATAGATTGAGCTTGAATGGGAGATGGAACGCTATACCCTTTTTCGTGTACAGCTTGAACTAGTTGCTTAGATAAACCAAGCGCTTCAAATGAAGTGGACATAAAATACCTTTCTTTTAATGTAAATAATGGATTGTGGCTAGTTGATGATTATTTAAAAATTAAATATGACAGCTTGCCGACATTAGAGTGCCTGTTAATTTAGGTGTATAGGCACGGTGCGACATGCTGTAATTGAAGGCTTTGAAGAAAGTACTACCAATAGCACTGGACAAACAATTAACGATGACGCCTTTACTTACTTATTTGGTAAAACTTAGTAAGCAACCAAAGTAGTATACAGTGCTGTTGGTGGTAATTAAAGGACTTTGTGACTTAAAAGTTAGCTGAATAATTTCTATAGGTTGGAAGTTAAGGCTATATCCTTCTAGTATATTTAATCTCATCACGCTTTTTATGATTTCTTCTTCTTTCGTTAGATTCACCCAGCTCTGATAAATAACGATACATGGTGCTTATTGAACAAAGATATTGCGCCTCATCAAGCATTGTTCCGCATATTTCATATTGTGTTTTGTCCGCAAAGCGTTCGCTATCCATTAATTCGATGACGGCACTTTTTTCTTCTTCAGACAAGGCTAATGGTGGTCTATATTAAGACGGTTAGAGCTAGGATTTTTAGTTTTTGTCCTGTAAAAACTAGAACGTAGCATCCCCAAGTAGGCTCCAACTATAAATGAGAAAAGTAATGCAAAAATCACAGAATATGTTAAACCAGCTAAGAGACTATAAAAAAACCTCTTAAGTCTCTCCATCCCAGTTTTAAAAATGTACGTTTTAAATTAGAGTGCTAGCGTGGCTCTAGAGAGAAATATTGAGTCATGATATGCTTTAGCGAATGCATCAAAAATGATAGATACTTATGTATAAAAATAATCTTAAGCGCGCCATATCACTACCTTTTCTAACTTTTTATGGAATTGGTACGATTTTGGGAGCTGGGATTTATGTGCTCATAGGAAAAGTGGCTGGTGAAGCCGGGTTATTTACACCTTTTGCATTCTTGTTGGCATCAGTTGTAGCTGGTTTTTCAGGTCTTTCCTATTGTGAATTATCTTCCAGATATCCCTTTTCTGCTGGCGAAAGTCGGTATGCGCATGAAGCATTTCATATTCGATGGTTCTCCATATTGATTGGTTGGTTGATAGTTATTACTGGGGTTGTTTCTGCAGCAACCCTCGGCAAAGGTATTGTGGGTTATGCCCAAGTAATAATAGACATTCCAGAGCCATTTATTTTAACATCCTTGTTTATCATACTCGCAGCAATCGCTATTATCGGCATCAAAGAATCGGTAGGCTTTATCACCATCATTACTATTATCGAAATGCTTGGATTGTTTTGGGTTTTATATGAAACACGACAAGGTTTACAAAACTTCCCGCAAGAGTGGGCTAATTTGATGCCAACCGCTAATATGCATGCTTGGTTAGGTATTTTTATGGGAGGCTATATAGCATTTTATGCTTTCATTGGGTTTGAAGATATTGTTAATATTGCCGAAGAAGTTAAAGAACCAAGTAGAAATTTGCCCATTGCTATTATAACCGCTTTATGCGTAACAACTGTTATATATATTTTAGTCGCTGTTGCTGCTGTGTTATCTATGGAACCCCAACTACTTGCTAAGAGTAACGCTCCATTAGCAGCTCTATTATCAAATCAGGGAATAGCTTCAACATATGGCATAAGTTTGATAAGTATCATTGCCATTGTGAATGGTGCATTTGCCCAAGTGATTATGTCATCAAGAGTTATTTATGGCATGAGTGCACAGGGTATGGGACCAAAAATATTTGCAAAAGTGAATAGCAAAACAAAAACCCCGATTCTCGCCACTTTGTTTGTTGCAATGATAACAATATTGCTAGCGGTATCTTTTCAACTTGTAACCTTAGCAAAAGTAACTAGTTTTATTATTTTGTTTGTATTTTTGATAGTCAATCTTTCTTTATTGCGTATTAAAAAACAACACGGTGTAGCCGAAAATTGCGTTTGCTATCCTAAATGGATACCTGTAATTGGCGCTTTATTGTGCATTTTGCTCATGATGGTACAGATACTGACAGTGATGCAATTTATTTAATAATTGGCAAAGCTTTGAGTATCAATAAATCCAGCGATACAAAAACTGATTCTTGTTTAGACAGCTCAAACATTATTGCAACTTAAAGCGGGCATGCCCGCTCCAGTTACAGTTGTAAACCGTAAGGCAAAATCATAGTGAGAATGACTCATTCAAATATTGCCTTTCAGGGCTACATTTTCTCACGTATCAAATGCTCTATAAGTAACATCTGAGGCTTGCATCTAGTTAATTTAATTTCCTTCTTTTTTTAGGTGGGCTTGATACTCCAACTTCTTCCTCTTTGCTTTGAGCTACTTCTTTATTTTTACTTTGAACTAGACCATCAGCTAGGTTGACTTCAAAATTATTCGAAATAATTTCAGATATACCCGAAATGTAACCAATTTCTTTTAATAAAGTTCTATGCGTAGTATCTCCAACAATATGAGCATGCCCGAATAGCTTCATACTCAAATCAAAATTAACGACTGACATTACCCCAAATTTCTGAATATCCGAGAGCTTGTCATAAAACTCAGGTTGATTTATTATTTGCTTTGCAATGCCATTGTCTTTACGCTCAATCTCAAACAAGAGGTGATCAATAGCGGAGCTCTTCATGCTGGGTAAATCGTAGCGGCCTGTACACGCCATTTCGAATAGATCCCCGCCACTAAGCTTTATTGAGAATGCTTTATCTTTCAATATTCTTTGTGCGTTTTCAACATGCTTTCCTAATTTACTTAATGTAAAGCCAGACAGTTTATCTGAAAGTTCTTTGTTTTTAATTATCTTTCTAGCTATGGGGGGGTGACGCATTGCTAAAAACAGCATATTCGATTCAGTCAACCCACCACTTGAATCCAAATATTTGAATACGTCATCTGCTATAGATAAATGGGCACACAAGCTGAATGCGCCATAGTTGCTGCTGTCATACCTAGCTTTTACACCTCTCTCTTTAAATAATATTTGAGCTATAGGAAGATGGTTGCACATTATAAATAAATTTGATTCAGAAAATGTTTTTAGAAGTTCCTTATCTTCAAATATTTTTAAAGCTATTTTAATATGAGCCTTCCCTAATCTGGCTATACACACTTGACTTAATTTTCCTCTCAAAGCAGGTGTTTTAATGATTTTATCCGCAATTTCAAAATGATGCTCGCCTAATTGGATTAAGTCGTAGCGGGTGAGAGCGGCAAGGGTTTTTTTATCTCCTAAGATTTTTTGAATCATCTCATCATCTTGGCGAAATGCATATTCCTGGAATACAGGCTTGCCATCTATTAAAGCTTTTTCGAATATGCTTTTAGAGAGCTCTGGATGATAGTTTGCCAATTGAGTTAAATTATTCAAACCCAGTTTTTCAAAAAGCATAGTATCAGTCAAAAGAACATTAGCAACTGATAGATGATTTTTTGCCAAAACAACCAATGCATCGCCCTCTTTCAGAAAATATTTTTTATCGGCAAGAATAGATAAAGCAAGTGCTTCATGACTCGACGCAATTTCCAACACATCGCTTAGGCGATTTTTTTTCACAAAGCCTTCTTTAAAAAAAATATATGCCGCAACAATGTTACGCCGGCAAGCATCTATTATTTCAACATTTGACAACGTCTTGAAGTTGGTCCTCCAAAAGCTAGTAGAATTATGGTTGATGATTCCTGCTTCCTGCAGAACCTTGCAAGTCGAACCTAAGTTATCTTGATCTTGTATATTGAGATTTCTGAAAATCATGGTTTGGATTTCTAATGGTAGGTTTGATAAATGATAGTCCAACGATTCATTCTGTTCTTCATCATCCATATTATTATTGTTATTAATTATGTTTGAACTATTAGAGCTACTGCTTGATGCTTTATTAGAGTACATTCTATATGTGCCTTTTTTGCGTAAAATATATGAAAGTCAAAGATAACGTATTGAAATTACTTTGTCTGTCAGGCTTTTGATTACAAATGATAAAAGGCGTAGAGAACAGGAACAATGGTATGCCTGAGGCGACTAACGAATAACAGTTAGATGAGAGGAGAATGAGGTGCCAGCCAAATGCTCCTATTTTCAGCCAAAAAACATTGATTTTAGCTCTTTTACTATTCTATAATTTTTTGCACTTCTTTCAATGCATATTTTACAAAATAAGATATTTCTTTAATATGTTTTTGATGCCACAAAAACCCATGAACTAGCCCTGTTGCATATAAAGTATTAATGCTGCTTCCGGCCTCTATGATTTTTTTTGTATAAGCCGAGTGCTCATCAGAAAACAAATCATATTGTGCGCTCAAAAGCACAGTATGCGGTAACCCACTAAAGTTGGTATTTAGCATGGGTGATACAAAAGGATGTGATAAATCAGCTTTATTTTTAACATACTGGTCAATAAAATAATCACTGATAGACGACTCTGTTAAGAAACCATGTCCATACTGAGTGTTTGAGGCATAAACTTTAGAATAATCTAGAGGCGGATAGAATAATATCTGGGTTTGAAGTTTTTTCTTGCCTTGATCACGAAAATAATGGCCTAATCCTGCTGAAATATTTGCACCACTGCTTTCTCCCCAGGAAGCGAACTTTTCCGGGTTTAGTTTGTATTTTTTATGATAATGGTATAAATATTCAATTGCGTTAACACAATCTTCAAAAGGCAACGGAAATTGATACTCAGGCGCCAGTCGATGCTCTATAGCGGCTACTTTGCACTTTAAATAATTCGATAACTTTTGGCAGCCTAAATCTGAATCTGTTATCTCCCCAAAAGAATAGCCACAAGCTTTAATATAAAACAACAAACCATCATATTTTAGATTTTTAGGTGTATGTAGACGAATGCTTGCCCCACCATCTAAATTAATCACGTCAAGATATTGGCTCTTAATGACATGCTTATTTTCAATTATACCCTTTTGAAACGCTTTTCTGACATCCTCAATCGGGCGCTCATGCAATCGTTCGAAATCTGAACGATAGGTTTTATCTATAATTCGCTTAACAATAGGATGTAATGGCATCTTGTTTAATACTTCTAAGGGGGATGTATCAGGCAGATTAATATTCAGAAGGGTTTAAAGTGCAAGCGCCCTTTGCATACAAAGATACAAAAGACGCTAAAATTAAAAGTTATACAACTTCTTTTAAGTTTTTAAGCACAGTCGCTCTTACGGCTTTACGAGCTGGTTTAGCAGAGATCATGATTTCTTCGCCAGTGAAGGGATTTCTACCTTTTCTAGCTTTAGTGGCTTTCTTGGCAACGCGACGGACTTTTAAGCCCAATTCTGGAACAATAAATTGTCCTGAACCACGTGTTTTTAGATGACGTTCAACTAAATTTCTCAAGGCTGCAAATACATTTTTGACGTCTGTTTTTGAAACGCCTGTATTTTCTGAGATTTCAGTGAAGATTTGTGCTTTCGTTTGTTTTTGAGAAACAACCGAAGTTGGCAACTTAACAATATTCGTAGTTGTCTTAGCAGAAGCGGCTACTTTTTTCTTAGTCGCTGCTGTTTTTTTCGCTCTTGAAGCAACTTTGGTCGCAGGTTTCTTGCGAGTTACTTTTTTCTTGGTTTTTGCTTTCGCTTTAGTCACTTTCTTGCTAGCGGTTGTTTTACGCTTTGCAGTAGTTTTCTTCTTCGTTGCAGTAGCCTTTCGAGCTTTCGTTGCCTTTTTCTTCTTTGGTGCCATGAAAATTTTCCTCCGGTTCAAACCAAAAAAAACAATAACATAGTTATTAACGCATTGGAACGAAATAAAATCAATATTTTGTTAGAAAATAATAGAAAAAATTTGTTTTTCTCAGCACAATACCAATAAATGATAGTCATTTTTACATAAACAGGCTAAAAAAGGGCTGGCACATTTTAAATCTTATACATTTTACAGATATAAAAACACAGTATGCAGTTTTGAAAATGGTATAATTTAGCACCGCAAAGCTTAATAGAGTCGCTTGGTTGCGTAGCAACAATACATTCTTTCTCGTAAATCTCAAGAAAAAAATATGTAGTGCGTAGACAAAACCCTATGACATTATGTAGTGGCAAGAATACAAGTGCTTGCTAAGATTGGTTTGATTCTGCATTTTCAAAAATAAGGCCATGCTTTTCTAAAAAAACAGAAAATGATTCGCTCGGCTCATGAAATCTCCAGTTTGTTTTTACATGCAAGTTTACCCAAAACCATAAATATTTAAAAGAATAACTCAGTTGCCAATCAAAAACCTCCTTTAATCTCTCTATTATTGCCGCCTGTCGGTTTAGGAAACATTACTATTTCCAGCCTCAATGACTTTCTGGTATCTTTGCCCTACTCTTTGCAGTAACAAAAGAAAAGGACAAGCCATGAAAACATTATCAATGCAAGAAACCCAAGCTATATCAGGCGGCACAGCAGAATTAATTATTGCGACGGCTGCTATTGCGACAACCGCTATTATCATTAGTGCCCTAGCCGCCCCCAGACCTACTTATTCACCAGTAAATTACTATGATCCTTACCCATATTATTACGACACTTACTATGACTATGGTTATTATGATGTTGTGTACTGTGATGCATATGGCTGCTGGTAAAATTTTAAACTAGTTCGTTTTTCATCTAATCCACTGCTAGTATTCACTATCAGCACTAGCAGTGAGTTTTTCACCTCCCCCTAAAATCTCCCCCAAATTATTCAGCTGAATGCTTTTTTCGCTTTATTAGTAGGATTTTGTTGCATTTAAACGTATTATCTACAGGAAATTATTATTCAATAAATTTGAGTTAGTAGGTCTAAATTTGCTAGAATTCAGACTTCTTGTATATTGTCTCCTAATATATGCGCCGATGAACAAGCGGCTTAAAATATTTAAGTAGGCAGAATGGTATTAAATAAGGTTTAATTTTGTTGGCTAAATCAAGCAAAGATATCAAAATCGCCGTTATCGGCTGTGGCAATTGGGGTAAAAACCTCATTCGTGTTTTACATAAAATGGGTAACCTACACTCAATCTGTGATAAATCTGAACAGCGCGCAATAGAATTTAGTAAAACTTTTGAAGTGCCTCATTTGTCTTTTGATGAAATTCTCAAGGATAAGACAATTAGTGGCGTACTAGTGGCATCTCCTTCTGCTACCCATTATGAATATACCCGCCGCTGCCTATTGGCCGGGAAAAACACCTTTGTTGAAAAGCCTCTGGCGCTATCTATAGATAATGCTTGTGAGCTATATGAGCTTGCAAAAGAAAGTGATTGTATTTTAATGGTCGGACACTTATTGCAGTATCATTTGGCGTTTAATGCGCTTAAGCAGCTCAACAATAATGGCACCTTAGGTAAATTACAGTACATTTGCTCCAACCGGCTAAACTTAGGGAAATTTAGAACCGAAGAAAATATTTGGTGGGATTATGCCCCTCACGATGTTTCTATGATTCTCTCTTTAACCAAAGAAATGCCTGAGTATGTATCCGCCATGGGAGCAAACTTCCTAGAGCACACGGTCGCAGATATCACCAGCACCCATCTAAACTTCCCTAGTGGCGTGCAGGCACATATCTTTGTATCTTGGCTACATCCCTTCAAAGAACAAAAATTAGTCGTTGTAGGCGAAAAAGCCATGGCCATATTCGATGATTGTGCTGACTGGTCTGAAAAACTAAAGCTTTATCCTTATCCAGTAGAATGGATTGATGGACAACCTCAACCTTGCGATCCAAAACCCCAGACCATAGCACTGTCCCCACAAGAGCCTTTGCTCAACGAATGCCAGCATTTTGTAGACTGTATTGCTCAACACAAAGCGCCTATCACAGACGCTTACGAAGGCCTACAAGTTATGCGAATTTTGAATGCCGCCATAGAATCTATAGAGACAAAACAAACAGTCAAGTTAGCTCCTGAGCCCCCAACACACAAACAAAACGATAAGCTACACGAGAGCATTCGCGCCCATGTTGATAAAGCTTTGGAAAACTTAGAGCATCCTTTTGCAAATACTGCAGCAGCTATAGACTAAGCCAACCAACATAAAGTACAGCATTTTAAAATATAAGGTGTCATTCACGTGGATAAAATTCAGTTCATCGATCTCAAGAGCCAACAGAAACCTATTGAAAACAAAATTAATCAAGCCATAAAAAAAGTACTTGAACATGGACAATATATTTTAGGTCCTGAAGTACGTGCTTTTGAAGGGGCGCTACAAGAATACACGCAAGCCCAAGCTGTTGTGAGCTGCGCTAACGGAACAGATGCTTTAAAACTGCTATTACTGGCAAATGAAGTCGGTAAAGGCGATGCAGTTTTTGTCCCAACTTTTACTTTCGCCTCCACTGCTGAAGTCGTTCCTTTCACTGGAGCGACTCCATTTTTCGTGGATATCTGCCCCAAAACATATAATATTGACTTGATCAGCCTCGAACAAGCCATTCAAAAAAGCAAAAAACTTGGGTTAAAGCCTAAGTGCATTATGGCCGTTGATTTGTTTGGGTTGCCTGCTAATTATCCAGCGCTACAAGAGTTAGCAGACGCGCATAATATATTACTGATGGCGGATAGCGCGCAAAGCTTTGGGGCAAAAATTGATGGTGTTACAGTCGGTACACTAACAAGTATGACGGCCACTAGCTTTTTCCCCTCTAAGCCATTAGGCGCTTATGGCGACGGTGGTGCAATTATGACTCAAGACTTAGATATTGCAGAGCGCCTAAAAGCTTTAAGAGTCCATGGCGCAACGGATTATCGGTATGACTATCAGTATTTGGGTTTAAATAGCCGTTTAGATTCTATGCAAGCGGCCATATTGATAGAAAAATTGAAGATTTTTGATGATGAGTGGAAAAAACGTCAACATATCGCTGATTTATACCAACAAGGCTTAACCAGCAATGTAATAACCCCTGTTGTGCCTAAAGGCTACCAATCTGCTTGGGCACTCTATACCATTCAATGCCAACCCAAACAGCGCGATTTACTTGAAACACGCTTCAAAGAACAGCAAATTCCCTATGGTGTTTATTATCGCACCCCCATGCATTTGCAGCCTGCATATGAAGCTTTCCCTCGTGCACAAGAAAAATTAATCACATCAGAGAAGCTCAGTCACGAAGTGATCAGCCTGCCGATGCATCCTTACCTCACAGATGAACAGGTAAGTTTTATTATTGAACAAACCAATCTAGCCATCGGGTGAGATTTTTCTTCGGGATATTTTGTCTTGCGTCGGTGATGAAGCCCCATGACTACCTTCCCCCAGAGCACGCCTTGGTGGCCTGGCAGGCGCTCTAGCCGAGCTATAGGTGCGATCAAATACAATAGCAGGGGCTGCTCCAAGCTTAACGAGATTCAATCTTGGCAAAGAAGATGATCTTTCTACCCCCTCCTGTGCTTGCAATGTGGTTTTTTTTGTTAATGATTCTGGATGTTGGCATTTTCGGGGGCTATCTAACCTGGAAGAAGAGGAGCCCTCTTGACCCACATCAATAGTGAGCTTTGCCATTTTTTCTAGCAATGCAGCTGCGTTTGGACACCCATATAATGGGTTATCAACAATACAAATGTCTCTGTCGCTCTCTATTACATCGCTGTCGCTTTCTACTACATCGCTTAGGCTTTTTTTCTTTCCAGTTGGCCTTTTTTTCTTTCCAAGAAACCTCTCACGCAAAGATGTTTTTTTAACGGGTTGATTTACAAACGCAACATCAAGCTCTTCGGTATCCACATTGTATCGATAAAATTTTTCCACAGAACAAAAAGGCTGTTGGAAAATTTCAGACCGTAAGCAAATAGCAATTAATTCTTCAACCAACGTCGCTTCGGCACTAGGATCGCCCGGAACCATTTTTCCAAACAAACCAAAGGGAAGTGTCAGCACGCATGGCGCGAGCATTCGTCCTACAACCTCTGGGGTATTGGTTTCAGACGCATGAAGTACGGCTAAATATCCAAAATACAAGCTATTATGTAATATCTCGGCTAAGCCAGGCTGTCCATTTTTTAATAAAAAAGCAATGCTTTCAATAAAAAGCTGGAGCGCCCTTTCATCAAAATCGATCGCTATTTTTTTTTGAGGCAACCGGACATCACCATATTGAAATTTCGTGTAGTCCAAGTTCGGCCAAAAATATTCTTGTATATTATTTAAAAAGTTACACCTTAAACTCTCACCTACGTCACATTCTATAAAATGTTTATTTTCTCTCATGACTTTTTTTAAATGTTCTGCCAGCGTAAGGTGATAAGCAGAAGTCTCTTTATCTGGCATGCAATCTAACGCTTCATACAATGCCTTAGTATCTCCATTGTCATCTATTGTTTGAAAATCCTCAATAGAAAAATCCCTATCCCTTAATGTAGGTAAAATTTCAACGCTTATATGCTTAGCAATTTCATCCGACCACTCGGAACGTAAGATAAAGGGTACTGAAAAATCCACATAATATATGCATAATTTCATATAATTAGAAACCTGCAAAGGAGACAATACTTCTTGCTTACCAGCGCCATGAATAGACATTTAAGGGAGCCTCTGAATAATTATTCGTTCGTTTTATGGGTAACAACCCTGAGGTTGGGTGGCTAGCATAGTCGGAAGCCTCGGGTTAAGCTTACATTCATTTTTTCGAGTGATATACATAAAATTCACATTAAAACACACCAATCATATAACTTAAAACTTGTGCAAAATACCCGACCCAAAGTTACCCGTAATATACTAAATCCTTCTACCCCATCCCCAACTTTTCTTCTAGCTTATAATTTCGGGCTGGATTTTATTTTTTGGGGTTTTGTTTTTGGAGAGCCACTCTCAATCGAAGCCCCGCCTTTCTCAAAAGTCCCGTTCTTAGCAGAAAATGACTTATCTGTTTTTTCTTTTCCCGATCTCTTATGCCACTTTCTAGACCGTCTGGGCGCTTCTAAAGGCGCATCCTTTCTGCTGAGAAAGCTAGGAACAAATAATGTAGGAACAGTGGAGGCAGGACGTCTAGGAGCAAGTAAAGCTCCATCTGACAGATTAATGCCGGATAACTGGCTTAATATGGCTGTAGGAGCAAGAAGCGGTATACTGGAACTAGTCCTACTCTCTAAATTACAAACTCTCCTGTTTACTTTTCTTTCTTCTACTTTTATTTTTTCTGCTTCTGTTTTTATAACCGCCAAACGAGCAATATTATTTTTCCACCGAATATATTCCATTCCGCATGGAACACCATATAAAGGGTTAAAACTACCGACCCTTTGCTCTTGAATTTCGGTCTGATTTTCCTTTGGCCATTTTCCATTTGATAAAATAAAAGCTTCCTCTCCTTTTTTTTGCTGCGCTTCATATAAACTCTTTTTATTAGAAAATGGCAGTTTAAAATAAGGATCGTTTATCGAGATACTCACTAATTCGCCAACCAACATTACTTCTTTTTTCACGCCGTGAATCTCATCAGGCAAAACTTTAGCAAAAAGACCAAATGGCCTCAATAACAAAGAAGGCGCCATGAGTTTGCCCATAATATAGGGGGTATGAGTACCAGGATTAGCACCATGACATAAATACGCTAAATGCATTGTATTGTGAATGATCTCAGCCAAGCCTTCCTGCTCAGAAGCCAATAAAAATGCAATGTTATTTATCCAAAAACGTCTTGCATTCATATTATAGTCGCTATCAAACTTCTCAAATTCAAATGTAGTCGGTACATCATCATCAAAAGGAACCTCTTGATAATCTAAGGCTGGCCAGAAGTAGTCTCTCAAACCTTCCAAAATACATTCGCTTAAAATTTCACCATACCTATTTTCTCTAAAATGGGGATTATTTGTGGTGATTTGCTTGCAAACCTGTAAAAAAGCTCGGGTAAGAAGAGGGCTCGTCGATAAAAGCGCCTCTTTCTTAATGAATTTAATAAACTTTTTTTCTAATGCATCAATACATATATCTTCAACATTCAAATCAGGCATCAATTTCTTATAAATACGCTCAATTATTAAAGCTGGCCCATCCTCACGCAGTAAACCACTATGGGAAAAGTCAACGCACTTAATACATAGCTTTAAAAAATTATTTATTTGCCGAGTTGATAATGCTTCTTGCTTGCCAGCACCATGAATGGACATATAGAAAAACCCCTAAGTGGTTTTGTTTACTGCCCTTATGGGAAGCAAGATGAAATGCAGGCCAGCATTCTAACCTAAAAACACCATTAGATAAACAATCTAGTGCTTTTTTTCGAATACAGGTGTATTTGAGTGGTTGTCAGGCAATTTCTCAGGCAATTCCAAATCAAATTTTATACCCTGAGTGCTACTAGAATAGCGGCTATATAGGATAGGTTTTTCGACCTCCCTTATTAGTTCCTCTATGTTTAGTTTCTCTATGTTTAGTTCCCTTATATCAAATTCAGAAAACTTACTTCCCCCTCCACCCCAAATGCCTTCTGAAGCTCCAGGAATAGCAGGGCTCGTTTGCACCTTGGCCTTTGGCTTCCGCGCCACCAGGTGTCCTAATATTAGTAAACTTCTACGCGGTTTATTTTTTTTTTCAAAGTTCTTGAGCTCAGTGGCCTCTATGATTTTATCTTGGTAAGAATCTAATGAAAAAGGTTTCTGAAACCAATCACTGACAATGGCAATGCCTATCATCTCCGCAACCAGCGTTGCTTCTTTCTTGATGCTTTTATCCTCAAATTCGGAGACAAGTGCACCATTTAGCTTAAACGGGTCAAGCAATAAAGAATGCGCGAGTAACTTCCCGATGACAAACGGTTTATTTTTATCTCTATTACCATTGTAGCATCGGTAACCAATATAAAGGGTGTTATGCATGATTTCCGCTAAATCATCGCGCCCAGAGTCTAATAAAAACCCAATGCTATTCATAAACAGCTGAGTTGCATTGCTATGAAAACTTTCACTAAATTTATCAAACTTAAACTCAGTATCGCCAAATTCAATCTCATGATACAAAAAATTTGGCCAGAAATAATCTGCGAATATTTTCTGATAATGCGCTTTTAATATCTCCCCGCAACTATCCTGTAAAAAATGTTGATTAGAACAGGTGACCTGTTTGAATATCTGCATAATAGACACATCTATATCTAAAAACGCACTTTTCAACCACTCATCCGCTATCAAATTATCCATTTTTAACAACGGAAATAGGTTTTTATACCAATCTGCAATAGATAGGCTATCCCCCTGAAAACGCAACAATCCCTCTTGCTCAAAAGCTGTAAACTCAATACACAATTTTAAAAAATTACTAATTTGTAATGTTGAAAATTCTTTTTCCTGCCCTACACCTGAAACACTCATATAATAAACCTTGGAGCATGTTAAATGTTAACGAGAAAGGATATCATATTCACACTGAAACATATTAAGCAAATAACTTGTTTCTTGAGGCGAGCTGAAATACGGTGAAGTAAAATAACATAATTTGAATAGAAATTAGATGGCAAACTACTTTATGCCTGTCCTAAATTTTTTACGATTTGAACCGTAATATTATCGCAATCATCCGCCTGCTCTTGAGTGAGCTTATCAATTAGCATCGCTACTTTTTTTTCTGTGGAACCATGATTGCGGGAGAGTTTTATCAAGTCGTCACTATCACAACCAGACCAAAACCCATCTGTGCACAATACTAATGACTCATTAAGACCTAGAGGTGCTTGCACAGAAATGTCTGCTTCGGGTGGGTCATCCATGCATATAGAACGCAGTAATTGATTCTGTAAGGGATGGGTAGAGAAGTCACTTTCTGAAATTTTGCCTTGTTCGAACAAAACTTGTACTTCACTGTGATCGGGGGTTCGCCAAAGCACTTCTTGTTTGTTTAAACGATAAACTCTAGAGTCACCTATATGCGCAATTATCAAGTGTTTCTTATTTAACCATGCAACTGCAATCGTTGTTTGCGTATCTATTGCTTGATGCTTTTTAAATATTGCTTCTTGTGCTTGTGTAATGGCTTTTAAGATAAAAGCCTGCATGCCTTCTGTAGGATTGCTTTCTATGGCTGAAACAAAGTGAGGTGATAACTTAATGAGGAACTGAGTAACGGCTTGCGAGGCAATTTCTCCATGATAATGCCCTCCCAAACCATCTGCCACAACAAAACAGCCCCAGCTGTCTTTTGCAATAAAACCAAAGCTATCCTGGTTAGACTCTCGCCCTCCGATATGTGTGGTCTGATAACACGTCAGATGCATGCTGAATTCTCCCTCTTTTAGCATCCGCAATTTCGGTTTGTTCGATTTGATAAAACACATCTCGATCCAAGCTATTAAACTTAGTATCTTTTCTACCATCCATAGAAACAAGCAAGCTTTTAGCATGTAATAACAGCTCTTGCAAAACATCTTTTAAAATACTAATAATATTAACAAGCAAATGCTGATCTTCTAGTTTGTTAATATGCCCTTGAACACAGTCGGTTAACTTGCAATTTAGTTCTAAAATCTTTTCCTTTGTTATCAGTTTAGGATATGTCGCTACTTTTTCAATCTCTGTGTTTATTGCCAATAAATCTTGCTCAATAGTGTTTATCTCTTGAACTGTTTTTCCCAACTTGGCTAATTCACTCTGACGATTTTTTATAATATCGAGTAATTTATTGGAACGAGAATATAGAAGATATAAGTCAGCATAGTATTCTTGCAATGTTTTATTCAGTGTGTCACTAGCTTTAGATTGTTTTGACTTTGACTGGTAGCGCATAGGGGATAACCAATAGTACGTCTTATCTGAATCACCATGTGTCTTTTCAGAAATTTTCATGGTATCCAAAGAATTAAAAATAGGAATTTCCATAAAACTGCTTAAATGGCTTGTATCAATACCAATTTGATTCATTGCATTGAGCACATATTTTTTGCAATTTTGTTTGTTGAAAATATTAAACATGGGCACGTCTTGTTTTTGCCCAGCAGCATAGGCTTTATCTTTATGTTGTGCTATTTTTAGTTTATCTTCATAAAAAACATCTAATAATTTTTCTACATCTTGCTCTAATATTTGATATGTCTCGTGTTTTAAACCTTCGCGATTTACAATATAATGCATATCTTCTAGCTTTATATTTGCAACGGCATACGGTTTAAATCCTAAAACAGGCATATACTGACTGTATACCCCAATCGCATTAATGACCTCTATTTTAGCATCTGCTTGCTCGTGATCTAACTGGGAAATCAGCATGCAGCTATGCCCCATAGGATTTGCGCCAACAGTCATCACACAAAATGAAACAAAATACTCTACTTGTTTATTCTCTTTGATTTCTATCAGGGATGGTGGATGTGACAACGCACTATAATTTGGCCTCTCAGACATATTAGCTCCTAATAACTCAATGTGATTAACTATTTATTTAAAACGTATTTTAAACAAATATTACACACATTAGCTAACCATCTATCTGAAAAATATGACCGAATATCGCTATATGCCGCTGCAAGATTGACATTACGCTTCAATCTAGATAGTTACTCAAATAGCTTTTCACTACGCTTTGTTTTCTGTTTTCCTGTCGGTTAAGGGCAAAATGTAGGTGTCACTGGGATTTAAACGCACTTCTATTTGTACAATTTCCTGTAACAATTCCATCGCCGGCAAACCATGGCCAATAATCAATACATGCCCATCTTTGTGTTTAGACTCAATTTCATCATAAAACGCTAGCATACGATTTCTGACATGCCTGTTGGTTTCTACTTCATATTTTTTTGATACGCCTTGACTAAAATGCCAAGGATCTTGTTTTATCTCTTTCTGAGATCTGCCTTCTAGTGCGCCAACCAACATATTTTGAAGTCTTGCATCAGGATGAATTTTATCCATAGTAAAGATACCGTAATTTGACATAATTGTTGCTGTTTGCATTGCTCTTGGTAATGGCGAAACATAAACCGCAACAATATTACGATTATCAAACCCATGTATGGCCAAACGTTCTGCCGCTAAGTTTGATTGCTGCTTGCCACGGGTTGTTAAATTAGAAACTCGATAATTGATTTCTCTTGGATCAGAGTTAAATGTGGCATCAATATTATGCTGAGCCTCTGCGCTACGGATCACAATGACATGTCGCTCAGACAACGCAAATAAATTCAAAGAAACCAAACTCATCACAACAAAGCCAACAAAAGCTAAAATTCGATTCCTGAACATATCATTACGCCCCAGTAAATAAAAAAACAGCCCCTATCTTATTAAAAATTACGGATCGCCACAAGATAAAAGATTAGCTGGAGATTTTAATTTGGGTGTCCCATCAGTATCAATAAGTATCCAATTTACTAATTTACAAAGATGTGAGAACATAAAACGATTGATATAGAACCTAAAGGAATAGGCTCATGATAATATTATCTAAAAAACTAACTCCTGCTATTTTTTTGCTAGCCATATCACAAACCTCATATGCAATGAATCCTCAGGTTCTATCAAGTGTGCGTACCCATCAAGCAGACGCCACGACCCGCTCTCAGCTATTATCTATACTGGAGTCTTGTGATGTACCCAATGACAATGCGGATGTGAATTGCATACTCCAAGGATTACAAGCCCCTAATGCCAATATTAAAAACCCATCAATGGCAACTAATATCATTGATGGCTATAAAGCAGCATTAAATTATAAAATGAATAATCCAAAATGCCAGATACCAGATATGATTACGCTCAATCAGGCCACAGCAGATTGTGTTTTTGTATTGCATTATACTATTTTAGAGTCCAGCGACCCCACCTCTGCCAACGAGGCTTACAATGGTTGTATATTAAGAAAAAGTGGCAACTTGTCCTTACAAGGTAATCTTGCGGCGCAATTTACCATGAAGGCTATCGCTGAAAATTCTGGCAATTCAGAATTGTCACAGATCTGGACTACAACGCTTTATGACAATAATGATCCCAAAGCTGTGCAAGAAATGGCGAACTGTTTTTAAATAGCCCTTTTTGGTTTTGGCGGTTTTATTGCTAGCGCGTCTACATTGTCATCTTCGATAACAGAGGGCACTTTGAGCATTAATTCTGCTATACCCACTTTGTTAAGGGTTTTATCACCAATTTTTATTGTAGTGATCAACTTCATATCCACATCGCCTTTCATCTTTTTTAAAAAGGCTAAGGCTTGTTCTTCGCTACTGGTCTCTAACTCATACTCAATCCCAGCATCTGCGCCCAAAGATTTTCCATAGGCATCTGCGGCCTCAATCATCTTTTCAAAACTGTTGGAAGTGCCTGAAAAACTGACACTATAGTCTTCTTGCTTAATCTCAATTACCTGGTCATTACCCTCTATCCCAATTTTCCCCATTTCTTTCTCAAGACTCCAATTTTCAGACTCTGGAAAGATAATATCTAATTGTTGAATAAACTCTAATGGAAAGCCTGTTAAAGGATCTAACGCTATTTCTTTTTTAGGTTCTTCATCATTACCTTGATTGGGATTTGCTTTAACTGAAAATTTTGTGATATCTCGCTCATCGGCCACATACTCTTCGATAGCAACTCCCATATTAATTTGATTGTCTTCCGCTTCCTGAATCTCTTCTTCTTGCTGAATCTCTTCTTCTTGACGCTTTTTCAAAGCTTGATGCTCTTGAAACAACGCTTTCATTAATATTACGCGCTCGTCTACACCAACCGTTTCAGCTATGTTTTCTAGCTTTGTTTCATTATAATTTAGCAAGCCTGAGTCATCATTTTTAAGTTTAAAACGCAGATTATGATTCCTAGCAATATTATCTCTTTCGTCATCAACAAACCTAAATTCATAATGCCCACCACCTGCTGCATTATATTTTACGTTAAAAACAAAAATTGGTTCCTCTACGTCGTCCTCAGGATATGTTTTAGGCAGCTCAATATTATTAAAAGAATTTTCCACGACAAAGTTAATATTAAAATCCTTTAGAATTTGAACAAAATCAGAATCTTGGATAGCCGTATCACCCTTTTTTAACTTATCTATTTCTGCTTGCTCACCTTCTGTTTTATCCTCTTTTTCCTCTAGTTTGGCAATCAACATTTGCCTAAAAACAGCTCCCCAAATAAGCTCTCGCTCCAGTGGATGTGGATAGTCCGCATTTAAAGCCTCTATATCCTCTCTTGAGGGTGTTTCTACACCATAGTACTCACCAAAATGCTCTCGTAAGCTATCATAGCCTGCTGTATTCACCACAGCATTATATTTATCCACAGGCAAATTAAACAGTGTATGGGCAAAACAATGTAATAAGCAGTTGCTTGATGCGCCAGAGGCGAGAGCCGTCATAGTCATAATATTTTCCTACTGTTTTTTTAAATTTCACGAATCATAATGATTTGACAAGGATAGACTTAAAAAGTTTCATCGTTTTATTGCGTGTGTATGCACCTGCAAGAGCCTCACCGACAAGCGGAAGACTTGCATAGGTTAAATGGGAAAAAAGCATTCCAAATTTACCGTATAATCTTAGGTTATTTAGATTTCATGTATTAATATCAATCAGGCTAAAATGCAGTATTTTTTATATTTTTCGAATTTATTATATTCACGACAAGATAGTTTAGACAGAATGTCTTTTTTACAAGCATTGCTGGCTTTAGTTCTAACATCACTTATTCTGTTGTTACTCGCCTATGCCATTGGTATTAACATTGATCCCAATGATTTTTTAGAGTTCATTCCAACATTAAGCTATAACGCGCTTATCTTAATCGCCAGCTTACATGCTATCTTAGTGTTTTTAAATGTCATAAAAAAAAGAATCGCATACCTTAGATGCAATGATTTTTACATTTTATGGATTTTCATCCCATTCGTTAAAATACTGTTTTTGGGGCTGCTTCTGATTGATTTGCCACAAAATGATGCTCAAAACAAGAGCAACTAGATTTTAAGCTAAACCAGTAGTCGAAAGTTTACCCATCCATCTACAAAAACCACCAGCTTATCCGTTAAAACTCAGCGTCTATCTGTTGTAATCAAAACCCTGACAGACTTTAATTACTTTTGCAGCTATAATTTAAGTCAGTTTTAAAATACAAGGTATCAAAGTCATGAATCTAAAAGCAGAAATCGTATCAATCAATAATGAAATAAATAAGATAATTCAACACATCAATATGCTGTCATACAACCAAGGCTTGCAAGAACAAACAGTAGCGCCACTAAAGGAAGTTTTATCTGAATGCTACGATCAAAAAAACACCATAGAGGCATCCATTTTCATTAACGCAGATAAAAGCTTTGATATGCAGAAATGGGAGCAAGACATGTTAATAGCCGAGCAAGCCGTAAACAAAGCATTCGTTAATTTTAATAAAGCCAATAATATTTTAGAGTTCATAGAATCTAACCTTGACCAATCAACCGAACAGGTAAAAGAATTAAAAACCGAAAAAGAAAATTTGATTGCACAACATACCGTCACCACTTATTTTGAAGAACTAACAGGCGTGAAATGGATAGAAAATCCGAAATATGGAAACCATAGGTTAGCGTCTGTTACTTTTTCAAAAGAAACTGCGGAAAGACTAGCTGACTTAATAAATAGAATTGCAGAACATAACTATGCGGGAATAGCTAAATCACCACGAGGTGAAATTTATAGAGTATTCATGAATAAAGAAGCTGTTATTGAAGACTCTTTAAAAGTCACTAGAGGGCAAGGGTTCCTTTGGAGTGTTTTCCAATCTTTTGATGAAAATATTGTAGAACAAGCATTTACGCCGATGAGCTCAGAAGACGAGATAACAGCGGCGAATCCCCCTGCCAAGAGAAAATTTAGATAAAACCCATGCTCAGCTAGGCATACTTAACTGAGCACTATAAAAACCTTCTTTAAGGATTCAGCCCCTGTTGCCGACGAGAACGTCTACCCGTCGCAGCTTGAGGCGAAACTTGTGGGGAGCCCTCATCATCAGAATCACTGTGAGATTGCTTGCCACTTAGACTATCTTCTATATCAGAATCTGATTCTGACTCTAGTTCTGATTCTGAGCTAGAATTAAAATCTGAGTCTTCTTCAGAGTCATAGAAGCTAGTCTCAGCATTCACCCCTGCGCGTTTAGCGATTCTGTCAATGGTGTGCATGAAAGAAAGTTCAGACATAGTAAAGTCTTTGCCAGACTTGTCCGCCATTTGTAGCATGGATTGTTTCGATATACGATAATCGCCCATAAGATTTTTATATCCTTTTTGAGATTCCGCTTCTTCGTCATCCACAATAAAAGGATCATTGTAATCATACTCATCATCTGAACTACCGCCACCATTGAACAAATCGTTCGCCACATCAAGCTCAGCGTCTGAACCAAAATCTGAAGCACTCAACAAATCACTTAGAGAATCCAATAGTGAAGTATCACTGTCTTCAACCTGAAACGTAACTTTTTTGGTTTTCTTTTTAGGTTTAATCGCACTTACTATTTTAGCAATACGGCCTGCCTTCGCTGGCATCACACTAGACATATCGTCTAATATTTTCAGATCATTCGACCTATCATCGTGAATACGGTAACGTTTTAATAGCTTATGATGTTCCCTGGCTGATATGTTTTCTAACACAATAATATCTTGGTCTATTAATTTTATTTTATGATGCGATCCTTTGTGGGGTTCCATCGCTTGAACAACATCTTTGATATTCCTAATTTTAACCCCATTAATCTCGTCCACCAAGGCACATTCAAAGTCACCATATCCACTTGTTTTTTTAGAATCCAATACGGAATTAATAACAACAAATTGCTCACCCAACGCTTTTTTGGGAATATCGGAGATATAACCGACAGTTGGAATAATCACATTGGCTAAAACCGCACCTTTTCTGGTTTCTAAAAAATTATTGGTTAATGGTTGAAAAATGATACCAGATTTAATGTAATAGGTTGGGTCTTTTTCATGCTCCGGCGCTTCTACTTTTTTGGTTTGACCCGGGCGCCATTTTAATGTGGCCGTAACATCCATCTGCTGCACATCTTGTGTTTCTTGGTTTTTTCGCAATATGGTCAAAGTCACTTGATCGCCAATATGTTTACGTTGAAATAAATAATTTAAATCCAAACGACTCCCCACTTCTGGCACAGTCACTTTCGCATCATTGCCAACTTTAATACCATCAATCGCCAAAATAATATCATCTTGTAATATCTTGTCTTTGATATCAGATAATGCATCAACCGTGGTGACTCTCACACCCGTTTGTTTGGCACTCAAACCAAAGTAGTCTCTTAGACCAGGGTTCGTGAGAGGTTGTAAGGCAATATTTAATGTCGCAAAGCCTTTGTACTCTGCGCCAGAAAACGCGTCCCTTAGAAAATGTTGCACCATAGGCGTTGGGATAAAATACCCTAAGCCCTCTCCTCTATCATTTCCCTGAAAAGCAATACCGGCTAATTTTCCTTCGCAAAAAACAGGCCCCCCACTATTGCCTGGGTTAATTGCAGAGTCTGTTTGGACTTGCAGCATCCGCTCACCCGATTGGGCATAAATATCCACCTCTATTCTAGAAACAATGCCTTTGGTAATCGACAGTTCCTCCCCGCCCATGGGAAAACCAACGGCTTTGACCTCGGCCTGCATTTGAGCCATCTCACCCATAATCACTGGCTCAGTGATCGCTTGAAATTCTTCATCTTCTATCTCTAACAAAGCCATATCGCCCTGATGACAAACTTGTTTCACCGTTGCTGTAAAAACTCTATCATCATTCGCCAAGCGCACTTCCAAATAATTTGAAGCATCCACTACATGCGCATTTGTCATCACATAGTGCCGACCGTTTTCTTCTATCACAAACCCTGAACCTGTGCATTTATTGGGGATACTACCCAACCATGGCATCTCATAATCAGCCTCTTGGAAAGTTGAAAATATTTTCACCACAGATTTTTCATGAGAAAAAGTTGTAGGTAAATCTAATACGGCACTGCTTAATGGCACATTGGGTATTGTTGTTATATCATCAATTTTTTGTATCGCCGGCATCATATTTGATGAACTGGATGAACCTTGTGATGCGGCTTCGACTTGCACAGCGCCTCCCATTGCATAACCTCCCGCTTGCGTCACAATAGGATAGGTTCTCAATAAACGCGTCTCAATTTTAGCCTCTTTGACCGCCGCCGGTGTTTTATTGCTTAATAGCTGGTGTGTGACTAACGTCGTTTGCATTAAATCTGTGGGTTTAGAAAACACTGGGTATTTTTGATGTGGGTTTAAATGCTGGGATAATACAACTTGATTGTCGCCTTCCACAAAAGTCCCGGTTATTTTGCCCTCATCAATAATATCTGAATGCGGCAACATTTTATAACGACAGTTCAGCGTTAGTTTTGACTCAGGACGATGCATCGCATGCCATTTTAAAGCACGCTCAGTTGTCATCATCTTGGTATTCAGCCATTTAGGCGCTGCGCCTAAATTACTGGCCGTTTGTGGATCGCCTGTCATGGGATACAAGCCAAAGCCTAAAGCGTGTAGCCATTCTGGCCTGGGCTGCCCTTTCGGCCCCATACTTCGTACATTCGGTCTAGCATCTGTTGATTTTTGTATGATTGCTTTCATATCATCGGATAGTTCATCTTTGTACGTATCGTAATAGACATCATAAGCATCCACAGCGGACTGTCCCATGACTTTATTTTGCGTGGGATTACGCTTCATATCCTCTCGTTTCACGACATCAGAGTTCACCAGTTCTATCTCGCCCCCTCGAATATCTTCTTTTGCTTCCGACATTTCTTTTTGTAATTCTTTTTTCTGCCTATCGGATAATTTATCACTAAATAAATTAGGCTTTTGTCTGGGGTTACTACCCCAAAAAACATCGCCTCGCCAAATGTGAGAGGCTTTAGGCGAAAATAATAATAATTCATGCTCAATATCTTTGCCGTGCTGATCTGTGGTTTGTACGTCTACTGACCGTTTGGAGATCATCTCTGTGCCATCTTCTGCTGTCGCGCGAGCATGCCGATTGCCATATCTGTCTTCAAATATTTCAATATTTTTCAGCCCCACAACGGTTGGATCCGTTGGATCGCTACTACCAGGTGCCGTAAATTGTTGCGTAATAATTTTGCCATTTTTATCTTTGGTGACAAGTGCATGTGCCACTTTGTCACTATTATTCATGAATCGCATGTGCTCATTTTGAGATAATTTATTTTGATCTTCAGAAGTAAAGCCTCGCTCTATTAAGGCCGGCTGCGCAATAACCTCATCCTGACTTTTGAGTTTATCTGACTCTGCTAGTGATTGTTTTTTGTTGGCAGTAGAAGAGAATAAAGACATAGCAGACAAATCATCTGCAGAGTCCTCTTCGTCATCAGGGAACAACTCAGCAAAAAGCTCTAATTTATCTTCTTTACTTGAGTCACTTAAACCAACTTGTTCTGTGCTACTTTTTTTTCTTAATCTTTTGTGTTTAGGCATAACCAATGCTCCTTGACTAAAATTTTAATAGTGAAAACATTTAAAAACTGGAGTGCAAGAATTAAAAACATATCGAGGATATTTTAGAGAGTAATATTGAAAGGATATTGATTGAATATAAAACATTTGAGCATCCTTGCTCTGTTTTCTTCTTGTTATTTCAGTCTACAGAGAAAAAACAAACATTCAACAATCAGCAAATCACCCATTGTAATTTTGCAAATAATTAAATAACTTAAAAATGTATTGTTTTGAAACGATGCAATGTTAGTTATGTTTAAAATGTTTTTTAACAAAAAATAATACTGGATTGAACACAATAAATTAAACGCAATCTTTTCAAATGCTTACTGATATTTCCCTCACGGGGTTATAGCCATTCAGTTGAGGTTATATTTTTACAGTAGCTTTATTGACACAAGCATTACATCCAGCAAAAGGAGCTGTTACTGCATATTAAAACACTCTGCTTTTTCAAACACAAGGAAATAACTCATGCCAAAAAACAAAGAAAACAACCCAAAAAGAAGCCATAGTCGCACAACATTTCAAGCACAAGCTGTTGCGCCAACACCAGAAGCTGATCTTTTTTCCGATCTTTATGACTTGGACAGTGATTTTGAATACAGTAGTGATGGTGCTGACGATTGCCCTGAGCTTGTTGAATCAGACAGTACTGTCTCTTTAGCGAGATCAGACGAATACACTAACTCCGTATTTAAAGTTAGCGTGAAAACCACTGAATTCGATTTTGATAAACCTTGGAACTCACCAGAACAGCTCGCGTGGGGTGGTTCAGGATTCGCGGTATCTTTTCAAGATAGAATATTTTTGCTAACCAATGCACATGTTGCAACCAGAGTGGGACGTATGAAAGTACGTTTGGCCGATACATCAAAAGAATATGATGCAACGGCACTTTTAATTGAAGATGATTGTGATTTAGCCATTTTGGAAGTAAAAGACAAAGCCTTTCATCAACAGCTTGAACCTTTAGAATTAGGAGACATGGTTCACAGAGAGCAAAAATTAGCAGTACATGGGTTTCCGATTGGCGGCGAAGAGCTCTGTATTACCAAAGGCACCGTTTCACGTATAAAAGTAGATACTTATGTGCAAGCAGATACTAACTTACTTCAAGCCCAAGTGAGTGCCGCTATTAACCCTGGAAACAGTGGTGGCCCTGTGATAGCCAAAGGCAAAGTAGTTGGGGTTGCCTTTCAGGGAAATAATGCAGGTGAAGGATTAGGCTACATTATTCCAACACCCATTATTCAACACTTATTAACAGAAGCGATGGACTTAGATAATTATAAAGGTTTCCCAGATCTGAATTTTAAATATCAAGAACTGAAAAATGTGAATCTTAGAAGACGTTACGGAATGGAGGAAGAGGAAACAGGCATTAGAATTACCTCCGTACCAAAACTATCCGCAGCCAAAGGTTTGTTAAAACCAAATGACATTCTGTTAAATATCGATGGTCACCCCATCAGTAATGACGGTACAATTAGTACAGAAAGTGTTAAACGTGTTGATTTAGACCATGCTATTACATCACATTTTATTGGTGACAACCTAACGTTTTCCATTATTAGAGATAAAGAAAGACTTGATATCGATGTGGAACTAAAATATAGGAGCAGCACGACAAAGAAAGTACAACGCAAATATGAAGAGGTCGCCTCATATTTCTTTATTTCTGGCATTGCATTATGCAATCTTACTGACAATCTATTTGAAAGCTCTATCATTGGTGATGGGGCTTTAATAAACTTAAGTTCAGCAGAAAAAAGAAAACCGGGCGATGAGGTTGTCTTTATTAAGGAAATTTTGGCATGTGAGCATAACGAAGGCTATAGCTATTTTACCGATCAAGAGGTCAAAAAAATCAATGGCAAACGTATTCATAATTTGCGTGATGCCATTAAGGCGACTCAGTCCAATGCCGATGAAATGCATGAAATTGAAACTAAAGATGGCCATATATTAATCGTACCCAATCTCAGCAAACGCGAACACAAGCATTTGCTAAAATCATTTTATATATATCGAGACCGCTCTGCTGATTTAAAATCTGATCCTGTTATCAAGCCCGGGTGTCCGGAAGCTTATGATGTAGCCTCTGACGATATCATTCAACCTCAAGCTCGTAAAGCTTTACTCTTGCAGTTCCCTAGTAGCAGCTCAAAATTAAAATCATTAAATAGCAGTTCGACTCATTCACAAACAGACAACACTGATAATATTAAACAGGAGACCTCAAAACGAGCAAAGCTATAATTTTTAACTTTTTTCTGAGCTATGATTTAACTCATAGCTCATTTTTTAAAAAATCTTGGAACTTTGACTCGGTTTTACAGAGTCTGTCAACGCTTCTCCTGTTTTCATATTATACCCAACGGCTCTTTTTGAGCGTAAGTTATAACCATGGGTAATCATAGGCGTAGAGTCGAGTAAAAAAGGCGATATAGTTTGATATTCATCATGCTCAATTAAGCCATGCTGTGCTAATGCTTTAAATACACCAGGCGCCTCTGCTTTAGAAAATTTATATGCAAAACTTTGTTTATCCTTACCATGGACATTAATCACTTTTCCCAATACTTGATGATCAGCCAAATTAAGAACAATATCCCTTAATAACTTTGTTAGCTGCGATTTATAAGAATATAAATCCAAAGTGCCTGTTGCCTCATTATATTGTAATGCAACTTTGAGCACTCTATTTTTCTTTGCCTGTGCTTTTAAAATCGTGCCCGCATCTAAATCTGACAACACGCGCTTATAATATGACTTTTGCAATTCGACAATTTTTTCATCAACATTCT
The DNA here is from genome assembly GCA_964633725.1 of Uncultured Candidatus Berkiella sp. Taxonomy (GTDB): domain Bacteria; phylum Pseudomonadota; class Gammaproteobacteria; order Berkiellales; family Berkiellaceae; genus Berkiella_A. The sequence goes on from CAZWHY010000022.1 coordinate 28,903, forward strand.
GAATTTTATGATCTAATCGACTGTAACGAATACCAATAAACTGTATCGGTTTAAAATCAAGCTTTTTTTCTAGCGCTTGATTATTCAGTGTCTTAATAGCACTTCGCACCTTTTGCAAATTAGATAATTTATCGTCATACATGATAATAGTCTGCGGAAGTTGTTTAACATCTAAGACTTCTAATAGGCACTTACCCTTATCTTTACCGCCGGCTAATATCATGCCATTATATAAAACGCTTTCTATACCAAATGGAAATTTTTTCTGCTTATCTTTAAAAGAGCCTTGATTAAAATCAATATCAAATTGTTCTAACTGAGTAACCGTTTCATTTTGTAAAATATCACCACGGCTGGTCAATGCAAGGACCTTAAAACTTTTGGCTTGTAAGTTTCTTATATGTTGCGGCGTTTCAAGCTCAACCGCATACACATCCTCGGGATGTATGTTGGGTACAAGTTCAAAATAATACTTTAACACTTCATCCCAAGCATCAGAAATAGTAGCACCTGATTTAATAAGCTCATTATAATCAAAGTCAACCCATTGATCGGTACCCAAAGTATGTCGGTAACTTAGAACCGTATTGTCTAAATCTAATAAAACCAATGTGTTTTTAGAGTTTTTACAGAACTGTAAACCATCCGCAAATTGATCGGTTTCTAATATGATACTATTTTCATTTGAAGAGATGGTTTTAAGATGTGTGTTTTTTGTTTTGAACTTTAACATATGATTCTTCCGATTTATCCTTGAACAGGTATGATTATTTACCAACGATGAAATGCTGGATGCCCTTCTTTTACCGCAACAAACTTACCCACACATGTCGCGCAAACTTTGCCCCCAGATAACAAGCTAGCCTTTACAATCACTTGCTCACCTTTGGTTTCTTCTATTTGGGCCACTAAAGAAACAGCCTCTTTGCTTGGGGTAGGCCTCTTTAAACTTACATTAAAATAGGCTGTCACGGTGCAGGGTGGCTTATCGAGATTTTGCAATACCATCAAATGATAAGCCGCACTCCAATTGGAGTGACAATCCAACAAGGCGCCGATAATACCACCATTGAGCATACCTGGGAATGCCTCATGATGTGCTTTTGGCATCCATTTTGCGATAACAATGTCATTATCCACAAAACTTTTAATTTGTAAGCCTTTTCCATTGGATGGGCCACAGCCAAAACAGGCATTATGAGGGGCGTATTGATCTTGAAGACTTAAAGAAGCGTCAAACATTAAGTATGCCTTATTTATATTTTTATTATTATAGTGCTGATTATAATCTCATATTCAGCATCATTTAGGCAATATCTAAAAAAGGAGGGAATAATAACAGTCTTGAGCTATAACTGCAAAGTTTATTTTAATTTCAAATAGAATCCATTCCTAATGCCTATTAAATATATCTAACGATATACCACTATCAAGCCCTCTGTAATACAGTTTTTTAAGTGCTTTGTTTTGAACTTGCCTCACTCTTTCTCGCGTCACGCCCAAATCCACACCAATTTTTTCTAACGATTTGGCTTCATAGCCATGAAACCCAAATCGTTGCTCAATGACGGCTAATTCTTGCGCTTCTAGCTTACATAGCCACTGTTCTATCAAATCATGGGTGTCCTTAACTTGTACGCTATCCACGGGGTTCAAAACTTGCTCATCTTCTAGTGTCTCATATAATGGGTGCGCGCTTGAACGGGTCACGTTGTCTAACGATATATTATGCTGTTCACAAAAAAGAAATTTTTGTATTGTTTCTTCTTTCACATCCAGAATATTGGCTAATTCAGTCATTGTAGGGGACTTTTTCCCAGAAGCATTCAGTTTATCTTTTAAACGCAAATATTTAGCAAATTTCTTAATGAAATGTACAGGTAATCGAACGGTGCGAGCCTGATTCATCAATGCCCGTTCTATGTTTTGCCTAATCCACCATGATGCATATGTTGCAAACCTAGCGCCGAATGTCGGGTCAAATTTTTCACAAGCATGCATTAAGCCTAAATTACCCTCTTCAATTAAGTCACCATAACCTAACCCTCGGCCTTTGTATTTTGCCGCAATACTCACGACCAATCGCAAATTAGCGGTGATTAAATCTTGCTTAGCCTGTTTGTCTCCCTTTTGAATTCGCTCCGACAAGTCTACTTCCTGCTGTCTGGTTAACAGCGGGAAACTTCTTATTTTTTGCATGTATAAATTAACACTACTGCTATTAAACGACTGTACGCGTGATACCATGGAATTTACCTCACAAATCCAAATTTCATATCTCTATGAGTGGATTTATGATGGCAAAGTTCAATGTCTTTAGAATTTAAAACTTCTTTCACCATTCGCAGGCACATCATTTAAGTTTACAGGATCTCTATCAATAGCAATTTCTGCCCCTTCAAGTGAAATGTTCTGCTCACTCACAGGAATTTCCATTCTAGGTTTATTAATACTTCTTGTTGCAAACCCTGAAAAAAGTAATGGAGAAAAGCCTTCATTCTGAATTTCGTTCGGAGCTACAGGTTGTTCTCTTATTTTAAGTTCTTGTTGTTTCAACTTTAAAATTCGAATAGCGTCATTAAACGTTGGTCTGATATTTGGATCGTCTGATAGCATATTATCAATAAGTCTAATCATAGCATCCCTTATAGGATCAGGGTCAACCTTATCAAATAAATCTTCATGACAATTGCGAAGTTGGTTGGCACATGCGTTAAAGTCACTACCCCACATAAGATTATAAAACTCACGATCTTGATAGTAATTTTCGAATATTTCTGAAGGTGACAATTCACCTAATACCTCAGCTAAAATAGTTCCGACACCATATACTTCCGTCTTTTCATTTTGATGGCATCCTTCCTCGCAATACAGGTTATAATCACCTGGCTTTGTTGTAACCTGTGCCCACAATTCAGGAGGAACTGCGCCATAATTACCTACAATTTCATTTAAAGATTTAGCTTTGCTTTGCTCAATTGCCAAACCTAAATCGGTAATTGTTGCTGTCCTTGTTTCATCATCCCATAAAATCTGGTCAGTCTTTATATCTCGATGCAAAATTCCTGCATCATTTAATTTTCCTAGGGATTCAACAATTGATAAGCACATATCAATTTCTTTGTCTAAAGGCATTTTACCTTCTTGCTTTTGAGCCTCGAGGTATTTATGTAAGGGTTTGCCCAAACAAAGATCTTGGATGGTAAATATAGTAGTCTTGTTTTGCTCTAATAAGGTTGCGGTGGCAACCAAGCTGCCAGCAAGACCATGCATATATATTTCATGCGCAACTTCTTCTAGGGCTTTTTTTGCTTCTTCAAGGTTATCAGGAATCTCTTGCACTTTTATCGCGCATAGCTTGCCAGAATCTAAATTAACCCCAAGATAAACTTTGCCATACCCACCCTCACCTAATATATTCTTTTTATACCAAGCAATGGGTGCGCCACTCTTACCGATAATGACTGGCCAATTCAATTCAGGAATATCTTCTGAAGTGAACACTTTATTATGGCTCTTATTTCCTTCAAGCATCATTGTTTTTTTCAACTCTAGCATTGCTTGTTCTGATAATATATTCTGTTCATTAAACAAATCATCTAAGTCTAAATTAGGATGGCTTATTGTTCTTTCAATTTCACTATTTAACATGTGTCTTTCCCATTAATACAATCAACGTTAAATACATAATGCTGCCATTATATAATTTATCTACCCCTACACAGACAAAAGGCTTTTATGGCATCATCAACGGCAAAGACCTTCCTCCCAAAGAGTCCCCCGCGAACTTAAATTATCCGACCAAGTTATTTGCATGAATAGTACGGCTTTTACTAATATTATAAATTGACATGATAGTGTATAGACACAATAAGTGGGCTTATTATGAGTGCTTCTTTTAGTTTAGATATGGCCATTACAAATTTGTCTGAATCCTTTGGAAACATACAAAAACTTATTATCGCTGTATCTTATGTTATCGGTGTCGGCATGGCGGTTAAAGGTGTCATGATGTATCGCGCTTTTGCAAACCAATCCATGAGTTCTGCACAACGAGGGGAATTTGCCGGGCCACTGGTGTGGATCGTTGTTGGCTGCTTACTAGTCTATTTTCCTAGTACTTTAGATAGCACCCTCAGCACTGTTTTTGGCAGCACCGATTTAGGCAGTGCAAATGAGCTAATTGCTTACTCTAGCATTTCTACCGTTGAAAAATGGAAATCAATTAGCGGGGTTATTATCCAATACGTTAAACTCATTGGTCTAATCGCATTCCTACGAGGCTGGGTTATACTATCTAAAATGGGACACTCAGGCGCCCAACCAGGTAGTATATCAAAAGGCACCATCCATGTTATTGGTGGTGTGTTACTGATTAATATTGTAGATACAGTCAATATACTTGCAACTACATTTGGATATAGTTAATACATTTTGTAGCATAAAACTAGACGCACACCTGGTGGCGCTATACCAGTCACCTTTACATGACCTCCCGCCTAGTCATAAATGCTAGGGCTTGATTTTTTAAGCCCTCGTGGGTTCTGGATTATAAATAACGACTGGGATCGACAGGATGTCCGTTTTTACGAATTTGGAAATGTAATTTAATATGATTAGAGTCTGTACTGCCCATTTTGGCAATTTGCTGACCTTGTTTTACCGTATCGCCTTCTCTGACCAACAATTTATTGTTATGGGCATAGGCAGATAAATACATTTCATTATGTTTGATGATAATCAATTTACCATAGCCTCGAAGCCCTTCTCCACTGTAAACAACTTTTCCAGCTTGCGCCGCTAATATTTTATCGTTTAGGCTACCGGAAAAATCTATACCCTTGTTAAAATCATTCGCCTTAGATGAATAAGATTTAATAATCTGACCATTAGCCGGTCTTATCCACTTCTGCTCTAAAGCCACAGTACTTTGTACTTTGGGTTTTTGAATTCTATGTGTAGAGTGTGTAGAGGTCGCAATGGTAACAACCGTTGGGATTTTTTTATCTTTATATCTTATTTTTGGCGGTCGTTTGCCGCGAACGACTCTGGGCTTAGATGACTTGCTCAGCAAATGTAGCTTTTGCCCAGGATAGATGTGATCGGGGCTTTGCAAATAATTATTTGCGGCAATGGTTCTAAAATCCAAATTATATTTCCAAGCAATGGTATATAAACTATCGCCCTCATTTACTGTATAAACATTAGGTATATCTGATATTTTGACGGCATATTGCACAACAGGCGCTGCACTTTGTCGATGATTGTAACAACCGCTTAATCCAAGCAAGCACGCAGCGATTATAAAACCTCGATTAAGCTTGATAAACATGGTATCCCAAATAAGCAATTGCGCCAATAATCACTAAGCCCCAACCTATATGATTTACATATTTTAATAATTTTGTTTCTAGCTTTTTGCCGACTGTCTTGACCAACGCCGCGACTAAAAAAAACCGTACTGCTCGCCCTAGTATAGAAGCCAGTACAAATCCTGCAAGCGGCATACGCAATGCCCCTGCGGCAATCGTGAAAATTTTGTATGGTATCGGTGTAATACCGGCCACCAAAACAGCCATCCAACCATATGTTGTAAACCAACTTGTCACTTGGTCATACTGTGCTTCGTAGCCAAAATGTTGAATAATCGCTAAGCCAAATGCATCAAAAGCAAAATAACCTAATAGGTAGCCAAACAAACCACCCAATACAGAGGCTACGGTCGTAATAAAAGCATAATGCCACGCTTGTAGTGGCCGCCCTAAAACCATAGGCACTAACATCACATCAGGCGGTATCGGAAAAATAGACGATTCCACAAAACTAACGCCTGCTAAATAATACGGCGCGCGTTTGTGACTAGCCCAATAAATAACCTTGCTATAAAGATGACTAAACATTCTTTTCTATCTAATAAATTTAAATTAAACTCAGTATATACTGCCTTGAACCGTTGTTCATATTAATTTTTTACAGTACTTACAAACTTAAATCTTTAGACCATGCATCAATCGTTTTTAATTTTTTCACATCGGTTAAGTCTGCTTTGATTGGCGTAATAGACACATTGCCAGACTTGATCGCATAAAAATCAGTTCCGGGACCGCCGTCTTCTTCATTGCCAGCAGGCCCTACCCAAAATATTTCTTTACCTCTGGGATCGATTCCTGGAATAATCTGCTCTGCAAGATGCCTATAACCCAATCTCGCTACTTCAAAGCCCTTTAGCTCAGATAATGGTACGTCGGGCACGTTAACATTCAAAATAGTATCATTCGATAAATTGCCTGCTAATGCTTGTTGGACAATTTCCTTAGCCACATGCGCTGCAGTTTCATAATGATTGCCTGTATTCACCCCTGTCACCAAAGAAACTGCAATGGCCGGAAATCCTAAAAATCGACCTTCCATTGCAGCGGCTACGGTGCCAGAATATAACACATCGTCTCCCAAATTTGCCCCTGCGTTAATCCCCGACACAATCATATCGGGGTGATAATCTAACCAGCCCGTAATGGCAATATGCACACTATCCGTAGGGGTGCCATTTACCGCATAAAAGCCATTAGGCTGTTTCGCAACTCGCAATGGGTGATCTAAAGTCAAAGAATTACTCGCCGCACTACGATCTCTATCTGGCGCCACAACAATAATTTCTGCAAATTCTGACAAAGCATCTGCCAATGCTTTTATACCTGGCGAGTGTACCCCATCATCGTTGCTAATCAAGATTCTGATTTTTTTGTTAGATTGACTCAAAAGTTAGTACCTCTACAATCTGAATTTATAATGAAACTTATATTATGGATTTAATCGTGACAACAGCAAATACCGCAATTGCTTCTTCACGGCCAATGCTGTCGCACTGCTCATTGGTTTTGGCTTTGATATTAAGATTATTAACAGAAGTATTTAATAACCCACTCAACACTTCGGTCATATGACTCAAATAGTCTGCTAATTTTGGCTTTTGTGCAATAATGGTTAAATCTACATTATTAACGCTGTATTTAATATTTTTTAATTTCTCGACGACGTCACGCAACAATAATGTAGAGTTTGCGTTTTTGTATTTAGGATCGGTATCCGGAAAGTGTTGCCCAATATCGCCTAACGCCGCAGCCCCTAATAAAGCATCGATTAACGCATGAATCGCCACATCCCCATCTGAGTGGGCAATAAATTTTTTATCAAACGGAATCATCAGTCCACCTAAGCATAAACCTTTTCCCGTTTCATCCGATTCTAAACGATGAATATCATATCCATGCCCTATACGCATAATGAAACCTCTTTTTTTTGTTTCAGTAATTCTGCAATAATGGCCAAATCACTATTATGCGTCAGCTTTAATAATATATCTTTTGCTTCTATTAGCTTAGGCGCCAAACCATATAACTCAACAGCTTGTGACTCATCGGTTATATTGATATTTTTATTTTTGCATGCTCGCATGCTCTCATATAATACTTTATATCGAAACATTTGCGGCGTTAAAGCTTCCCACAAATAGCGTCTATCTAGTGTTTGGTGAATACATGTATGATTTTTAGATAATTTGACAGTAGAAGATATCGGCTTAGCCAATAGACCACCCACGTGATTATTCTTTAAATTAGAAATAAGATTATGTAAATCTCGTAGACTCAAGGTCGGGCGTGCGGCATCATGCACCAAAACCCAATCAGCAGGCTTAGCCAAATCTTTAATACTGCTTAATAAATTAAAAACTGAATCTTGCCTGGTTTCGCCACCTAACACTTTTTGTACTTTGCCATCTGTTTCATTAGGTAAATTTAACCCATCAAAATATGGATCGGATTCACTCACCGCAATATGAATACCAGAGAAATAATTATTTTGTTCAAAACAGGCAACAACATGCTCTAAAACAGTACGTTGCGCAATTTTGATATATTGCTTAGGCATTGAACTGCCAAAACGTGTCCCTACGCCCGCGGCTGGAATCAACACAAATATTTTTTCTGATATATTATTAATGGGCATTTTGATAGAAAGTCTCGTCTTTGCGGATCATACCTAAGTCTGTTCTCGCACGCTCTTCTAATGCGCCCAAACGATGTTTTAAGTCTTTGACTTCCGCATCTAATTTTAAGTTACGCTCTTGCAAGCGTGCCACTTCAGATTGCTTGGTTTCGACTTGTCTTTTAAGCGCTAACATCTCGCGAACAGAGCCATCCCCAAAAAACAACCGCACTTGTAATAGCACAAATAAAATCAATAATATGCCTAAAACATATTTCACGATTCAAGCCACCGCGTAAAGTTATTTCGCCCCGAATAATGTGCGGTAGATTGTTCAGCAATACGCGTGAGCTGGTTGTATTTAGCCACTCTATCCACTCTGGCAGGTGCGCCCGTTTTGATTTGCCCCGCCGAGCATCCAACCGCCAAATCAGCAATAAAGGCATCATCGGTTTCCCCCGAACGATGGGAAATAATCGTCTGATACCCTGCCTGCTTAGCAATACGAATTGTCTCCAATGTTTCGCTTAAGGTACCAATTTGATTTAGCTTAATCAAAATAGCATTGGCAATCGAATCTTCTATACCCTGTGTTAATAATTTAGGATTAGTGACAAAAACATCATCGCCCACTAATTGTATATCCTTACCCAGTCGCTGTGTAATTTCCTGCCAGCCTGCCGTATCATTTTCTTCCATTGCATCTTCTATAGATAAGATTGGGTATGCTTTGATCCAACTTTCATATACATCCACTAACTGCGATGCACTATATTGTTTGTTTTCAGAATAAAAGTGATATTGATTGTTTTTATAAAGCTCATTCGCAGCAACATCCAAGGCCAAATAGATATCCTGCCCTGGTTTTAAGCCAGTCATTTCAATCGCCGCCATGATTTTATCGAGCGCTTCCTGATTGGAACTTAAATTAGGCGCAAACCCACCTTCATCGCCTACCGTGGTACTCAAGCCGCTGCTTTTTAAAACCTGTTTGAGTGCATGGTAAACTTCCACCCCCATTTGCAATGCTTGATTCCAATCAGAAGCCCCAACTGGCATCACCATAAATTCTTGTATATCGACACTATTATCCGCATGTGCACCGCCATTTAAAATATTGAGCAACGGCACAGGTAAAGATAAATCAGATTGATGGGATGGGTTCAGTTGAGAAAATGATTGAGCGATAGAGCGATATAATGGCAAAGACTCGACTTCGGCAACCGCCCGCGCAAAAGCTAAAGATACCGCTAAGATGGCATTCGCACCAAATTTATTTTTATTCTCTGTGCCATCTAAATCAATCAACGCAGCATCCAATATTTTTTGTGACATAAATTCCTGTCCACATAGATGCTTTGCGATATCTTGATTAATGTGGGCAACGGCCTTTAAAACCCCTTTGCCCATGTAGCGTTCCTCTGCATCTCTTAATTCTAATGCTTCTTTACTGCCAGTGGATGCACCGGACGGCACTGATGCGCGCCCTATTTCTCCTGATGCGAAAGTGATTTCTGCTTCTACGGTTGGAAAACCTCTAGAATCTAATATCTCGCGTGCATGAATCGCCTGAATCACTGGCATGGTTTCTCTCCTTGTTATACCTTTTTTATTTACAAAGCGAAAATTATAAAGCAGGCTGCTGCTTTACACACTCATCAATGGCTTTTAATGTTTTTAAAAGTGCCATCATTTTGTCCAGCGGCCAAGAATTAGGCCCATCACTCATGGCTTTGTCTGGATCGGGATGTGTTTCCATAAATAAAGCACTAATACCAACAGCCATTGCCGCTTTGGCTAAAACAGGCACAAATTCTCTTTGGCCGCCAGATGATGCACCTTGCCCACCTGGTAGCTGTACAGAATGCGTTGCATCAAAGACAACACCCTCTGAGAAGGCTTTCATAATTTCTAGTGAGCGCATATCAGAAACCAAATTATTGTAACCAAAACTCGCGCCTCGCTCACAAACCATAATCTGCTCATTACCCACAGCTCTGGCTTTGGCCACGACATGTTTCATATCCCAAGGAGACAAAAACTGTCCTTTTTTGATATTAACCGGTTTCATTTGTTTGGCGACATTTTGAATAAAATTTGTTTGCCTACATAAAAATGCTGGCGTTTGTAATATATCAACGACCGAGGCCACTTCTTCTAATGGCGAGTCTTCATGTACATCTGTGATAATCGGCACACCGACTTGGGTTTTTACTTTTTCTAAAATTTTCAAGCCTCGTTCAACGCCTAAGCCTCTAAAGCTTTCATGTGAAGAGCGATTGGCTTTATCAAAAGAAGATTTAAACACAAATGGAATATTTAATGTCTGCGTGATTTCTTTTAATATCCCAGCTGTCTCGATCGCGAGTTCTTCAGACTCAATAATACAAGGTCCTGCGAACAACATAAAAGGCTTATCAAAACCAATATCATACCCACAAATATTCATACATAACTCCTCATTCGTTAATCAATTAACCTTGATTGTATTTAATAGCGGCTTCAATAAAACTGGTAAACAACGGATGTCCCTCTCTTGGCGTAGATGTAAACTCAGGATGAAATTGACAAGCAATAAACCAAGGATGATCGCCTAATTCAATCATCTCAACTAATTCGCCATCTTTAGAACGTCCAGATACAATTAATCCCTTGTCTACTAATTGACCTATCCATTGATTATTCACCTCATAGCGGTGACGATGCCGTTCAATAATGCCATCTTTTTGGTAAGCTTGCTGTGCTTTGGTGCCGGCGACCAACTGACAGTACTGACCACCTAAGCGCATAGTGCCGCCGAGGTCAGACTTATCCGTGCGTTGTTCTTTGCGACCATCTAACTCTGTCCATTCGGTGATTAAACCAACGACTGGATATGACGTTTTGGGATCAAATTCTGTACTATTCGCATTCGGAAAATCTGCCTTGTGCCGTGCAAATTCAATAATAGCCACTTGCATACCTAGGCAAATCCCTAAATAAGGCACTTTGTTTTCTCTCGCGTATTGAGCAGCCGCTATTTTGCCTTCCACACCACGTGTTCCAAATCCACCCGGAATCAGAACAGCATCTAATTTTTCCAGAACTTTTAGCCCATTTGTTTCCAAATCTTCAGAATCAATGTACTCAATATTCACTTTGGTATAAGCTTGAATACCGGCATGCAGTAAAGACTCGTTCAAAGACTTGTATGCATCTTTTAGCACTACATACTTACCAATTAAACCAACCGTAACCGTTTTTTGAGGGTTGGTTTGCCGCTCAACCACATCGTGCCAATCAGATAAATCAGCAGGCTTGGCTTCTAAACCTAATTTTTCTAATACGATATCGTCCAGATGTTGTTCATGCAACGCTTCTGGTACTTGATAGATTGTCGGTACATCAATGGCTGAAATAACCGCGCGTTCTTCCACACTGGTAAATAATGCAATTTTTTTCTTTTCCGCTTCTGGTAAAATCTGCTCCGATCGACAAATAATAATATCTGGCTGTATACCAATAGAGCGTAACTCTTTAACAGAGTGTTGCGTCGGTTTGGTTTTGATTTCGCCCGTTGCCGCCAATGTCGGTACTAATGTCAAATGCATGAATAAAGTTTTATCCGCACCCAGTTCCATTCTGATTTGTCTAATCGCCTCTAAAAAAGGCAAAGACTCGATATCACCGACTGTACCACCAATCTCGACCATCACAACATCAGCGCCATTGGCTGCGTTGTATATTCTGGATTTGATTTCATCTGTAATGTGCGGGATAACCTGCACGGTGGCACCTAAATAATCACCACGACGCTCTTTTTGAATCACATCGGCATAAATGCTACCTGTTGTGACATTATTTTTACGAGACATCGTCGTTTTCACGTAACGCTCATAGTGGCCTAAGTCTAAATCTGTTTCGGCCCCATCATTGGTGACATACACCTCACCATGCTGAAAAGGGCTCATTGTCCCAGGATCGACATTAATATAAGGATCCAATTTCTGCAACGTGACAGATAAGCCACGAGATTCTAGGATGGAAGCCAAAGAGGCAGATGCAATGCCTTTCCCAAGGGAAGAAACCACACCACCAGTTACGAAGATAAAACGTGCCATTGATTACCTAATTTATGTTAATTGCTCGAAAAAGAGGACTACGGATGGGAGGACATTATAGCAAAATCTGTCCCTGAAAAAAATGATGGAAGAAGAATCAAAGGTTAATTTTTACAATAATGAAAGATAAAACAATAGATTAAGTTATTTGACTAGCGCCAACCTTGGATAAAACCCAACCAAAAGCTTGAGGATCTAGATTTTTACAACGCTCAGAAACAATATGCTCCCCGACAGCGACTAAATAATTATCTAAATAAAACAATGGTGTATCTACCCGCTCCCAAGGGGGAATTTTTAAATCTTGTAATACATGCTTAAGCTTGCGACTCAAGTTCTCACCCAAAACACGACAGCGCTCTCCTGAGTTTCTGAACCTGACTTCCAAATTGGATTTCGCCCCGACTATCTTAATACCTTGTCCCAAAACAGGCTTAGCTGCCCAGTAATTATTATTAATGCTTAATGGTTGGCTTAAATCCCAAAACCTTTGCTCTAATTTTGTATTATCTGTTTTTTCAACCTCCTGTAGAGAGAGAAAAAGAACATGTTGATATCGCCTAATTTGACACGCTCCCCAACGCACTTCTGGGCAGCGGTCTGATTTTGCGCATAACATCTGCGTTATAATTTCATTTAATTTTTTCTCAGAGGGCAAGCTATAATTGTTTTTTTGAAACCATAGTCTTAATAATGCTCTGACTTGCCTGGGATTTTTTTGTTTTAATAAAACCAAATTGATTTGATTCTGCGTGATTTGTATCTGTTCTAATTCTGGCGCTAAATACTCATTTAGTAAAATATTACTATCAGAACATAGTCTGGCACTGCGCGCTAAGTTTTTAATAATGCTAGGATTGCGTTCTTTGAGTTGTGGCAAAATTTGATGGCGCATTGTATTTCGCAAAAATCGTGTATCTTGGTTAGATTCATCCTCTATCCAATCTAATTGTTTCGAGTCTGCGTACTCAGAAATCGCGTCTCTGTTAATATCCAACATTGGGCGAAATAGTTGTCCTTTGTCCCAATTCGCGGCATTGGGAATACCACTTAATCCCAATAACCCCGAGCCACGAGACAAATGCATTAATACGGTTTCAGCTTGATCGTTTTGCGTATGCGCTGTCAGCAAAATATCATCTGGCTGCATATTTTTTTTGAATATTTGGTAGCGTGCATTTCTAGCCAACTCTTCTAACGAGTGCTTTGATTTTTGATCTATTTGAACCGTAAAATCTTCAAACCTAATATTTAAATTTTGACAGATATTTTGACAGTGCTTACGCCAAATCCCGGCATTAGGGCTCAGGCCATGATGAACATGCCATGCTTCTAATAATATAGGATGAGAATATTGAGATTGAATTTTAGACAAAATATGTAATAAAACGTGCGAGTCTTTCCCACCACTATAGGCCACTATGATACGTGCTTTGGGATAATTAACCTGTGTTTGAAAATACGCATTCAAATTCGCCCATACTAATTGACATATGGGCGTTTGAATTGTTTTAGACATTTCCCAATGCCATGATTTTTTCGTATCTTTGCTCGAGCAAAGATTCGATTGGAATTTGGCACAGCATATCCAAATTATCTTTGATATGTTGTTTTAGATTTTGTGCCGTTTGCTTATGATCACGATGTGCGCCCCCTAATGGTTCCGGTATAATACCATCCACAATACCGAGGGCTAATAGTTTATCTGCCGTAATACCCATCATCTCAGCAGCATCTGCTTTTTTCTCAACACTGCGAAATAAAATTGTGGCACAACCTTCTGGTGAAATTGTCGCATAATAACTATATTGCATCATCAACATTCGATCGCCCACACCAATACCCAAAGCACCGCCCGAGCAACCTTCGCCAATCACAATACAGACTATAGGCACTTTTAATTTTGCCATTAAAAAAAGATTTCTAGAAATCGCTTCGCTTTGTCCTCTGGACTCTGCACCAATACCAGGATAAGCACCAGGGGTGTCTATTAAAGTGACTATCGGTAATTTAAATTTCTCTGCCATTTCCATTAAACGTTTGGCTCTTCTGTAACCTTCTGGATGCATCGAGCCAAAATTGCGTTCGATTTTTTCTTTGGTATCTCGACCTTTTTGTTGGCATATCACCATGATAGGCTGCCCATCTATTCGGGCAAGACCCGCAACAAGTGCTTTATCATCTGCAAATGCTCTATCACCATGCAACTCATCAAAATCGGTAAAAATTTCTTTTATGTAATCTAGAGCATGGGGTCTCTTAGGATGTCTAGCCAGTTGAACAACTTGCCAGGCAGATAAATTCTTAAATATAGATTTTGTTAATTCTTTACTTTTGATTTCTAAACGCGAAATCTCTTCCGTAATATTAATTTCACTATCTGTGCCTACATGGCGAAGTTCTTCAATTTTCTCTTCCAGTTCTGCAATGGGTTGCTCGAAATCTAAATAATTCTTATTCATAGTTAACCTGGGACTGTTACATATTAAAATCTAAATGCGGCCAATGATACCATTCCGGAAGCCGCCCAACAAATAATAAAGCTACCCACCCGCAATATGCAAAAAATAAAAAGACAATAAAGATGGGTGTCCTAAATAAACGCTGAATAAGCGGCATAAAAGCATTAAAAACAGACATTTTTTGTGGGTTGACTCAGTTAATTTTAAGTTTTTTAGCTTTTCTTGTGTTTTTTTCTGCTTAAACCCTTGTAACTACGCTATAAAAATTGTGATACTGGTACACGGAACAGGGTAGTAGTTGTTTAGTGTTCTAAGATAATCAACTTGCTCTAGTCTAAACGTTTAAACAATTGTTAGGAGTTAACTTACATGAAACGGACGTCCAAAATCGGTCTTACTCTTGCTGCTGCAGCTGCAGCTCTTTTTGCATCAGGTTGTACAACTTTGTGTGGTGAAGCACATGAAGCACTAGTAAAATGCGCAGGCGTAAATGCTTGTAAAGGTTCTAGTGAGTGCGCAACACCTGATAACTCTTGCAAAGGACGCAATAGCTGTAAAGGTACAGGTTGGGTTTATATGACTAAGAGTGAATGTATGGCTAACGGCGGTTCTACTGTCGACTAGGCTCTACATGCCAATACAAAGGCAGTTTCGGCTGCCTTTGTTGATCTTAGCCTTTTTATCTCTATCAGATGTACGGAAGTAACCCCCTATGAATGCCCTCAAACCACAATCCCAACAAAATGAAAAAACATATGATTATTTAGGCTTTGGTCTTGGCTTAAGAACTGATCATTATCATAGCATCTTGGAAACAAACCCAGATGTGGATTGGTTTGAAGCACTCACCGAAAATTATTTAGTCCCTGGTGGTAAACCTCTCTATTATCTCGATCAAATTAGTGAACGTTATCCCATGGTCATGCATGGTGTTTCTATGTCTTTGGGTTCATCTGATCCATTGAATTGGGACTATTTGCAGCAGGTTAAAGATCTCGCCAAAAGAATTGATGCTAAATGGATATCAGATCACTGTTGTTGGACAGGCGTGCAACACAAGAATATGCATGATTTACTACCATTGCCATATACACAAGAAGCTGCCGATCATTTGGTCTCTAGAATAAAAGCCGTACAAGATTTTTTAGGTGTTCACCTACTATTAGAAAATGCTTCTACTTATCTAACCTATAACGAATCGCAAATGACAGAATGGGATTTCTTGAATGATGTGTTGGAGAGAGCAGACTGCTTGCTTTTATTAGATGTAAATAACATTTATGTTAGCTCATTTAATCATAAATTTGATCCGGAAGTCTATATAAAAGCCATGCCCGCTGAACGCGTACAACAAATTCACTTGGCAGGTCATACAAATAAAGGCGATCATATTATTGATACGCACGATCACCCTGTTATTGATCCAGTATGGGATTTATACGGCAAAGCAATTAGTCATTGTGGTCAAGTCTCCACGATGATCGAAAGAGATGACCATATTCCGCCATTGAATGTATTATTAGAAGAATTAAATCAAGCCAAACATATTGCCAGTGATGTCTTTGAGGTGAAATAATGACCACGCTATTTACCATGCTAGATTCTTTCCAAGATTATTTAATCTCTGGCGATGATAAAAACATATTGCCTAGTATCGTGACAGATCATATTTCTGCCCCTAACCATTTAAAAATATATTTTGATGCTTATCGATTACGTTTGCTCGATATTCTGCAAATGGATTTTCCTAAAACTTTGGTTTTAATGGGCGATGAGCATTTTGAAGTCGCATTCCATCAATATTTAAAGCAATATCCATCAACCCATTTTTCTGTGCGCTATTTTGGCCGTCATTTTATGTCATTTTTGCGAAACACAGCGCCCTATTCAGAACACTCCGCCATTGCAGAAATGGCAGAATTTGAGTGGTCGCTTATGAGCACATTAGATGCGGCGAATGCCTCTGTTATCTCTTTGGAAAATTTGTCTGGTTTACCACAAGAACAATGGGCCAATCTATCATTGGTTTTTCACGCATCTTTAACGTCTATTTCTTGCCAGTGGAATACACCTGAATTATGGAAAATTATCGATAGCGAAGATGCGCCAACACCCCCTACGAAAAACGATACGCCAATGACTTGGCTTTTGTGGCGACATGAGCTCAGAAGCTTATTTCAATCGCTCACCACAGAACAAGAAATTTTATTCAAAAGCTTTTATTCTGGCTTGAATTTTTCAGAGGTCATTGAAAATTTGTGTGAACATATGAATGAAACAGAAATACCAATTTTTGCTTTACAAAATATGCAGTTGTGGATTCAGTCGGGTATGGTTTCTCAGTTTTCTTTTTGATGCAAACCTTAAGAACAGGCCTAAAATAACTTACCAGTTCAACAGCCAGTTATTTCAGGCCTCTCTTTATTATCTAGCTTTCTGTTTGCTCTCATTCTGTTTAGCGGGCACATATATATACTTTACAGGAATACATTCAATCTCTTCTACACCGCCATCTTGTAATTCAACATATACTTTCTCGGTTTCGCCTTTGTATAGCCATTCTTCTCGAGAAATGGTGCCTGTTTCAACAGGTTTTCCTAGCCTTGCTTCAACAATATTTTGAGCAGGCCAGTTTGTTTTATAGTCTCTAAACAAATCACAAGCCTCATGCCCCTCTTTGACATCATTACAGAATTTATCTATTTCTACCGAGGTTAAACTACCACGGTCATATTGCAATGTAATAAAATTATCATCCACCTTCCAGGTATAGGTTAAAATGCTGATATCCACTTTATCCGCTGGCTGCCCAAACAAATAGACTAATTGCTCTGGCGTACCTCCGATAGGAAACCTCAAAAACATATTACATTGATCTTTGGGCTCCAAGCGCTCTACTTTTTCCTTTTTATCTCCCATTGAATTATTATCCATTGCCTGTTTAAAATCTTGAGCCAAAATAGCGGTTGATACGCTAAGAGCCAGAATTGTTATTCCTAATAGACTATATGTATTTTTTAGCTTCATAACTTTACTTTCCAAGTTTCTAACAAATTTCCAAGCAGCGTGTCATAAATCATCCAGCCATTACAGACAAAGTATAACCATATATATAATTGAGACTATGACACTGCCTATATCGGCATCATTATATATATGGTTTAATACTGTATATCTTACCCCCCGTATGTAGACATATTAGAGTAGTCGCACCTATGAATAAGACTTACAAAATCGCCATTCTACTAGCAGATGAAAATTTGCCTGCGCTTTATCAAAATAAGCAAACGTTACCTCTTTTATTCTCTAAGTTTTTTAGCCCCCCCCAATATCAAGTGACATTTTTTAATACCTTACAATCTCAGCTCCCTGAAAAGCCAGCACAGTACGATGCCTGCATTATTACAGGCAGCAAACATAGTGTTTTGAATCGTGAGCCTTGGGCGAATAAATTGTATGATTTTATTGTTGCTGGCCAGTACAAAAAATTGATTGGTATTTGCTACGGCCACCAAATGATTGCGCTTAGCTTAGGTGGGAATGTCAAACGTATGGGTTGGCACATCGGCATATCAAAAATACAATATTTGCATCAATTCAAGTCTGCTAATTTTTACGCTCGTTTTAACCATGAAGAGCACGTCGACCGCATACCTAATGATGCACAACTGCTAGCCACCAGCCAACATTGCACCAACACTTTATTTCAGATAAATCATAAAATTTTATCCATGCAATTTCATCCTGAATTTACCCAGCCTTATCACAATAAATTATTATACGAACGCTTTGTATCAAAACTTAAGACTCAAGAACTAGACTATGCTAAAAATACTATTAATTCATCTGATAGTAAAATCGACATGAGTCGTTTAATCCACGATTTTATATCCTCCAATTAATTTAACCATATGTAGTAGTTTACACTAATGAAAATCAACATTTATCAAATTGATGCATTCACCCAAGAAATTTTCAAAGGCAACCCAGCAGCGGTTTGTCCTCTAGATACGTGGTTACCAGACCAAGTCATGCAACAGATTGCACAAGAAAATAATTTATCTGAAACCGCCTTCATTGTAAATCAATCTGGTGTTTACCATATCAGATGGTTCACACCAACGAGCGAAGTGAATTTATGCGGACATGCCACATTAGCCAGTGGCTATGTGATTGCCAATTATCTAGAACCTAACAAAGAACATATCGACTTTTACTCTCCCAGAAGTGGGCCACTTAAAATCAAACGTAACGGTGATGTTTTTTGCTTGGATTTCCCTGCTTTAATTCCAGATCCATGCGTACCCCCTATTGGTCTATTAAAAGCCTTAGGGATTAATGTCGATAAAAATAAAATCGCCGTTTTCTCTTCCGAGTATTATCTTGTCATTGTAGAAAATCAAACCATTGTAGAAGACCTTCAACCAAATTTTCAACAGCTTTTAGATGTCAAAGAGCTCACCACCGGCGTTATTGTCTCAGCCCCAGGTCAAGATGTTGATTTTGTATCACGCTTTTTCGCGCCTGCTTTAACCGTCCCCGAAGATCCCGTCACTGGATCAGCACATTGTATCATGACACCCTATTGGGCTAATGTTTTAAATAAAAACAAGCTAAGCGCCAAACAATTGTCCCAAAGAGGTGGTGAAATACAGTGTGAATTGGTCGGCAACCGAGTGCATTTATACGGGCATGCTGTGCCTTATATGATTGGTCAAATAGAGATAAACTAATACCGTAGGTAATATTAGTATCGCCCATTTAACGCCGTCATTAACATCAATATTATCTATTTTCATAACCACAAAAAAGTAATGATTCAGTAGAGATTATTCTACCATGCGTTTTTTGCGGCTATTTTTTCTCCTTGAGAGGCCATAGGAACGCAATCTATTTACTATTATCTTAGGCATTAATACGGAAGTTTATAAGGTTATAGATTAAATGAGCAGGTTTTAGGGACGAGTAAACTATGGCGAACCTGTATTAAATACGCAGGCAAGTTTTTAACAAAAAGGGTGTCAAGTTTTTTCTATTTTATGCTGAATAGTTACAGTGGCCTTTTCCTTTTGGGAGCGCTCTCAGTAATATCCGGGGCTGAGGACATATCTTTTCGTTTTTCTCCTCCTCTTCGTTTTTCTCCTGCTGGCTCACTACTGCCGGTTGCACCCCTGCCACTTAGAAAAGTATGTCTTTGTGGCGGGCTATCAGCACTGGCCCCGGGTGCTGTTGGTGTTGCGCCTCTAGAACCAAACCCAGTGAATCCACGTTGTGATGGAGCAGCAGCATCACCTGCAGATCTGGATGTGCTTGGTTTAGAGCCCCCCCATCCTGAAGGTGGTTGTCGTACTTGGGGGGTAGCACCCCAACCAGTGCCATGTGGCTTTTCTCTCTCCATTTCTTCTGATTCTGATTTAACCTCTCTGTCAATGCCTTTTGCTCTATACCCAGGAGTATTCGGTTTGCTTGAAATCAAGTGATCCATTTCTTTCTCATTCTCACAGTGTTGCATTAACTTTTCTTTCAGTTGTAAAATTGCCTCATCTATTGTTGGTCTATCTTCACGATTTTCACTTAACATTTTCCCTGTATCAATGTTCAAGTGTTGGCAAATCATACCAAATGCATAAACATCAGATTCAAAAGAGTAAATAGCACCTTCTGCTTCTGGTGCAGTATAGTCCGCTGAACCAACTTTTCCTACCTCAAGCACTTCATGGCCCTCAGGCAAAATAACTACAGTTTCATAATCAATTAAAGTTGCCGAAATTAGATCGGGGTTATCAGGATCTTGATCTAAGATTATATTAGGCTCTTTAATGTCCCTATGTATTTCTCTATTATCGTGATGGTCTTTTATTTCTTGTGCTATTTTAACTGCGGCTAAAAGTGACTGCTTTTCATTAAGCTTTCCTTGTATCAGTTCCTGTTCTTCCATGTAACCTTCGTGCATATCTACGCCAGGATGATATTCGACAACTGTATAGATTTTTTCCCTAGTCATTTCACCATCTATGAACTCAACTCTTTCTTCAAGCTTCTTAGTAAACGTACCAAAAATATGACCTTTTCGTGCCATTACTGCCATTTCCACATCCCGTGTTTGATCGAGCTCTAATTCAGGCTCAATGGTCAATGCCTTTACGTCACCGTCCTTTGATTCCAATACTTTGACCTTCTTGCGCGCTCCTTCACCAAGGTAACCTTCATCTTCAAACTTATCTCTGGCCATTGCATAAAGCTTTGGTCCCTCATCTGTCCTCAAACAAATAAATGAGTGAATAAGATCATCATTATCCTTACGCCTTAGCTTAAAGCTACTTGTCACTCCTTTTTGAAGCTGTTCCTGCATCATTTTCTCAGCTTCTTCCCATTCACGTTGACTTACACTTAATAATTGCATAATAGCACCTCCGTTTACTTGGAGCGCGGTTTACCAATATTAGTTCCAACTAACACGACAACCAATACGTGACACAGGGGGCTAGCATAGAATCATTTCATTTGGCTATTAAGCTGTTTTTTATTAATGTCGTGCCGGCAATTAGAGCAACTTATGAGC
>CAZWHY010000023.1:0-49067 GCA_964633725.1 Uncultured Candidatus Berkiella sp.
TCTATCTCTGATATTTTTTTTGATTTGTAATCTTTGGACTAAGAATTTTTCAAAAGCAAGTGCAATTGCCCTGTGTAAATAATATCAAATTGAACTAAATCAACATAAATCAACTCCTAATACTAAGCATATATATAGTGCTGTAAGTGCTGTGTACAATAGCAGGAGATAGAATGGGAATTTATAATAATGTGGCATGTATTTTTTTGTCTGAAGATTCTAATGGTGAAGTTTGGGTTCATTTTGGAGTTGAGCTGCGAGGGACAGACCACGCCCCCCATTTATCAACCTTTGGTGGTGCTATCGATGTTAAAGACGGAGAGCATGAAAATCCTATTACTGCTCTGCAAAGAGAGATACATGAAGAAGTCCTTGGCTTATTAGATGATTCTTTAAGTACAGATACTTTAACAACCCCTGAAAAAACGTATTCATTTGCATATACAAGTGCTGGAGACATGACAAGTACAATTGTTTGTGCGACAACAATTGACCATACCAAAATGCTTTCTATTAAAGAAAACTTTCAAGCTGAAAGAAAACAGCGCATGTATCAAGAAGACGGTAAATGTTTTCAAACCAGGGCTGAAACAGAAGTCAAAGACATTCGCTCAGTACCGCTTACAGAATTAAAATTTTTTCTTGAGCAGTTAAAAGTAGATGAAGCCAGTCAATTAAGCTGTGCGGATGAAGCTTCTAGTTTCCTAAGTTTAGATAGAGCTAGTATTAAAATTGATGAAACAGGAAAACTAGATAATTATCAAGTTTGGCATCAATCTGGTGAACCTGTAGAAACCAATATCCCAATACAACTACCCATGCGTCCTGAAATTGCAAAATCTCTTAATAAAGTTATGCCAGGTTTAGAGTATCGATTTTTTGATAAGCCCATAATTACTGAAGAGGACATGAGTAAGGGGTTTTATGGGAAATCTTTAAGAGCTGATGAGTTTTGTTATTTTTCAGATTTTTTAGATACTTGCCCTATTAAAGGATTAACAACTCTAGAGCGTAAAACAGCAAGACGCCGAGGCAAACGTAAAGCTTTAACCGCACGAGGTACAGAAATAGTCGATCTGAAACTTAGAGAACAATATGGCTTATGCAAGCAATATACAGAAGCACAAAAAGAAAATTATTCTGGAGCTCAATCTTTATCTTACTTCTCAGTGCAAGATGGCTCGCCGGTATTCGGATTCTCCAAAGAAAGAGGAACCAGGCTATTAGGTGTTGCTAATTTTGACTTGCTGCCTAATAGAATTTTTATGTACGATGGTGGGACTGTATCCAGACCCTATGATGGTCATAATAAAACAGCTTTGCATGATTATATAAAATCTAGAGCGTTTGTCCCTAACGCTACAAGCTATGATGTTAGTGAAATTGCGCGTTTTAAAGACAAAATATCTTCCACAGGCAATACAAAATGGAATGAGATTTTGGGTAGAATTAGTTGGGATCCAGAGAAATCTAGCATATGTGTTTACTCTGACAACCAAGAAACACGGTGGATCGCAATTTCTTGGGCAAACAAAGTACAAGACAAAATTAAACATGAGAGTAATGTGTTATATGACAAGAGCCAAATTACACAAGCAGAATTTACTGCCTTACAAGGCATAAAGCCAAAAATATCTTTCTATAATGCTGACTCACGAAAAGCGGGGTATTATTCTCAAGAGTCAATAGCCACAGACATTCAAAAAGCAAATGAATTATATGACGATAAAGATTCAAGAGATATATTATTAAGTGATGAATCATATGAGTTTTTACTAATGATTGATGATCCAGATAAACTGGAAGAAATTCTAAGTAACCAAATCTTAATGAAAAATATATTAGGTAAACGACTTTTTATAGCGGAAGAACTGATAGAAAAGCATCACAAACTAACAGGCGTTAATTTTGAGTTGGAAGATTTGGATAATCTAACGTTTAGTAATGTGACACGATCTTTGCTTGAAAAGATAAGCTCAGGCATGATTAAAGGATTCCCAACTACTGAAGATGAACGTTTTAAACTTCACAATTTACATTTTATTAATGCGGACTTATCTGGGATGGACTTGTCGTCTTTTGACTTTACTGACTCTCACTTTGAAAAGTGTGCATTAAAAGAAGTTGAATTTACAATAGCAGGAGAAGAGCGACTACACTTTACTGATTGCGATTTCAGAAGGACTGACACGCACCATATTGATTTTTCCAATTCAATAATTGATGGGTACTTTATTTGTGATGATGTGAATCCCAACTTCCAAATATTAGACAAAATAACCAACAGAGATGAATACTATGAAAACTTTGAATTAGCAAGCAATTTAGACTCACTCAAGCAGCTAAATAAACCTAGCGATCAGCTTATTCAGTTCAATTTTGAACTCGCCTTATACGAAAAAAATGGAGAAGCAGTTACGTTTTTATGCGACCAGTATAAAGTCATTGATAAACTTGAAATAGATGACCCTACTTTTATCTTTATGGCGGCAGCCTCAACAGGTAATACTAAATTAATGCAAGATTTAATGAGAAAATTCCCAGATTTTAAAGTAGATAGTATTGATGATGACGGAAGAACAATGCTTTTTCATGCTGCATTACGTTCACAAAAGGAGATGCTTTCATTTTTGCTAGCAAAAGGAGCAAATATTAATGCTAAAGATAACCAGGAAGAGAATGCATTAGTTTATGCCATCCAATCGACCAATCCCAGTATAATAGAAATATTGGTTGATGCCGGTATAGATATTAATCATATATCAAAATATAACTTTCCAGCCATCTGGAACGCGGCAAACTGGAAGCTGGAAGCAATGTGCTTAAAGTTGCTTGAACAAAATGTGGATCCTACAAATGATTGTGAATATGGTGAAACTATATTTATCATGTCTGCTAAATTTGGTTCAGAAATTCTTATACGAAAATTAGTTGAAAAAGGCTGCGATATCAACAAAGCTGTTAAAATCGAGGGTACAACTGCTCTCATGGCAGCCAGTCATTCAGGTAATGAAATTGCAGCAAAGGTTTTGCTAGAAATGGGCGCGGATGTCAACGCGGTGCAAAAATATGGTGAAACAGCTTTAGATTTTGCTCTAAAAGAAGGTCATGATGAATTATTTAATCTTCTGTTAACCAAGGCTAATCAAGAATCAATTAATAAAGCATATATTACTGCGGCTAGCATAGGAAGAGCAGATGTTATGCTGCAATTACAAGAAAAAGGCGCAAGTTTAAAAGGCAAGGATGACTTTAACAGAAATGCGCTTGACCAAGCTGCTGGAAAAGGGCAAATTGATATTGTTAAGTTATTGTTTGAGCAAGCTGATCAAGACGAGATTAATATGGCTTTCGTTAATGCGGCTATTAGCGGTAATGAAGCTATTTTTCAGTTATTGCTAGAGAAAGTATCTAGTGTCAATGTAACAGATCACTACCATAGAACTGCGTTAATGAACGCGGCTAGGTTTGGCCACAAACGCCTGGTTGAAATATTGTTGAGCAAAGGAGCCGATATAAATATTGAAAGCTTCTCAACAACAGCACTTAATAATGCAGCAGAATTAGGGCATCATCTTATTTATGACATGCTAATTGAAGCTGGTGCGAATATCCCCCAAAACAGTACTCTAGCGACTACTTTTAATAAAGCAGTGGACAAGGGCCATTTATTAATTATAAAAAGATTATTACCCCACGTCTCTGAAGAGGCCCTGCAACAAGATCTCAATGTCTTAGCAAAAACTGAGCATGAAAATATACTTCATTATATACTCCAAAATTATCCAGCTTTAGATTTAGAAATACCTGACTCAATATTCGGTCGAACCTCTGTGATGATAGCAGCTCAATACCGGAGACTAGAATCTGTAAAAGCCTTATGTGAGGCAGGGGCAAATATAAACACTGCTGATAAACGAGGCGATACAGTACTTATCTTTGCTTGTCAAAGAAATAATATCGAGCTTGTAAGAGTCCTTCTGAGCTATGGGGCAGACACCTCCATAACAAACAAAAAAGGTGAATCTGCGCTTTCCATCGCACAAGGCGAGCAATCAGAAGAAATAATTGCATTGATAGATCAGTATCAATTCAATGATGCTGTTAAAACAGAGCATGCCGAGCGAACTAAAGCACACCGACAACAAGTTTTAGAAGTATTGAAAGAAAGACTCATACTCCTGCCAATAGATGAGGTTGGGGAAAAGCTCATTAAGTCAATCAATTCATCTGATGATGATATATTTGATTTGATTTTAGAGGCGGCTCCTGAAGCCTGTTTATATGAATTACAAGATATAAGCAATAAAGGATTGAACATTCTTTGTTATGCTATAGACAAAGGAAAAATCGATTATGTTAAACGCATACTGAATGCATTACCTACTTCTGCGTTGCAAATTATAAAGGATAATGATTTTGATAGTGGCCATAATCCATTAACCTTTGCAATTAAAAAGAAGCAGCTTGATATAGCGATGCATATTGTTAAAAAAGTACCAAAAGCTGCTACACATGTCATTAATAGTGGCCTCTCTGAGGGTTACAATGCACTAAACTTAGCAATCGAGTGTAATAATGACGCCCTCGCATATTTCATTCTTGCTAATGTACCAGCATCAGCTTCACATATCATTACTCATGGACACAATAAAGGCCATAATGCATTAACCTATGCGATAAGTAAAGGCGACGAAAAACTGGCAATCCACTTATTTGAAGTTAACCCAAATTCTGCATTACATATTATTACAGATGATTTTATGGGTAAAGGAAAAAATGCACTAACATTTGCAATTGAAAATAAACTTGAGAATTTAGCTTTTTCAATATTAGGAAAATTCCCAGACTCTGCTACGCATGTCACTACAGAGGGCTATGAGCAGGGTATAACGCCATTACACAAAGCTATTGAAAAAGGTATGTCTAAACTTATAGAGCCTATTTTGAATGCAGGGGCAGATATAAATGCAAAATATAATCACGGGCATACACCGTTAATGTTGGCAGCAGCTATTAAAAAAACTGATTGCGTAGAAAAGCTACTTTTGGCTGATTCTGATTTGAACGCTGAGAATGACAATCATCAAACTGCTTTAACAGTTGCCAAGAAAGCAGGTTGTCAGCCTATTATTGACATACTCCATAAAGCCTTGGGTGTGCCTCTTATACCCTTATCTGGTAGCCAAACGGAAACAGAGGCTACAGAGTTAAGCAGACAAAAGCTGTTGTTTTCATCTGGCTCATCAGATGCGCCCACTCAAACAGATACTAAATTTACTAAGATTGAATTTGTAGATTTTCAAGAAAATTTTTTAAAGACTGACTCACTTGCTACCGCTGAGGAAATATCAGTATTTAGTGATAAAGCAAGTTTTTTTACTAATGATGGGAATACTAGAGCAATTGTAATTGACATGGAAACTTCCATAATAACTGAGAAGGACCATGACAAACCTTGTGCCATTAGCTTATATTGTAAAGATAGAGCTGATTTAGAAAAGATAACAGGTGATATTAATGAGACACTTTCTTTAATTGATGATATATCGGTTATCCCAGCTAAAGAGGGAGAAGCCTGCTACACAGTCGCAGGTAGTGATATGGCCGTTTTAGCTCTAACTGGCATTTTACAACAGAAGGAAATTATCACTGAAGAGATGTTAGCAGACATTATGGAGGTAGTTTTCGCTGCCGCCATGCCAAAGCTGGGTCTTTAATTGAGTGAAAAAATAATTGATTGTTTTGCGTTTATATTTTTTTAAATATGGTCGTGAGTATAGTGGTCCCCAATATTGAGACAGTGAGTTATAATATTGGGAACCACTATACTTATACTATCAACAAGCGCTTCTGTGTTAACACGTTCTATCAGACAACCAACGGACATTCCGGATTGATTGTTTTTAATAAGGGCGGATTGCTCTGGGTGAAGAAGTAATAGATGATCGCACAACAGGCTAAGCGTCATGCCACGGATAGGCTATTTTTATTTTTTTTTACTAAAATCAGCCTGTTTCTTTGGAAAACACCGCGATTTCTTTAAAAATCGGATGTGTATTTTGAGCCTCTAATACCCGGTTCAATTCCGTATTAAATTCAATCATGAAGAAATCAATGCGTTTATAGTCTTGTTTGACTATAGATTTTTCTAAGGCCGAGACGGCATCTTTTAGCATTGGGACACCACAATAACAGCAAACGCCATGTAAGCGATGAGCTTCTTCACGCAGTATTTCAAACTGTTGATTACTATGTGCCTGGTTAATGGCTTTTTGAGCACTCGGTAGCTCTTTGATTAAGCTCAAAAGCATATCCGCTGCTAAGGACTCCTGATTGCCTGCTAGTTTTAAAGAGCGCGCCCAATCAATTACGTCGTTATTTTGGTGGATGGTGGTGGGGGCTGTGATTTGAGTATGGGGCGTGTCCACACTAATGATTTTTTGGGTAGTCCACTTTGCGATAATTGTGGTCAAATCATTTTCATCGATAGGTTTTGTCAGATAATCATCCATTCCAGCGACCAATACACTTTGTTTTTCAGAGGTGAGAGCATGTGCCGTTAGTGCCACAATCGGTGTATGTTTTTTATGTACTTCGATTAAGCGGATTCTCTTGGTCACTTCAATACCATCCATCCCAGGCATTTGTATGTCCATTAGAATAAGATCGAAAACTTGAGCTTTATATTTTTCGAGAGCCTCTTGGCCGTTGTTGGCAATGATGACATGACAGCCTAAAGTTTCTAAAAGTGCAGAGACTAATTTTAAGTTGGAGGGGTGATCGTCCACGGCTAAAATTTGTATGGATTGTCTTGTATTTTTGGGCGAGTATTCTTTTACGTTAGTGTTACGAATGGTTGTTTTTTGAAAAAAGTGCTGGTGGTTGAATAGTGATTCTATTAGAGAATCATGCAAATATTGTCTGCGCACAGGCTTTGTTAAACAAATCGCCGCGCCTGTGTTTTGAATCTCGTCGTAAACAACATGGTCGGTGGTATTGGCCAGCACACCCACAGCACAGTTAAACTTGTTTTGGCAAATGGCAATTAAATTTTCAATAAAATTTTCTTGCGGATTCGGGTTGTCGACGCCCAGCAATAGCATTTGCACGGGCTGATTTTTCTTTAGCTGGGTCTTTAATACAGATTCAATTTGTTCTCGCTCAAATACTTCTGTGACTTTAACATCTAAAGCGCTGAGCAAATGATTTAAGCTGAGTCTCGTTTTTTCGTTGGCTTCATAGAGTAAAATATGTTTAGAGGATAACCTGGGATCGGGTATAAATTGTTCGGCAGAGGAACACTGCGTTGTGAGTGTAAACCAAAAGCTGGCACCTTGGTGAGGAATAGATTCAACGCCAATTTCACCCCCCATCTGTTCGACCAGGCGTTTGCAAATAGCTAAGCCCAAGCCCGTTCCGCCAAATTGACGTGTGGTGCTGGCATCCGCCTGTGAAAAAGCTTTAAACAAAACACTTTGTTCTTCTTTTGTTAAACCAATGCCGGTGTCGGTAATTTTAATGGAAAGCCTAACGCTATTATTGATCTCTTGTTCTAGAGCCACTCGTAAGGTTACGCTACCTTTTGCTGTGAATTTTATGGCATTGTTGAGTAAGTTGGTGATCACCTGTTTGAGCCTTAAGGGATCGCCGTATATTTTTTCGGGCACATCTTCATAGAATAAGGGTACCAGCTCTAAGCCTTTTTCATGGGCATTAGGCGCCATGAGCATGATGGCATCCTCAACGCATTCCCTTAAATCTAAAGGCCTGCTTTCTAGCTTTAATTTCCCTGCCTCAATTTTAGAAAAATCTAATATATCGTTAATAATGGCCAAGAGATTTGTGGATGATTTTTGTAGCGTCAGCAAATAGTCACTTTGTCTTGGGTCTAATTGGGTCTTCATTAATAAATTAATGAAACCAATAACGCCGTTAAGCGGTGTGCGAATTTCATGGCTCATATTAGCTAAAAACTCAGATTTGATTCGGCTGGCGGCTTCCGCTTCTTTTCGGGCGATCTGCAATTCTATATTTTGAATTTCAATAGTTTCTAATGTTTGTCTTAAATCCGCTGTTGCTTGCTCTACACTTTGCTGCATTTCTTCATGTGCGGCTTTTAAGGCCTCAGCCATTGCATTAATACCAGATTCTAAATGCCTTAATTCCCCTCTGGCTTGGGTATAAACACGGGTGTCTAAATTGCCGTTTTTGATTTTTTCAACGGCATGCGCCATGTGCAAAATAGGGCGCGTGACATCTCTCCCCATTCTAAAAGCAAAGATACCACTGATACCCAGTCCAATTAATAAAATAATGCTACAAGTAAATAATACTTGATACTGCCTGATTGTGGTTGTCATGCGACCTAGTTCTAGGCTGACCCACCCCAAAACATTTTCATGATTTTCGGCATGCATGTAGGGTGAGTCGGCATAAGCAAAATCTTCAACAATGACGTCACGAATTGTGACAGGCACCGTAAACAATAATGAATGTCCAGTATCGGCCATGGTAATACCATGC
Organism: Uncultured Candidatus Berkiella sp.; assembly: GCA_964633725.1. GTDB lineage: Bacteria > Pseudomonadota > Gammaproteobacteria > Berkiellales > Berkiellaceae > Berkiella_A. The sequence continues at coordinate 8,527 of CAZWHY010000023.1, forward strand.
GCTAAATCACTCACAGATACAATATTCATTGGCGTCTGCTGTTCGTGGCCAGAATGGGCAAGCAAACGACCATCTTTATTAAAAATGGAGACAGAGCGGACTTCGGGTTCTGATAAAGCATCATTGGCAATGCGCTGTAATGTGTGCGTGTTGCCTGAAAATACACCATATTCACTGGCAGGCGCGAGCTGTAAAGAGATAGCGTATCCTCTATTTTTAAGCGCTTGTTCTAAATCTTGAATTCGAGTACTAGTAAAGTATGCACTTAAGAGTAAAGAAATCGTAATAGTTGGTACTAATGTTAAAAATAGTACTCGTGTTTTGATGCCCCATTCTCTCACTGCGTTATCCTTGAATATTGCGTTTTTTAACGGTCGGTGATTCCATTTCTATTAAGCTAAGCTTTAAGCTGGATTCACTTTCCATATCGATATGTAATGATTTGGCCACTTGATAATTGATTTCTACAGAAAATTCTTTGGGATACTGCGGATTGGGTAGTTGGTTTTTATTTGAAATGGTCATAATGGATTGTGCGGCTTGCTGGGCAATCTGTTTGGTATTAGAAAAAACAGATACCAAGGCACCGTTTTTGACGTAAGATTGTGAGTAGCCAATCAATGGAACATGTTTGTGAAATGCTGCTAATAAAATGCCTCTTGCTGTACGGGGGTTATATATTCTACTGTCTGGCAATGCCAGCAAAACTTTCACTTCGCTCAAAAACGCGTCCATTACGGCAACGGGGTTTTCAAAATTATTGACATAGATAGTATTGAGTTTGATTTTTTCTGCTTGAGCTATTGTCATAAGTTCTTCTTGGGAGTTGATACTCGCGGGCCCAAATAGTACGCCAATGGTTGCATTTGTGTGGTTGACTTCAGGAACGACTCTTTTGATCAGATTCATTTGCCGTTGCAGTGGTTGATCTAAATATATTGCCGTGATGGGTGCGCTTCGACTATTTTGTTTTCGATGGTAAATATTTAATAGATTTTCATAAGTATGCTTACGGATCAAAATACTTAAGATTGGCTGGCTGGTATGTGTTTTGAGCACTGCCTCTAAAGCCTCTGCACCAATAGTGACAACTAAAGGGGCAGAGTTGATATTTTCAGAACCTGACTCATATAATGTCTCAACTAACATGTGTTGTATATTTGGTCTAGGGCTGGGTTCAGAGAATAGTGCAGCCTCAATACGATGGACAATTCCAAAGTGGCTATTACTAGAAACCAAAATAACGGTTGGAGTGGCATAACATAAAGTTGACTGAACAACTATATATATAACTAGGAAATACTTTGTTATTTTTATTAGGGACTGATTTAAAGCAAAAGGCTTGTTGCACATCGTTGTTTTGACAACCAACTACTGATTATTCGTAACCTATTATCCTACAAAAAGCCTATGCATTTGAAGTTTTATTCGCAATTACGCGTACGAATTTTCTGGTTGCTGCTACTATTACGATAGTGTATCAAATAACTAATATGATCGGGATGTTGTCCAGTGAAGTTATTATCTCTAATTTTTGTCAGTACAATTTTGTTTTTACCATTACAAGCTTGTAAATGGAAAGATGACTTTCGTGAGCGTAAGCAGCCTTATTACTTGGATTATGAAGCTGAACCAACATTGAATATAGATTCTGAGCAATATGTGGGTGACGATGTCGCACGTGAGATCCAAGGCGAAGTGATTCCACCTGAACGCATTATCCCAGCAATTGATGGGCGTGCATATATACCTTATATTCCTGAGCATCCTGCTGGTGTTGTAGAATACGATTCAGTGGGATATGAATAAGTATTTACCAAAGGAAACGATGCTTACGGAAGAGCTATTGCTTCTAGATAGTCATGATCCATTGAAAAATTTCAAAGATAAATTTTTGTTACCCTATGCTGATCAAGCATTACCAATATATTTTAGCGGTAACTCACTAGGATTGCAGCCTAAATCTATAGCAGACAAATTACAAAATGAAGTTGATCGTTGGCATCACTACGGCGTCAAAGGCTATTTTCAGTCAAATAAGCCGTGGGGGAATTTGGGCGAATCGCTACAAGATAAAATAGCGACATTAGTGGGTGCAAAATCTGGTGAAGTGGTCATAATGAATTCTTTGGGTGTAAATTTACATCTCATGATGGCCAGTTTTTATCAACCAACAAAACAAAAATTTAAAATCATCATTGAAGAAGATACTTTTCCAACCGATCGGTACGCTGTTGTCTCGCAGATGCAGTGGCATGATTTGGATCCCTTAGAATCTATGATAATTTTTCACAAGAACAAAAAAACCAATCAATATGAATTAGAAGATTTAAAACAGTTAATAGAACAACATAAAAACAGTATTGCACTGGCGTTGTTGCCGGGCGTGCAATATTTAACCGGACAGGTATTGCCGATTAGCCAGATGAGTCAAATATTAAAACAAGACAATATTATTGTTGGTTGGGATATGGCGCATGCGATTGGTAATATTCCTTTAAATTGCCACGAAGATAATATGGATTTTGCTGTTTGGTGCCATTACAAATATTTAAATGCTGGACCGGGTGCTGTGGGCGGATGTTTTATTCATGAGCAGCACGCTAAACAAAAAAACAAATTTAGATTGGCAGGTTGGTGGGGTAATACATTAGAGACACGCTTTGATATGAAGTCACAGTTTGAGCCTTATGAGAATGCATTGGGCTGGCAAATCAGTAATGTGCCTGTATTTTCTACTGTTCCCTTACTGGCTTCATTAGAAATCATTGATCAAGCAGGTGGTATTAGGGCCATTAGGCAAAAATCCACAGTGATGACTGAGTGGCTATATCAAAAATTAGAAGAAGATTTTTTAAACGAAATATTTATTTTGACACCACAGGCAGGACAAGATAGAGGTTGCCAAATTTCGTTTGGTGTTTTAGATACAGATAACCAAATAATATGCCAAAAATTAAACGAGCATAATATTATTTGTGATTTTAGAGCCCCGAATATTATTAGAGTGGCACCTGTGCCGTTATACAATCAATTTAAAGAGCTGGGTGTTTTTATTGAGATTTTGCGAAAGGTTATCGATGAGGTAAAGTCTTATGAAACATCATGATAATATAAAGCAAAAAATTGATGACTTAGAGCAGAGACTAAACAAGACAACAGGTCAAAATTTGTCGGACTATTTGGATGGTTTATTGCAGGCAAAGACATTAAATTATTGGGATTATATTCAACTAGATACACTGTTGAATTTACAAAAGCCTAAAACAAATTTTGAAGATGAAATCATATTTATCACATACCATCAAATTTGTGAGCTTATGTTTTCATTGATTATTAGAGAATGTAGTACGCTATGTTTGCATAAATCAAATGACCTCAAACTATGGCAGAAACATCTAGGGAGAATAATACGTTATTATAAACACTTGATTTCAAGCTTTGACATCATGACACAAGGATTGGATAAATCTGAATTTGTAGAGTTTAGAAAAGCCTTATTTCCCTCTAGTGGTTTCCAATCGGCACAATATCGAGAAATAGAAATTTATAGTAGCGGATTGTCTCAGCTGGTTCATGCTCAAAGTCGTGAGACAACCTCTACCGTAACCGCTTTAGGGGATCTATATGAAAAATTATATTGGAAATCTGGCAATAGAGATTTTCAAACTGGAGAAAAAACAATAACCTTAAAACAATTTGAAGAAAAATACGACGATGGACTGTTCACGTTGGCTAAAGCGTTAGAACATAAAAATATTCGAGCAAAATATTTAAGTTTGCCAAAAGCTAAGCAGGAAAATACAGAATTAATTGCATTATTAAGATCGTACGATCAACAAGCTAATTTATACTGGCCATTGGTACATATTGGTGCCGCAGAAAAGTTTTTACATCAAAGCCCAAAAGATTTAGCCGCCACGGGCGGTACAAATTGGCAGGATTATTTGCCGCCCAGCCACCAGAAAATTATATTTTTTCCGGAGGTCTGGGATGAGACAACTCAAAAACAATGGGGAGATAAGTCTAGAAATCTTTAAGATTTCTTAATCTCTCCGCCTTGTACCTTACCTTGAACAGTACTATCACCATCTATCATAACAATGCCGTTACCTTGTTCAAATACAATGTCGCCTGTGACAACAGTGTCTTCTAGATAAATAATTTGTGGCGCTTTGCTTTGGCTTCTTTGAACGATAATTTTATTTAAGCTGCATTCTTCAAATTCTGCTTGGTTGCCATGCAGGGTGATTGTATTTGAAAACTGGCTGCTTTCCGCACTGATATGTCCATGAATTAAAACAGGCCCATTAAAAGCGCTACCATCGGCTTCTAAGGTGCCATTAATGGCAAGGTTACCTTGTACCTGAGAACTATCCAGTTCAGCGTCTCCATTCACTGTCAGTTCGGAAAAAACTGTATTTTTGGCTTCTAATTTACCATTGATGATAGCAAACGCTTCAATGGTAGAGTTTGTCATTTCAAGGCTACCTGAGTGATTAAGCTTAGTAATGGTTAGATTGGAAACCTCTTGCGCCCCAAAAGAATTGATGCTTTGATTAGAGGCCCAAATAGTACTAGATAAAGCTAAAGTGAAAACCAGGGATAATGATTTAATTGTGACTAAATTTACTGACATAAACAATCCTTATTTAACTAAAGGCTATAATCAAAGGGCTAATTAAAATAATCAAGATGGCAATAGGGCAAAGGTATCGTATTGCGAAACGCCATGCAAGATAGAGTACTCTTGAATTGCTTTGTAGTTCATCTGCGACATGTTTTTCTTTCATGACCCAGCCAACAAAAACACAAAATAACAAAGCGCCCATTGGTAACAATATATTGGTTGGGATGCCAATGAGTATTTCATCAATGTGCCATTTGAATATGGTGACATCAGACCAGCTGCTAAAAGACAGGGCGCAAAGTAAGCCCAAACTCCAGGCCAAGAAACCGATACAAAAAGAAGCTTTCATTCGGCTCATTTTTCTTTTCTCTGTTAATAATGAGACAAGCGGTTCCGCCATAGAAAGCGATGAGGTCCAAGCGGCAAATATTAATAATAGGAAAAAAAGTACACTAACAATATTAGTGCCAGGCATTTTGCTAAAAGCCAAAGGCAATACTTTAAACATTAGCCCAGGTCCACCATCAGGCGATAACCCATTCGCAAATACGATAGGGAATATCGCTAAGCCTGATAAAAGCGCAACCAGCACATCTAGTGCCGAAATGATAATAACTGTATTTAAAATGTTGGTTTTTTTAGATAAATAAGAGCCATAAATTAAGATGGCGCCTGCACCGGTGGCTAGCGTAAAAAATGCTTGACCTAAGGCATCTAACGCAGCATGAGCGGTAAAGTCCTCTGTCTTAAAGGAGAATAAAAACTGAACCGCTTCCTTAAAATTACCTATCCAAGCAGAATAGATCACCAATAAAATTAAAACGATAAATAAGGCTGGCATCATCCACTTAGAGATTTTTTCAATGCCCTGGTTCACACCAAAAGCCACAACACCCATTGTCATTACCATAAAAGCAGAGTGCCAGGCAATGAGTAGGGGGGCTTGGCTCATAAGATTATCCCATAAGGCCACGATGGTTGCGGGGTCTGTTGTGACAAATGCACCCTGCAGCGCATAACCCAAATAGGCAATTGAGATCCCTGAGATAACACTATAAAAGCTTAAGACCATGACCAAAGTCAACGCGCCCAACCAGCCCAACCCTGCCCATGCAGTGGTTCGACCAGATTCTTGGGCAACTTTTTGTAAAGAGCCAACGGGGTTTTGCCGTCCACGCCGACCAATTAGTAACTCGGCTATCATCGCAGGTACACCAATGCAAACCAGAAAGACTAAATAGGTTAATACAAAAACACCCCCGCCATTTTCACCGGCCATATATGGGAAACGCCAAATATTCCCTAAACCAATCGCGGCTCCAGCACTGACCAATATAAAGGATAGGCGAGAGCTCCATAAGCTTCTGTCAACGCCTTGGTTTGGGATGTGTTCTGACATAAATTATCCTTGGATGTCCTTTAGATGGGTGCTACTAATTGGCTGACATTATAGGGCTTTTGGTGGGAGAAGCGCAAAATACTATTAAATAGTTGTGAATAACATTCACTTACTCTGCTTAAATATGCCGTTCCGCTGCTGAAATCTATCGTTCATCTGGTTATTTGTTAAAAAAGCATATAGAAATCAGCAGGTTATAAAGTACAAATGGTTCTTGGACTCGATAGCCTGTTTAAAGTGCGCCAAATAACTTGTATAATAAATCCTTACAAACAAAGCATGCCTTTAGTATCGCTATTTATATAGAGGCTTTCATTATGAATATTAAAGAGAGAGTAGTAGTTATGGCTATAAACAAATTAGAATGTCTTGCAGAAGAATTAGTGAGAACAGAAGAATCTTATATTAAATCAATGGCGCTAATTGTTGCGCATACAGATGAAATTATTGAATATGCTAGAAATAATCCTACAGCTGGCACGACAGGACTTGATAACTTAGACATATCTATACTCACTCATGGTCTGGCCTTAATGGGGAAGATTCATGAAAAGCATTTAGCGGTATTAGAACAAGCTCAAGAATTACAAGATGCTTTGCAGGCAGGTGATGATGTAGAGGATATTTGTAATGAGCTAGATAGACTTATTAAAGATTTAGTGAATGATCATGTTAACTACGCAGTTTTTAATAATCAATATTTGACAATGGAAATATATAAAAAATTCGGCAGTGGAAGCTCGGAGCTTTCTAATATAGTGACTGGCGAGGAGCATAACACACAGGTATTATCCAACACGTTGATTATGCCCGTACAAAGATTACCTAGATATGTCATGCTTTTTGCGGATATGGCTAAATGTTATCTAAAGGATGGGGTTGAGGATAACGCTGTTATCACTTTGGCAAGTAAAGTAAAGGATAGTGCTAAAATTTTAAATAGTAAACTGGATGCTGTTGAAACACTCTTTGGTAATAACGTGAATATTTTAAAATTTGATAATGACTCTGCATTTAGAAAGAATGTTAAAACTGAGTTAAATAGCCTTATGAGTAACTTTAATGCATCGGAAATGGCTGGAGAGCTTACCATGAGCTCCAAGGGTAAAAAATTCTCAAATAAAAGATATTATAATTTGTCAAACGGAGATGGTATTGTTTTTAGTATTAAAGTCAATAAAAACACAATGACATTTATATATCCCGAGCAATTTAAGTTGTTAACTGGAGCGCAAAAGCAGAATGTTTTTAATTTGCAGCATCAATTAGTTGTTTCTTTAGAAGATAGCTTAAAACAGCAATCTCCACATCGAGAAATGCTTGCGACTATTTCTGATGGGCATTTTGCTTTTCAAAATGGTTTCAATGAGTTTGAGCAAGATTTATCAGAAGATTCAAATGATGATAATATAGATATTGAGCAACCAAGTGCTGATTTGCTTTTCCGAGCAGAGTTGAATCAAAGATTAAAGCTGAATCGTGGCTTGTCACGAGAAGGTAGTTTCGTTGCCCCCGTTAGAAATGGTGTTTTGAAAGACAGAATGGCCGCTGTTGGTGGCTTTAAGTATTCTTAAATAGAATCAATCAAAAACTCCAGCTTGAGTTGATAATTAATTATCAACTCAAGCTGGAGTTTTTACGTTTGGCGAGAGGAAAAATTATTTTTATATGATTAGTTGAGATACTAAGCAAAAAAGCTAGACAAAGTCATGCTGCTATGAGAAAAAGGACTCACTAAGTATAAAGTAAAAAGTTATACAACAAAATTACTGAATTTACCATCTGTAAGGCAATTAGCAGAATGTCGAAAAGAAGAAGCAGAGGCAGCAGAATGGCTGAACCTCTAGAATTAAATATTACGGGTATGTCCTCAGAAGGCAGAGGGATTGCAGAGCATAACGGCAAGAAAGTATTTGTGCTAGGCGCATTACCCGGAGAGACTGTTATTGCACAAGTCTATAAGCAGCACAGTCGTTATATGGAAGCCAAAACGAACAGTGTCCTAAAAGCATCAGAAAAACGTGTAGAGCCTATCTGTGAGTACTTTGGGGAATGTGGCGGCTGCCAAATGCAGCATATGTCTGTTTCAGATCAAATTAACCACAAGCAAACGGAATTACAAAAGATGTTAGCGCATCTTAATATTCAGCCTAAAATTTGGGTAGAGCCTTTAACAGGCCCCACGGAATCATATCGCTACAAAGCCCGTATTGGCGTACGCTATGTACCGAAAAAAGGTGGCACATTAGTGGGCTTTAGAGAAAGTCATAGTAATAAAATTGTGGAAATGGATCGCTGTGAAGTGCTACACGCCAAAGTAGGACATCAAATCGCTGGTTTAAAATTATTGATTGATGATTTAAGTATTAAAGATAAACTGCCACAAATCGAAATCGCGGTAGGTGGCGATGAGGTGGCATTGGTTTTTAGACATCTTGAGCCTTTTTTGGAGACGGATTTGTTGAAAATCCAAGCTTTTTGTGAGGTTAATGCGCTTAGTTTCTACTGCCAACCTAAGGGGCCTGATACGGTTCACAAACTTTGGCCTAACCAAGATATTAATTTAACCTATTGCTTGAATGAATTTAATATCAAAATGGACTTTCATCCATTGGATTTTACCCAGGTGAATCCAGAGATGAATGAAAAAATGATTGCACAAGCAATAGACTGGTTAGAATTAACAGTTGAAGATGATGTACTAGATTTATTTTGTGGCTTAGGCAACTTTACTTTACCGATGGCAAAATTTGCTCGTTCAGCTGTTGGGGTAGAAGGGGAAATGCGCATGGTCCATAAAGCCAAAGCGAATGCCAAAAAGAATAATATAAATAACACAGATTTTTATGCTGCGAATTTATTTGAAGATTTTTCAAAAGCCGAGTGGCTAGCAAAACCGTATACTAAGTTATTGCTCGATCCGCCTCGCTCTGGTGCGGCTGAAATCGTGGCTAAAATTGAAGAATTTGGTGTGGACCGTATACTGTATGTTTCATGTCAAACGAGTACCTTTGTTAGAGACGCGGCTCATTTGGTGCAAGAAAAGGGATATAGACTAGAAAAAATTGGTATCATGGATATGTTTCCGCATACAAAACATGTAGAAACAATGGGATTATTTGTTCGAGATAAATAAGGGTAAAGATTGGTATGGTTAAAGTCAGGGATGAATTGCCAAAAACCATAGATGGTAGTATCGATATTGATGCATGGGTCGAACGTCTAAGCAAAGGGAAACCTGAGCTGGAAAAAAACCTGATCCGTCAGGCTGCATATATTAATTTGGAGAACGGGGGGCATCAAGTAACTCCCGTGAATGAAACCTGCTTAAAACAAGGTTTGGTCACAGCCGAAATTCTCAATACATTGAATCCAGACATTGCAACATTATTAGCAAGTATACTCTATTATGTTGTTGCTTACGGTGAATTGTCATTAGATAATATTACAGAGACTTTTGGTAGAGAAGTCAGTGTCTTGATCGATGGGGTTAGAAAATTAGCCCAACACTCTGAAAAAGCAAAATCTAATCAAACGCATGTTCAACGCGATAATTTACGTCGTATGTTATTGGCCGTGGTAGAGGATGTCCGCGTTGTTTTAATCAAACTGGCAGAAAAAATTAGCGCATTAAGAGCTGTCTCCAAATTAGATACGCAAATTAAAGTTGATCTCGCATTAGAAACTAGAGACATTTATGCACCATTGGCTAATCGTCTAGGCATTGGGCAAATCAAATGGGAGCTAGAAGATTTTGCTTTTCGGTATTTAGAGCCTGTTGCCTATAAAAATATCGCAAAACTACTCGCTGAAAAAAGATTGGCGAGAGAAGTCTATATTGAAAATACCATTGCTGAAATTCACAAAGCGGTATTAGCAGAAAATATAAAAAGCGAAATCAGTGGCCGAGTCAAGCATATATACAGTATATGGCGAAAAATGATTCGGAAAAATTTAGATTTTCAAGAAATCTACGACGTGAGAGCTGTGAGAATATTAGTGCCTAATGTACATGATTGCTATGCGGTCTTAGGGATTATTCATGGTTTATGGCAATATATCCCGCAAGAATTTGATGATTATATCGCAACGCCTAAAGAAAATGGTTACCGTTCTTTACACACGGCGGTTGTTGGACCTGGTGGCAAAACACTGGAAATTCAAATACGTTCGTTGGCAATGCACGATGAAGCCGAGTTGGGCGTGGCGGCGCATTGGCTGTATAAAGAAGAGCGTAAACACGATCCCAGTTATCATAATCAAATTAATGCTATGCGTAATATATTAGAGTGGAGTGAAAATCAGGAATTTGAGTCTGATGAGGCTATTAAGCAAGAGCTGAGTGAAGACAGAGTCTTTGTCTTTACACCGCAAGGTGAAATTATTGATTTACCCGCAGGTGCCACGCCTCTGGATTTTGCATATCACGTGCATACAGAACTGGGGCATCGTTGCAGAGGTGCCAAAATCAATGGGAAAATTAAAACGCTTACCTATTCTCTTAAATCAGGTGAGCAAGTTGATATTATTACGACAAAAATAGGTACGCCCAGTCGTGATTGGATGAATACGCAACTGGGTTATTTGGTGAGTGCTCGGGCGCGCTCTAAAGTGCGATCTTGGTTTAAGCGTCAGGCCAGAGACGAAAATATCACTGAGGGCCGTGAGCTACTGGATAGAGAATTAAAGCGTTTGGATTTAGGCGCTTCAACACTAAAACCTATCATTGATCGCTTTAATGTGAAAAATCTGGATGATTTATATGCTGGTGTGGGTGGAGGAGATATCCGTATTGGTCAAATAGTCAATGCACTGCAAAAAACAGCTTCCCAAGAACAGCAAGATAATGCAATACCAACCAGACAACGGAAAACTCACCGCCCGTCATCAGGTGATGAAATCACCATACATGGTGTGGGGAATTTGATGTGCCACTTTGCTGGGTGCTGTAATCCTGTACCGGGCGATCCCATCGTGGGCTATATTACCATTGGGCGTGGTGTGACCATTCATAAGCAAGATTGTATTAATGTGTTGGAAAAAGATGATGAAGTCAAACGTTTGATTCAAGTGGATTGGGGGGATAATACACAAGAATATTATTCTGTCGAACTTTCTATTTTAGCGTATGATCGTCAAAATTTACTGCGCGATATTACCAATGTTTTGAGTAATGAAAAAATAAATGTGCGTACTGTGAATACCCAAACGAGCAAAGATACCAATATTGCCAATTTAATACTATCTGTTGAGATTCCAGATTTAGACACGTTGATGAATGTTCTCAATAAAATTATACAATTGCCTAATGTATTGGATGCGAGTCGAGTAAGAGCAGGTAAAAGAAAAAACAGTTAGAGCATACATTTCATAGCCTTAACGCAAAGCACGAATAATAGCAGAGCGAAGTGTTTGGATGCTCTCTTTTGAACTAAGTGCTTTGTGGTCTTTTTTGTTGGTGACATAAAAAAAATCGATTACTTTATCGCCTAGAGTGTTAATTTTTGCGCTATGAATCGATAACTTATGCATGACTAATACTCGTCCCACTCTGGCGAGCAATCCAGGAAAATCGGGGGCATGTACTTCGATAATAGAATACTGTGAGTCTTGAGATAAATAAATGTCTACTTTAGCATTCGTTTGATAATATTTATACCACCTGGGTATGTGTCTGGAAAAATAAGGTAATCCTAGTAAACCGTTATTACCTTCTGGAATAGTATGCAATAATTTAAAGACAGCCGTTTTTATTTCCATTAATCGTTGTGGGCCAGAAATAGGCTGGCCAGAACTCTCCAGCACGACTAATCCATATAAACCATACGTAGAGGTTGTTGTGGAAATTTTGGCCTCAGCGATGGTGAGCATTAATTTTTCTAGCACTTGGCAAATAGAGGCAAATAAGCCGTAAGAATCTTTAGAATAGACAAAAATATCAGTGCCTGCTTTATTCCAATGCGGACGGATTGCGACAATAGACGTATTGGGGGGGTGTTTTAGAACTTCTGTTGCATGCCATTTTAAACTTTGGGAATTGGTCATTTCGAAGTAACTGGAATCAAAACTGCTCCAAAAATTAGACACAGCATGTTCCACAATGCCTATTTTTTGTAAAGATTGCATCACTTTTTTCTTGCGGGTGGATGTTTTGGATGGTTTGCTAGGGAATTCTGATAAACTTAATATCGTTAAGGTTTTGTTGTATAAGTCGCGTAGCAAGGCTCGGCGCCAACTATTCCACAATTTAGGGTTCGTGCCTTGTATGTCTGCTGCGGTGAGTAGGTATAAATAACAAAATTTTTCTTTTGTTTTGACAAATTCCGCAAATTCCAAAATAACATTTTCATCCGATAAATCTTTACTCTGAGCAAAGCGAGATAGAGCCAGATGGTGAGACACAAGCCAGGTGATTAATGTTGTTTGTTTGGGGCTAAGATTAAAGATCTCACAAAATTGAAGCGCAATATCCTTACCGATTTTGCTATGGTCGCCGTTACGGCCTTTTCCAATATCATGAAAAAAGGCGGCACAATATAATATTAAAGGGTCATCACAGATTTTTAAGCATTCTGCTACAAAGGGTAAATCATTTTTTGAACTTTCAAGATAAAATGCTTGAACAAACTGGATGACTCTTAGCGTATGAGCATCAACCGTATAAATATGGTTTAAATCAAATTGCATTTGCCCAATAAGATTGGAAAAGTCAGGGATAAACTGAGGTAATGCCCCCAAGCGGTTCATCAAACTTAAAGTGTCGCCTACTTTATAGGGGTATTGAAACAATTCAATAAAATATTTTCTGGCTGTTTTATTTTGTAACAGCTGACCTTTGGGTAGCTTATTAAAGTAGACATATAGTGTTTGGTTGGTTTTGGCGGTAAAGCCTTCTATTGCGTATGTATTTGCATGCGTTAAAAAAAGAGACATAAACTCTTCTGGTTTTTGGGTATACCACTCTATTTGAGTGATATCTAAAAAATCTCCTATCAATTGAGAGTGGGGAGATAAAATATGGCAAGTTTCTGCTCTGGCAGGATGAAGTTGTTCTTGAAATCGCTGCGCCAGTATGTCACTAATGGCTTTTATTTGAGAGGCCATACGAAAATATTGTTGCATCATGCTAGCCACAGATTCATTCAAGTTTTTTCCAGGCCAATTCAAAGATTTGGCTATATCTGCCTGATATTCTAAATACATTCTGTCGTTCGGTTTTAGGGTGATAAGATGCAATGCGTATCGAATTTCCCAAAAAGCATATTTATTCTGGGTTAAAACATTGAGCTCATATTCTGTAAAATTATGATTCTCACATAACGCGATTAGCCCGTTTTTGCCGTAGCATCTTTGAGCGAGCCACTCGATAAACTCAATATCTCTCAGCGCGCCAGGACTTTCTTTTATATTGGGCTCCTGATTGTACTCACTATTTTTAAAGCGGAGATGTTTTTCTTGACGTTCTTTGATTTTTGCCTGATAGAAGGCTTGAAATGGCCATATATCATCATTACTGCCATAACACATTTTTTGCAAGTGGTTTAACGGTGCGGTGCTTCCCACAATAAATCTTGAGGAGAGCAAGCTCGTAAACATGGAGACATCGATAGTGGCTAGTTGCTGCGCTTCCTCTAGGGTTAAAACGCTGGTGGCGAAATTGAATCCTACATCCCAAGAAAAACTGATCATTTTTTCCAAGCATTGGTTCATGTGTCTATCTTTATGGGTCGGCACTAAAATGAGTGTGTCAATATCTGAGTGGGGGTGTAAATGCTCGGCGCCATATCCACCTGATGCAATCACGCTGACATCAGGAAACGCTGACATTTTGTGCCAGTGCCAGATTAAAATAATAGCCCTATCAACAATCAGAGAGCGATTTTTTAAGACTTGTTTAATGGGTTGGTTGTCCCAAAATTGCTCATTAATGCTTTTGTATGCTATTTTTATGTTTTTTTGAATAAAGCGTCTGAATGCGTGTTGCGTTGGGAAAGAATGGCGCAAAAAGTCTGTGTTCACTTCTTGCGTCAAATCAAAAAAGGCGTCCGTGCCGTGTTGTGTCATGGTAAATCAGTTTCTTCGTCGCGCTTCGTGAGCACTTCTATACCAGAGGCTGTGACCATAATGGTATGTTCCCATTGCGCAGAAAGACTGCGATCTTTGGTCACCACCGTCCAGTCATCCCCTAACAATTTGGTATAACGTTTGCCGACATTGATCATGGGTTCTATGGTAAATGTCATGCCCTCTTCTAGAACGATGCCTGTATTTTCTTTGCCATAGTGCAGCACTTGTGGATCTTCGTGAAAAATAGTGCCGATACCATGACCACAATATTCTCTCACTACAGAAAATCGATGCTTATGAGCATGCGTTTGAATCGCATATCCAATATCACCCAAATGTGCACCGGGTTTGACACACTCTAATCCTAATAATAAGCACTCTCTAGCAACAGTGATCAAACGTTTCGCTTGAACAGACGTTTCACCGACACAAAACATTTTGCTGGTGTCGCCATGATAGCCATCTTTAATGACAGTGATATCGATATTAATAATATCACCCGATTTTAATTTTTTATCATTTGGGATGCCATGACAAATGACATGATTAATGGAGGTGCAGATAGATTTGGGGAATCCTTTATAATCCAGCGGGGCAGGAATGGCATCTTGTGTATTGACGATGTAGTCATGACAGATGTCGTTTAGCTCCAGCGTACTGATATTGGGTTGTACGTGAGGGGTAATCATATCTAGTACTTCGGCGGCTAGCCGACCCGCTGTGCGCATTTTGTCTTTTTCTTCGGGGGTTTGCAAAAGAGCCATGGATTCTCCAAATTGGCGAAAATTAATCTGTTATGTTGAACTGCAACTGAGTTATATGGTATAAAGCCGCACGAAGATATGCAAATCTTTGTTAAGTTATTTATTTCACACACTTACCGACACATTATCCTGGGTGCCCTCGCGGGTTGGATAGTGGGGTGAGTGGAGGCCCAACCCTAATTAGGAGTTATTATGCAACAGGTAGGCATGAGAGAGCTATTAAAAGCTGGTATTCACTTTGGACATCAAAAACGTTTCTGGAACCCAAAAATGGGTCAGTACATTTATGGTGCTCGTAACAAAATTCATATTATCAACTTAGATAAAACCTTACCATTATTTATAGAGGCGCTAGATTTTATTGGCCGTACAGCCTCCAAAGGCGGAAAAATATTATTTGTAGGCACAAAATACAACGCCAGCATATTGGTTAGTGAGCAAGCTTCCAGGTGTGGCATGCCGTATGTTGATTATCGCTGGCTTGGTGGGATGCTAACTAACTTCAAGACGGTAAAGCAGTCAATCAAACGCCTAAAAGAATTAGAAGCAATGTCTGATGATGGCACTATGGACATGTTGGTGAAAAAAGAAGCACTCATGCGCAGGCGTGAGAAAGACAAGCTTGATCGTAGCTTGGGTGGTATTAAGGACATGGGCGGTTTACCGGATGCTGTGTTTGTTTTAGACGTAGGTAACGAAAAAATAGCCGTTGCTGAAGCCAGAAAGTTAGGTATTCCTGTGATTGGTATCGTTGATACAAACAACGATCCAGATGGTATTGATTATATTATTCCTGGTAATGATGATGCAATGCGTGCACTTGAGTTATATACAACGCGTGTAGCCGACGTTATTTTAAAAGCAAAAGAATCTTCTAAGAGCTATTCAGGTATGGAAGAAGAGTTTGTTGAAATTGAAAGTGATCAAAAATAGTACTAACTAATTTTAAATCAGAATGGCGAAAATCAATTTTAATGAGGGGGGGTATATATCCCCCTTTTTTGAATAAGGTAGAGAGATAAAATGGCACAAAAGATTACAGCTCAGATGGTTAAAACTTTACGCGAGCAAACTGGCGCCGGGATGATGACTTGCAAGAAGGTATTAACCGAAGCGGAAGGAGATATCCAAAAAGCGGAAATGCTTTTGGTCAGTCGTGGGCAGAGACAAGCACAAAAATCAGCTTCTCGTACTGCGGCTGAAGGTGTCATTGCGATAAAAGGCAACTCAAATGCGACTGTAATGCTTGAAATTAATTGTGAAACGGATTTTGCTGCAAAAGATGAAAACTTTATGGGGTTTTGTCAAAAAGTCATACAACTTTGCTATGATAAAGAAATTAGCACCATAGACACATTGAATGAGCAATCAATTGATGGTGAAGTGGTTAATACGGTTCGTGAAAGTTTAGTTGCCAAAATTGGTGAAAATGTACAGGTGCGTCGTATTTTAAGACAAACCGCAGAGTCAGGGCAAGTCGTTGGTTCTTATGTGCATCGCCAACGTATTGGTACTATCGTAACTTTGCAAGGTGGCGATGAAGATTTGGCCAAGGATTTGGCTATGCATATTGCCGCATTGAATCCTAAATACTTCCGTCATGAAGACATGCCTCAAGAAGACATTGAAAAACAAAGAGCAATATTTTTAGAAAAAGAGCAAGACTCTGGTAAACCTGAAAATATAATAGGGAAAATTGTAGAAGGCAAAATCAAGAAAATTATGAATGAAGAATGCTTGGTGGGGCAGTCTTTCTTCAAAGATCCCGATCACACCGTTGCAGGGTTATTAAAATCACGCAATGCAGAAATTGTTCGTTATACACGCTTTGAAGTCGGGGAAGGCATTGAAGTGAAAAAATTAAGTTTTGCGGATGAAGTTGCAGAACAAGCTCGTGGGAGCAACGCATGAGTCTAGTTTACAAAAGGATATTGTTAAAGTTAAGTGGAGAGGGACTTCAAGGCCAAACTTCTTTGGGCATTGATGCGAATGTTCTAAATAAAATCGCATTGGAAATAGGTGAGTTAATCCATCTAGGCGTTGAAGTCGGTTTGGTGGTCGGTGGCGGCAACCTATATCGTGGTAAGGAATTATCTAAGTCAGGCATTGGGCGGATCTCGGGCGATCAAATGGGCATGCTGGCAACCATTATGAACGCGATTGCCTTAAGAGATGCTTTCGAGCGTCATGGCTTGGCAACAAGGGTTATGTCGGCCATTCCAATGAGTGGCGTTGTGGATCACTATGATCGACGCAAAGCAATGCATCATCTGAAACAAAAGAGAGTCGTTATTTTTTCTGGCGGCACGGGGAACCCATTAGTCACAACAGATTCGGCGGCTAGTTTACGTGCGATTGAGGTAGATGCGGATATTCTACTAAAAGCGACGAATGTTGATGGTGTGTATTCAGCTGATCCCGCTAAAGATCCAATGGCGACTTTATTCGAACGATTAACTTATCAAACAGCGCTAGAGAAAGAATTAGGCGTGATGGACTTGACCGCTTTTTGTCAGTGTCGTGAGCATGATATGAAAATTAGAGTTTTCAATATGAATAATCAGGGTGCTTTGCTGAGAATCGTAAAAGGTGAAAATGAAGGTACTTTGATTGAACGGGGTGAATAATGATTAATGAAATTCAGAGCGACGCAAAGTCAAGAATGGCCAAAAGTATCCAAGGGCTAGCAGGTAATCTTGCTAAGCTCAGAGCGGGACGTGCGCACCCAAGTCTTTTGGATGCTATCGTGGTATCATACTATGGGAATGATACGCCTTTGAGCCAAGTGGCGGCCGTCCATGTAGATGGTGCGTTATGCTTAACCGTGAAGCCTTGGGAAAAACAAATGGTACAAGCCGTAGAGAAGGCCATTCGTATTTCAGATTTAGGCTTAAATCCCGCCACAAGTGGCGAAGTGATTCGAGTGCCTATTCCGCCACTGAGCGAAGAACGTCGTAAAGAGATGTTTAAAAAAGTGAAAGCGGAAGGTGAACATACTAAAGTGGCTATACGTAATGTTCGACGTGATTGTAATGCCAACTTTAAAGATCTACAAAAAGACAAAGAGATCAGTGAAGATGAGCAACGCAAGGGCGAAGAGCAAATACAAAAATTAACCGATAGTTATATCAAACAAGTAGATGATGTCTTGGCCGTAAAAGAAAAGGACTTAATGGCGATTTAGGCATAAACAAACCAAATACTTAAACGGATATAACCATTTGTGAATAAACAGTTTCTAGAAAATCCTGGATTATTGGCTAGTGAGCAAAATATGCCCAAACATGTCGCTGTTGTCATGGATGGCAATGGCCGATGGGCGAAGCAACAAAATATAAGTCGTACCAAAGGACATAGAAAGGGGGTTGATAGCGCCTGGTCATTGGTAAAAAGTTGTCTCTCTTATAATATTCCCACCTTAACATTATTTGCTTTTGGCCAAGAAAACTGGAAACGCCCCAGCCAAGAGGTTAGAAATATTTTTCGTATTTTTTATCTTGCACTCAAAAGAGAAATTTCCAGATTACATCAAAAAGGCGTTAAGCTTAGAGTGGTTGGGGATAGAACAGTCTTGGCGCCAGCTTTATGTCAGGCTATTGAAGCCGGCGAGAGTTTGACACAAAACAACACTGTGCTCACTTTAAATATTGCTGTTAATTACAGCGGACGTTGGGATATCTTGCAAGCAACCAATCAGTTGTTAGCGCAGCGACAAGGGAAAGCGTATGAGCCCATTACGGAGTCTGATTTAGAACAGTATTTGTCATTTTCGGGCTTGCCGGAAGCCGATCTTTTTATTCGAACCAGCGGTGTGCAACGAATTAGCAATTTTATATTGTGGAATCTTGCATATAGCGAAATGTATTTTACACCGACCTTATGGCCTGACTTTGACAATGCCGCTTTTAAAAAAGCGCTAATATTTTATTCTGGTTGTGAGCGTCGATTTGGATTAACCTCAGAGCAGGTAGCATTATGCTCAAATACCGAATCTTAACCGCTATTGTTTTAATTCCCCTGGTCTTGTGGGGCGTTTTAAAATTACCTACCCTGCCATTTCAGGTCGTGATTGCTTTGTTAATGTTTTTAGCTGGCACTGAATGGGCTAGCCTGACATTTAATAATACTAGAGATAAAACCGCATTTGTTTTTTTTCTAGGTTTGGTAATGTCGCTATACTATTTCTTGCCGATTTATTGGTTGTTGGGTACGGCTTTGGTATTTTGGTTGTTCCCTATCGTAACAGTGTTACGGTATAAATCTGACAAACTCAATAGTTTTCACACGCCTTGTATTGGTGCATTATCTGGATTATTAATTCTAGGTTTTGCTTTTATGAGTTTTTGCCATATTCAAATTCAACCTTTCGGTGGTTATTTACTACTAAGCTTATTTGCGTTTATTTGGATGAGTGATACCGCAGCTTATTTTGTAGGGCGTGCTTTTGGGCGAACCAAACTTTCTCCTGTTAGCCCAGGTAAAACCATAGAAGGTTGCATTGGAGGGCTATTAGGCTCTGTTATTGTGGCGGTTGTAACGTATTATCTTTGGCATTACTTTTTGACTTCACAAATTGATGCGCTGCCATTTGTCTTGCAAAATATTTTTGTTTGGATAGGGTTGGGCGTAGTTATTGGCGTAATATCCATTTTAGGTGATTTGTTTGAAAGTTTGTTAAAACGCACTAAAGGCGTCAAAGATAGTGGCCGCATTTTACCAGGGCATGGTGGTATATTGGATCGCATCGATAGCTTATTACCGACCTTGCCTGTATTTGCATTTTGCTTACAATTTTAAGGTGACTTCATGACTCAAGGTATTTGCATTCTAGGTGCCACAGGCTCCATTGGACAAAATACCTTGAGAGTCATAGCAAAACATCCCGAAAAATTTCATGTGGTTGCTTTAACGGCGAATACGTCGGTGCAAAAATTATATGAGCAATGCTTACAATTTAAACCAGAATTTGCAGTGATGGCGGATGAAGCATCAGCTTCCAGTCTAAAAGAATTATTAGACCATTCTCAATCAAAGCTAAATATCAAAGTATTATCAGGTGAGCTGGCCTTGGCTGAGGTCGCAGCGCTGGATATGGTTGATAAAGTAATGTCTGCTATCGTCGGGGCGAAAGGCTTATTGCCCACCTTATCTGCTATTAAAGCAGGTAAAACGGTTCTGCTCGCCAATAAAGAGCCTTTGGTGATGGCTGGACAGTTTATGTTGGAAGCGGCACAAGAATATGGTGCTACGCTCCTTCCGGTTGATAGTGAACATAATGCTATTTTTCAATGTTTGCCTGATGATTATCAAACAGGCACTCGCCCTAAGGACGTCCATAAAATTCATCTTTGTGCCTCTGGAGGGCCATTTTTAGACTGGGATGCTGCAGAATTTTCTAAGATTACCCCTGAGATGGCTTGCCAACACCCGACATGGGATATGGGACAAAAAATCTCTATCGATAGCGCCACTTTAATGAATAAAGGACTAGAGGTCATAGAAGCCTGCCATTTATTTGCTTGGGCCTCAGATGATATTCAAGTCGTTATTCATCCTGAAAGCATTGTGCACTCGTTAGTTGAATATATGGATGGCTCTTATCTAGCGCAGATGGGGCCTCATGATATGCGAGTTGCGATTGCACATAGTTTATCTTGGCCGACAAGGATAGAATCTGGTGCCCCAAGGCTGGATTTGTTTTCTGTTGGACAGCTTAATTTTAGCCCGCCTGACATGACTAAATTTCGTTGTTTGGCCTTGGCCTTTGAGGCATACAACTTAAAAGGCGCAGCACCGGCTGTTCTAAACGCAAGCAATGAAGTGGCTGTACACGCATTTTTGCATCATCGCGTGCGCTTTGATCAAATTCCCGCTATTATAGAAAGTGTGTTGAATAAATATTATGATTTGAAACTTACTAGTATTGATGATGCGCTTTATGCAGATACTTTGGCTCGGCAGCATGCAACCAATATACTTGCAAAGTTTTAGCAGATTGATCTTGCTGGTAATCTCCAAGTTTATAGCAAATAGGCCTAATTAATTCTATGATCAGTATTCTTATTAGCATAATCTCTTTTTTGGTTGCCATTGCCATTTTGGTTGCTTTTCATGAGTTTGGCCATTTTTGGGTTGCCAGACGCTTAGGCGTTAAGGTGCTAAAGTTTTCTGTTGGTTTTGGGCGTAAGCTCATATCTTGGACAGGCAAAGATGGCACAGAATATGTGATTGCGGCTATTCCATTGGGTGGCTATGTCAAAATGCTGGATGAGCGCGAAGGCGAAGTCAATCCTGATGAGCTAAGCCAGGCTTTTAATCGCAAGCCGTTGTGGGTACGAACAGCCGTGGTCGCAGCAGGTCCTATATTTAATTTTATTTTTGCGATATTAGCGTATTGGTTGATGTTTATGATTGGCATCACAGGCACAATTCCGAAAGTTGGAAATGTGGCGCCCAGCTCTATTGCCGCACAAGCAGGCATTGTGGCGGGTGATAGAATCCTTAAAGTGGATGATGAAAGTACGCATACCTGGTCAGATGTAGTCAATGTCATTATGCCCAGATTGGGGGACACTGATTATTTGCCTTTTGAATTAAAGTCCAAAGAAGGGCTGACAAAATCAGCCAACTTAAATCTAATGACTTGGTCTCTTAATCGGGAAGAGCCAGATTTATTAGATTCTTTAGGTATTACGCCTTATATTTCAGAAATTCCACCGGTTATATATCAAGTGCAAATGGGAGAGCCCGCATCAAAAGCAGGGTTTTTACCCGGCGATATTATTTTAGCCGTGAATGGAAAGCCTGTTGAGCAATGGTTAGACTTTACATATGTGGTAGAAAGAAGTGCGAATGAGCCAGTTGATGTGGTTGTCCAAAGAGAAGAAGGTTACATCGTTGAGATTACGTTTAAGCCGAGACTTTATGGTTCTGGGGTAGATGCGCAAAAGGGTTATGCGGGCTTAGTGGTTAAAATGCCAGAACCGGATGAATCCTTGCAATGGGTTGAGCGATTTGATCCTTGGCATGCCTTAACAGCCAGTGTTGTCAAAACAGGGCAATACATTAGTATCAGCATCAAAATGATTGGCAAAATGATTACCGGAAAAATAGGCTTGGAAAATTTGAGTGGCCCTGTCACCATTGCGCAAGTTGCAGGGATGTCAGCCAGCATAGGTATACAATACTATTTGAATTTTTTGGCGATGATCAGTATCAGTTTGGGGGTGATTAATTTACTGCCCATCCCTATTCTAGATGGTGGGCATTTGCTTTATTATGCGATTGAATTTATCACCCGAAAACCTGTATCGGATAAAATACAAGTTTTTGGATTTCAGTTGGGTATGATGTTTTTAATATTCATCATGACAGTTGCATTTTACAATGACATTTTGCGTATGTTTTAAAGCGATAAAGTTTTTCTGGTATCGCTTTCTGGATTGTTCACTACAGTCTGGGTACGAATAGCCGCACTAGTGCTACTAAAAATAAGAGGCTTTACGGCTGTTGCCTTGCGAGGGGCTATCATATTTTTGTCGTTAAAAAATGCTTCTAACCCTTTTGCTGGCAAGTCATTTAGACCGGGTTTGTGAGTGCCATTACTACGCTCTACGCCAAAAATACCGTCCGGCTTCTTGGCCGCGGCAAGTGCTTTGAAAAAAATATTTTCCATTTTAGTCAGTACAGCAATAACCTCGGGAGATGCGATGGAAACCCATCGGCAAAAATGCGAGCTGGTAGACAGCTTTTCATATATTCTAGCCTTGAGACTATCAGATGCAAATGGATTACTAGGCTCTTCAATAATGATTTGTTGTTGATTATAATGGCTGCTAGAAGAACTGCTGCTAGAATAATGACTGGATAAATGGTTTTGTTCTATTAGGCTTAATTGCATCGCCAGCTCTAGATCTTCTTTTTCTTTCTTTATGATTATAATGGGTTCTTTGTCAGATAAACTATTCTGTATTGCTAATTCTAGTTCTTGTTGTTCTTGGGAAATAATGGGTTGTTGCTCGATAACACCAAGTTCTATATGTTTGCGTTGTTGCATGAGGGCATTAATAAACGTCGTATAAGGTTGTATGAGTCTTGCACTAATGCCAGGGTAGCATCCACCTTTGGTTATTTTATTTTGCCTAAGGTTATCAATAACAATGAATTTCTCACCAAATTGATCATCAAATTGTTTTGCCATACTCCAGGCTTTAGTTAATAGATCTTGTACTTTTAAACCTGCTTCATTATCTGGTGCATTTTCATGTTCTCTGATTTTTTGTAAAACGGTTTTAACCATGGCGTCATCAGCACAAAACAATAATATTTCAGCTGCGGTTTCTTCAAATGTTGCAGGGGTAGATATCTTATATTTATTGTCCATATCAATAAAGTGCAGTGCCTGGTAGCCTAATTTGACTGTATGCTTATGAATATTCTCAGATGCCCTAAAAATTAATCCCATTTTTTCAACGAGTGCATCTGAGGTTTTGAGATCGCTTGCTTCTATTGACATTGGGTTTAACATGTATTGCCACCAAGGGTTTACTAATAATTAACACATACTTTATATTATAAATATAAGATTATGGAAGCATTAGTAGATAAAAGGTTGCGTATATCTGATAGGCTGGATAAAACCCCAATGGGGAGGGGGATTTTTGCTGCTATATTTAATAGTATATATCTAAACTATATAGTTAACATGTTTATGCACGCAAAAAAAGCGATAGGAATATTAGGGGGTGTTGGTCCTGAAGCCGGGGTTTGCTTAGAACATTATATTTTAGAAGAAACGCGCAAACAGAATAAGCCGCAAAGTGATCAAGAGCATATTCCCACTTTTCATTTATCTTGTCCGGATTTAATATCCGATCGTTCTGCGTATTTGAATTTGAAAAATTTAAGTGCACAAAATCCTGCAGAGGGTGCGATAGAGGTTATGGCGCTATTTGAAGTGATGGCAAAGCATCAGGACGAAGATTTATATGTGGGGATACCGTGTAATACATTTCATGCGAGAAAAATTTTTCAAGAATTAGAATTTCTTATGTCCCAGAAAAATTTCGAACATCTGCATCTTATTAATATGATTGAAGAAACCGGAAGAGCAATACAAGATAATTTTAGTCATATGCATAAAATTGGTTTGTTTTCTACAACAGGCACTCGCGAAGCCAAAATATATCATGATATTTTACTGCCCATGGGGTTTGAAATTATAGAGGTGCCAGACTTAGAGCAAGAGCGAGTGCATGACACGATTTATAATCCAAATTGGGGGGTTAAATCTGGCATGCATGACAAACATAAAACGCGCAAAAATATGTTGGCGTTTGCGACAAATTTAATTCAGCAGGGGGCACAAAGCATAATCTTAGGTTGTACAGAAATACCATTAGTTTTGCCTGAGTCTCATATTAATAATATCCCATTGATTGACCCTATGCGAATACTTGCCGAAAAACTTGTACAAGAGGCTTCTCAGTAACCACAAATAAAACAAATAGAAAACAAATAGGACAGCCATAAATAGTTGTCCAAATAGTTGTAAACTTGTTCCCCTCAACCGCTATTGTTTGTAAACTTTCCTCCTTACTTTTATTGTGTGCTGTGGTAGTATGGCGCCTCTATGGCTATATTTTAAAGAATGTTTTTGCTAGTTAAACGAATCAATTGCATCTATAAAAAGTAAAAAAATAACTAAAAAATAAAATTGGTGTAAATAAGAAGTATGAATAAGTACTGCAGCGTTTTGCTTGCTGGGCTATTGGCTCAGCCTATTCAACAAGTCTGTGCATTTGAAACTTTTATTGTGGAAGATATTCGCATAGAAGGATTGCAACGTATTACGGAAGGCACGGTTATAAATTATCTTCCGATTACGGAAGGAGAAGCACTGACCGACAACCGTACAACGGAAATTTTAAAAGCTCTATTTCAGACTGGTTTTTTTCAAGATATAGAATTGTCTCGTGAAGGGAATGTCCTAATTATCTCTGTCATTGAACGTCCTACCATAGGTAGTATAACCATTTCAGGTAACGATGATATTCCTACAGATAATTTGACGTCTACTTTAAAAGAAACAGGGCTGGCAGAAGGGCATGTTTTCGATCGCTCAACTCTAGAAATGGTGCGTAATGAATTAGAACGCATGTATTTTGGGCACGGTAAGTATTCTGTCAAAGTCGAGACAGTGGTTATTGAGAAAGACAAAAACAGGGTTGATCTCGAAATTAATATTGTCGAGGGGCAAGCTGCCCGTATTAAGGCCATTAATATTATTGGCAATCAATATTTTACCAGTAAAGAATTATTGAAAGAATTTACGCTTGCCGAATCACACTGTTTTAGCTTTGTTTCTAAAAATGATCAATACGACAAAGAAAAGCTTAGCGCTGATTTGGAGAAGCTCAGAACATTCTACTTGGATAGAGGTTATTTAAATTTCCAAATTAGCTCTACTCAAGTGACGATCACGCCAGACAAGTTAGACATTTATATTACTATTAATATAGAAGAAGGGGATGTCTTTAAAATCGGGCAAGTACGAATCGCGGGCGATGTGCCTATACCTGAATCTGAGCTTTACGAATTAGTGACGATTGAAACAGGCGAAACATTTAATCGTACAAAAATAGCTAATATTGTTGAGTTGATTACTGAGCGTTTAGGGGAAGAGGGCTTTGCAAATGCGAATGTTAACCCTGTTCCTGAACTACACGAAGACGGCAATACCGCCGATGTAACGTTTTATATTGAACCGGGCAATCGTATGTACGTACGACGTATTTTGTTCGAGGGGAATGCTAAAACCAGAGATGAAGTATTGCGTCGCGAGTTAGTGCAAATGGAATCTGCTCAGGTGGATACTAAGTTAATTGAAGGCTCTAGAACACGGCTAAATCGAACGGGTTACTTTAAAGAAGTTAAAGTTGATCTAAAACCTGTTCCGGGCGTGAGTGATCAAGTTGATATACTCTATACCGTAGAAGAGGCTTCTGCTGGTCAGTTAGGCGGTGGCATAGGATTTAGTGATGTAGACGGCTTAGTGTTTAATGCTAATGTTTCTAATCGAAATTTTATGGGTTCTGGTAACAGTGTTGATTTTAGTTTTAACCACAGCAAAGCGTACACTACGTACAACCTAGGCTATAACAATCCCTACTATACCGTAAACGGTGTGAGCCGTGGTTTCTCTGTCTTTTATAGCAAAACAGACTTAAGCAAATCAACGAGTATTTCCGATTATACGACGGATGCTGCTGGTGCCAATATGAGCTATAGCTATCCCACATCGCCTGTCGATCGGATTAGCTTTGGCTACGGTGTGCAATCAACAAAGCTATCTATGAATAATGAGCTGCAAGCACCATTAGAAATTCAACGATTTATTAGCCCCAGTTATGTGGATGCAAATAATGTGACCAGGTCGGGTTTGGGCTATGGACACAAAAGTGACGAAATCACGGTGGCCTTTGGTTGGTCTAGAAATACATTTGATAGGTACCTATTCCCTGAAAATGGATTAAGGCAGTCGGCAAGCTTGTCGGCATCTGTACCTGGCTCTCATTTGCAGTATTTCAGGTTTACCTATGATATGGCTTACTATAAGAAGTTATATAAAGGTTTTATTTTTAATGCGACAGGTTTAGCTGGATATGGTGATGGCTTTGGTAAGACCAAAGAGCTACCTTTTTATCGGAATTTCTTCGCGGGGGGTACAGGTACGGTTCGTGGATTTGATGATAATAGTTTGGGGCCACGAGATACCGCGAATAATCCTTTCGGTGGAAACTTGTTAGTTGCCGGGTCAACTGGCATAATCCTACCCAATAGTTTATTTGGTGATATTCAGTCAGTTCGCGCTCAAGTATTTCTTGATGTGGGGCAAATTTATGATAAAAATCTTAAGTATATGTTGACTGACTCAATGACACTTCGGGATCCTAATAACGGATTAAGATATTCCGCGGGTGTTTCTTTGACGTGGATGTCGCCGTTAGCGCCACTAGTATTTAGCTATGCTATACCGCTAAATAACAAAGATACGGATAAAGTTAAGAAATTTTCATTTACATTTGGTACCGTTTTTTAGAATTTTAAAAATTAAAGTTAGGGAGATATTTGTGAGAAAAATAGTAAAAATGTTGGGTGTGGGTGCACTTTTAATTGCTGTGAGCGCACCTAGTGCTGTTTTTGCCAAAGAGCTAAAAATCGGTATGGTCGACTATAGAAGAATTATGGCAACTTCAGATGAAGCCAAAGCCGTTATGGAAAAAATGCAAAAAGAATTTAAGCCTAAGCAGGAAAAATTAATTGCGCTTGAAACAATGCTTAAAGAAAAATCTGAAAAGTTGCAAAGAAATGCGGCCATCATGAGCGATGTTGAAAAGTCCAAATTAGAAAGAGATGTTGTGTCTGCCCAAAGAGATATGCAAAGACTACAAGAAGAATTTAGAGAAGATACGATTGCGCGTCAGCAAGAAGAAACGCAAAAACTATTTGAAAAAGTCAGTAATGTTGTAAAATCCTTAGCAGAAAAAGAACAGTATGATTTGATTTTGCACCAAGATGTGAATATTTATGCTGCCGATCACATTAACATCACCGAAAAAGTGATTAAAGCAATGAAGAGCGCGAGCTGAAGTTTTAGTAAATTAGGTTGAGTTTATGAGTTCTAAAGAAATACCAGGCAAACAGTTTTCAACTAAATCGTTACCTAAAACGATTGATGAAATATCATCAGGGTTGGGATTTGAAATTGCAACGGGTGATAAGACAGTACTGATTGACAATGTGGGCACGATTCAAAGTGCTCGCAAAGGCCAAGTTGTATTTTTAGGTAGCGATCCTAAGTATCGAAAATATTTAAAAGATACACAAGCTTCTTGTGTGATTATGTCTAGAGATGTGTATGAGCAAGAATTACCGACCCACGTAGCCGTACTGATTGACGCCGATCCCAGGCAAGCGATTGTCAAAATAGTATATTTGATTTTTCCACAGTTACCCGTACCTGTTAGCCAGCACGACTCTGCGATATTGGGGCAAAATTGTGAAGTGCACCCCATAACCTTTATTGGTCCTAATGTTGTTATTGGAGACAATGTGACTATTGGGGAAAATACAGTTATTCAAGCTGGTTGTGTGATTGGTGATAACTGTGTGATTGGTAAAAACACATTAATCAATCCTAAAGTTACTATATACGGCGGCGTGCGCATTGGGCAAGATTGTGTGATTCATAGTGGTGTTGTGATTGGGGCGGATGGCTTTGGTTTTGTGAAACAAGGTGAACGTTGGATTAAAGTACCGCAAATTGGTGGGGTATTGATAGGTAATCGCGTTGAAATTGGTGCCAATACGACCATAGACAGAGGTGCTATTGATGACACGATTATTGAAGATGATGTCATATTAGATAATCTTATTCAAATTGGTCATAACGTCAAAATTAGTCAAGGCACGGCCATTGCTGGGTGCGCCGCTATTGCTGGCAGTTCAGAGATTGGCAAGCATTGCTTGATTGGTGGGTCGACTAATATTAATGGGCATTTAAAAATCACAGACTTTGTGAATATAGTGGGTTGTTCTAATGTTGGGCGCTCAATTAAACAGCCAGGTGTTTACGCATCGGGAAATACCGTAACGGATTTAAGAACATGGAAGAAAAACTTAGTGCGTTACCATCAACTAGATAAAATGGCCGGACGCATCAAGCAGTTAGAAATAATACAGCAAAAAGAAAAAGAGGACTCATAAAGTGGTGGTAGATGGTAAAAAGACGATGATGATTCAAGAGATTATAAAATTCTTGCCTCATCGTTATCCGTTTTTATTGGTTGATCGCGTATTAGATTATGATGATACAACGCTAACTGCAATAAAGAATATAACAGTTAATGAGCCGTGTTTTACCGGACACTTTCCTGATAATGCCGTTATGCCCGGGGTTTTAATTATTGAAGCGCTAGCGCAAGCGGGTGCAATATTGGCTTATCTGGTTAAAAAAACGACGCCTCAAACTCATTTATGTTATTTAGCCTCGCTGGATAATGTGAAATTCAAGAGAATTGTCTTACCTGGTGATCAGCTAATATTAAATCTTGAAGTTAAAAACACCAAAGGTGATTTTTGGAAAGTTCACGGTGAAGCCACTGTGGATGGAAAACTGGCCTGCTCTTTAGACATATTAAGTGCAATGAGGAAAATAAATCCGTGATCTCTGATAAAGCATTAATTGACCCTACGGCAAAAATTGCAAAAGATGTTCATATCGGGCCGTATAGTGTCATTGGCGCTAACGTAGAAATAGGCGAAGGGTGCTGGATTGGGCCACATGTCGTTGTTAGTGGGCCTACAAAACTGGGGAAGCATAATAAAATTTTTCAATTTGCCTCTGTAGGGGAAGCCCCTCAGGACAGGAAATACGATGGTGAACCCACTCGTTTAGAGGTTGGGGATAATAATGTATTCCGAGAATTTACAACAATATCGCGAGGAACAGTCAAGGGTGGTGGGCTGACAAAAATTGGGAATGATAATTTGTTTATGGCGTATGTGCATATTGCGCATGATTGCATCATAGAAGATTATACTACTTTTTCCAATAATGCCTCTTTAGCAGGGCATGTGACCGTTGGTAGTCATGCGAATTTAGGTGGTTTTGTTGGGGTGCATCAGTTCTGTAATATTGGTGCATATTGTTTTTGTGCGGGTGGCAGTATTATTATCAAAGATGTTATACCTTTTATTACAGTTTCAGGGCATCCTGCGCAAGCCTATGGCTTAAACTCAGAAGGTTTGCGTCGCAATGGTTTTACGGCTGACGAAATTTCTATTTTAAAGCGTGCCTATAAAAAATTGTATCGTGAAAATTTAAGCTTAGAGCGAGCGGTTCATGAAATTGAACAAATGCTACCTAGCTGTAAGCATCTAGAGCCTATGCTCAATATCATCAAATCCTCACAACGAGGCATTACGCGTTAAAAGGCGTTACTATAATGAGTCACTCTGAGCCAATATTTGGTATTGTTGCCGGTGAAGCTTCGGGTGATTTATTAGGCCAAAGTTTAATCAAACACCTAAAAATACTCTATCCTACCGCCAAGTTTGTTGGTGTGGGAGGAGAGCATATGTTGGCAGAAGGCCTGGAATTGTTAGCGCCCATTGAAACGCTGTCCGTCATGGGGTTTATTGAGCCGCTTAAAAAATTACCCCAAATCTTTCAACTGCGCAATAAGCTCATTCGATATTTTAAATCCAATCCGCCTCTATGTTATATTGGTATTGATGCACCAGATTTTAATTTGCGAATTGAAAAAACACTCAAAAATTTAGGCATAAAAACAGCCCATTTGGTTGGCCCTACACTATGGGCATGGCGTGAAGGCCGCATTCACGGTATTAAAAAAGCAGTTGATTTAATGTTGTTGGTTTTTCCTTTTGAAAAAAAAACATATGATCAACACAATATGAACGCAGTTTATATTGGCCATCCTTTGGCTGATGATATTCCGATGATATCTGATAAAGCGCAAGCCAGGGCATTATTAGATCTAAAATCTGATGGTTTATATGTGACCTTAATGCCAGGTAGTCGTGAGGCAGAACTAAGATATTTAGGACAGTTGTTTTTCCAGGCATCGGAATTATTAAGACAAAAATATCCTAATATTCAATTTATTGTTGCCTGCTTAAATGAGACAAGAAAGCAGCAATTGATAGCACATCTTAGTGGCAGATTTAATTTAGACAAATTTAATTTTGTTGTGGGTCAATCAACCCTTGCGATGCAGGCAAGCGATGTCATCTTATTGGCCAGCGGCACAGCAGCGCTACAAGCGGCCTTAATCAAACGTCCGATTGTTGTCGCGTATAAAATGTCTTGGTTTACTTTTCAGTTGGCAAAAAGGCTAGTAAAAATTAAAAATATTAGTTTGCCCAATATCATTGCGGGCAAAAAGATCGTGCCGGAGCTAGTCCAAGATGATGCCACTGCTAAAAACATGTGTCGTGCAGTAGATTTATATCTGAGCCATCCAGATGAAAATGATCGGCTGATAAAAGAATTTACTCAGCAGCATAAATTGTTGAAGTGTGACGCTGGCAGAAAAGCCGCAAAAGCGATTCAGGAATTTGTTAGCTAAAATAATAAAAATAGGAATAAACAATGATAATTGCCGGATCGGATGAAGTAGGGCGTGGGCCGCTTGCTGGGCCTGTGGTTGCGGCTGCCGTTATTTTGCCTGAAAACTATGATTTGCCTGGGTTAACGGATTCAAAAAAACTTTCCGAAAAAAAACGTAATATTTTATTTGAATTAATTAAAGAGCAAGCGGTGGCTTGGTCTGTTTCTGAAGCCTCAGTTGAGGAAATTGATCAGATCAATATTTTGCAAGCTAGTCTATTAGCCATGAAACGCGCTATAGAATCTTTGGCCATATTGCCTGACAAAGCCTTAGTGGATGGCAATCGCTGTCCTGAGCTTGATATAAATGTCCAGGCTATTATTGGCGGCGATCTGACGATTCCTGTGATCAGTGCTGCTTCTATTTTGGCTAAAGTCACACGAGATAGGCAGATGATAGAACTGGATAAGCAGT
The DNA here is from genome assembly GCA_964633725.1 of Uncultured Candidatus Berkiella sp. Taxonomy (GTDB): domain Bacteria; phylum Pseudomonadota; class Gammaproteobacteria; order Berkiellales; family Berkiellaceae; genus Berkiella_A. The sequence goes on from CAZWHY010000023.1 coordinate 39,997, forward strand.
ATCCAAATTATGGTTTGGCAGCGCATAAAGGCTATGGAACGAAGTTGCATATGGCAGCCATACAAGAATATGGACCATGCCCAATTCATAGAAGAAGCTTTGCACCGATTAAAAAATTACTTGATCAAATAACATAGAAAAATTATTGATAGCATGAAAAATACTTTTATCCATTTAAATGTGCATTCAGAATTATCTATTATTGATAGCATTGTGCGCTTGGATGCGCTTTGCCAAAAAGCAGTAGAGCAAAATATGCCCGCGGTGGCGGTCACCGATGTGTGTAATTTATTTGCTACGGTTAAATTTTTCAAAAAAGCGTTATCTAGAGGTGTTCAGCCTATTGTAGGTGCTGAAATTTGGTTAGAATCTGCGGTGGAAAACCATGATTGTAGCAAGGTAATTTTATTATGCCAAAATGCAAAAGGGTACCACAATCTGACTAAGCTAATTAGTCAATGTTATCTTGAGGGTAAGCGAACCAAATTGCCCTTGGCTAAATACAAATGGATCAAACAATATGCGGAAGGTTTGATTGCGATATCGGATGCTAAAAACAGTGATGTTGCACAATTAATTTTACAAGGCAATGTATCAAAGGCATCGAAGTGTGTTCAATCTTGGGCAAAATGGTTTCCCGAAAGGTTTTATGTTGGCTTATCACGGTATGATGAGGGGCAGGCAGAAAAAAGAGAGCAGGATATTTTACCCCTCTGTGAAAAACATGCTATTCCAATTGTTGCTTTAAATGATGTGGTCTTTGTGAACCCAAGTGAATATGATGCTCATGAAGCGCGGGTTTGTATTCAAGAAGGCTCTGTGCTGGAAAGTCAGCAAAGAACTAGCTATCACAAAGAGCAGTATTTCAAATCATCAGAACAGATGATAGCCTTGTTTAAGGATTTACCGAGCGCTATTGAGAATACAGTATGCATTGCACAACGCTGCTCCTTTTTCTTAGAGTTTGGTGAGCCAGCATTGCCGAGTTTTCCCACGCCTGATGGTGAATCAGAAGAAAAATATATTGAAACAGCCTCTCGGCAGGGTTTGCAAAAACGATTAGATATTAAGTTTGCTGCCAATCAGTATACTGAAGATGAAAAACAAAAACTCATCAAAGAATATGACGAGCGTTTGGTTTTAGAGCTAGACGTTATTAATAAAATGGGTTTTCCTGGATATTTTTTAATTGTATCCGACTTTATTCAATGGGCAAAATCCGAAGATATTCCGGTAGGGCCTGGCCGTGGCTCGGGTGCGGGCTCTTTGGTTGCTTATGTGCTTGAGATTACTGATATTGATCCCATTGATTATGAATTACTCTTTGAGCGATTCTTAAATCCAGAACGGGTATCCATGCCTGATTTTGATATCGATTTTTGTATGGATAATCGAGACCGTGTGATTGAATATGTTGCCGAACGATATGGCCGAGATTGCGTATCACAGATTGCGACTTTTGGCACCATGGCAGCAAAAGCGGTTATTCGGGACGTGGGGCGTGTGCTCAGTCACCCTTATGGTTTCGTTGATCAAATTGCCAAATTGATTCCTTTTGAAATTGGCATGACCCTCAAAAAAGCATTAGAGCAAGAGCCACTGTTGAAGGCGCGTTATGATGAGGAAGAAGAGGTTAAGGCGCTGATTGATTTGGCGAAACAATTGGAAGGCATTACTCGTAACGTTGGCAAACATGCAGGGGGCGTGGTGATAGCCCCGTCTAAGCTATCTGATTTTGCGCCTTTATATTGTGAGGAAAATAGCAACCAAACCGTGACACAGTTTGATAAAGATGATGCAGAGTCTGTGGGCTTGGTAAAGTTCGATTTTTTGGGTTTGCGTACCTTGACGATTATTCATTGGGCCGTTCGAAATGCAAATCAGCAACTTGCCAGAAACAATCAACCGCTGGTTGATATTACTCTTTTGCCAATAGACGATGCCAAAACATACCAATTGCTCAAAGACACCAATACCACAGCAGTTTTTCAGTTAGAATCACATGGCATGAAAGAACTGATCAAGCGATTAAAGCCTGATCAATTTGAAGAAATTATTGCTTTGGTTGCATTATTCAGACCTGGGCCATTGCAGTCCGGCATGGTTGACGACTTTATTGAACGTAAGCATGGGTTATCTGAAGTGGTTTATCCGCATGAAAAAATAGCCCCCATTTTAAAGCCGACGTACGGTGTCATCTTATACCAAGAGCAGGTGATGCAAATCGCACAGGTTTTGGCAGGTTACTCATTAGGGCAAGCGGATTTACTGCGTCGAGCCATGGGTAAGAAAAAACCAGAAGAAATGGCGAAGCAACGCGTCGCATTTGTATCAGGTTCTGTAGAGCGCAACGTCGACAAGAAAAAAGCAGAGTCTATTTTCGATTTGATGGAAAAATTTGCCGGGTATGGTTTTAATAAATCCCACTCTGCCGCCTATGCTTTAGTGGCGTATCAAACCGCTTGGTTAAAAGCGCATTTCCCATCGTGCTATATGGCTGCGGTATTATCGGCAGATTTAAGCCATACGGACAAAATTGTTAAGCTCATTGACGATTGCTTAGAGCATAAAATTAAAGTGTTAGCACCGAATGTTAATACTTGTGATTATCATTTTACAGTGGGTAACAATGATGAGATTCTATATGGCTTAGGCGCTATCAAAGGGGCGGGTGAAGCCGCAATTGAAAATATTATTGAAGTGCGTAAGCAAGATGGCGCGTATAAAAATTTATTTGAGCTATGCCAACGTATTGATTTGCGAAAAGTGACGAAACGTGTTTTAGAGCCGCTGATTAAAGCGGGCGCTTTTGATAGCTTTGGTGAAGAGCGTGGTGTTTTACTAGCCAATTTATTGGATGCGATGAAAGGGGCTGAACAGTTCAAAAAAGATCGAAGTATTGGGCAAGGCGATTTGTTTGGCTCTGTTGAATCCGTTCAACCAGAATATAAACGGGCACCAGAGTATATATTAACCTCGGGTACACGGTTAAAATTTGAAAAAGAATCTTTAGGGCTTTACTTCTCAGGCCACCCAATAGAAGAAGTAGATGACGAGCTTAAAGCTATGGGTATTAAAAAGCTACGAGGCATGATGTCGACCCGCAAAGAAAGAAAGGCATCGATTGCTGGCTTGATTTTGCAAGTCAGAGCTGTGCAAACCAAAAAGGGCGATCGCATTGCTTTTATACTGGTTGACGATCAAAGTATGCGTTTTGAAATTGCCGTATTTTCTGATGCCTATCAAAAATATAGAGCGTTACTGGTCAAAGACAAATTAGTCGTGATTAGCGCAAAAATAAATTACGATACCACCAGACAGTGCATCAAAATTCAAGCTGTGGAAATACACTCTTTGGCAGAGGCCAGAGCCAGTAAAGTAAAGTGCATGAAGCTAAAAATCAAGTCAGAGCATTTGAAACCCTCTCAAATTGAAGCTTTAAAATCCGTACTGGAGAGAGAGCCTAAAGGCAATTGTCCTATCTATGTGGAGTATTATCTTGATAATGCAAAAGCATTGCTAAAATTAGATTCGAAGTGGGATATACAAGTGAGTAAAGGTACCATTAACAAAATAAAAGAGAAAATACCTAAAGTGGAAGTAGAAGTCATTTATTAGTTTTGCTTGATACAGCCGTAGGACTAATCGAACGCGCAAAAAAAAAGCCGGAGAGAGAGCCGGCTTTGTTTTTGCCCAGTTTCCTGGGCTTAGAGAGTATTTTTTCAATCAATCGAGATACATGGTATAGTTAAACCGACGAATAGTCAACAGACAAACTAAATTATTTTTGCTGTGTATACAATAAAATAGGTAAAAGAGGAATAAATATTATGAAGTCTGCACCTTTAGCCATTATTTGGGCTACTGGAATTGCCATTTTTTCCATGTTTTTTGGTTCAGGAAACGTCGTTTTTCCATTACAGCTCGGGCAAAATACGGGCTCAATGATAGGTTTTGCTGTGGGGGGATTATTGCTGACGGCCATTGGTGCACCTTTATTAGGCTTGCTAGGGGCTGTTCTATTTGAAGGGGATTGCAAAAAATTCTTCTATCGCATGGGTACGATCCCTGGGTATTTAGCCGTTGTGTTAATTATTGGATTGATCGGTCCTTTTGGCGTAATGCCAAGGTGTTTTGTGGTTGCCTATGGGGCGATTACACCGTATTTTCCTGATTTAAGCTTGATGCTATTTAGTTTGATAGCAGGGTTTATCACACTTTTATTTGTTTTAAATCATAAGCTTATTTTACCTATATTAGGCTATGTCTTGAGTCCGCTGTTAGTTGTTTCTTTAATTGTGATTATTATTGTAGGCTTAATTACGACGGGACACCCAATTGCGACAACGTCTGATCTGACTGCGAATGCTGCCTTTTTCCAAGGGATCATGACAGGTTATGACACAATGGATTTATTGGCCTCTATTTTCTTTGCGGTGTCTATTTGGTTGATGCTAAAAGACCAGTTAAAACTGAAATCAGATGATGAAATTAAAACCCGCCTGATTCCGACCTATTTATATTCTAGTTTGATTGGCGGTGTACTATTGGGATTGATGTATATTGGTTTGTGTTTTGTAACCGCTAGGCATGCTGCTTTATTACAAGGGGTGGCACCACAAGAGCTATTATCAAATTTATCCATTCAATTATTAGGTAATAAGTTGAGCATTGTGGCTAATTTTGCCATTGCCATAGCGTGTTTGACAACGATTATGGCTTTGGCGGTGACCACTGCGGATGTGATCCATGTGGAGTTAGATGGCTCCAAATTAGCGAGCAAAATCAATTATCGCTACAGCTGGATGGTTTGTTTCATTGTGGTTATATCTGTCATATTATCAAACTTAGGTTTTATGAAGATTATGATATTCTTGCATACGGTCATGGTGGTTTGTTACCCGGCCATCATTGTTTTAACATTGTGTAATATTTTGCATAAACTATATAACTTCCCATATGTAAAAATACCGGTATATACAACATTTTTAGCAACCTTAGCGTATAATTTTTTAGCTTAATTTTAATATCAAAAAAATTAAAATGGGGTATAAGTCAAAAAAAAAGTTTATGCCCCTTGATTTTAACCGGTCAACCAACTAAAATGGCCGTCTATCGAATAATACGAGGAATGACCCAATGGCAGTAACACGCTCTCAATCAAAAGAAGTTCGTGAAAAAGCACATGCAGAGGCTATAGAAAAAGCATATGAAAATGCGCGTGAAGTGGCTATAGAAAAATCGCATGAAGAGGCTATAGAAAAGGCGCGTGAAGAAGATGATGAAGCTAATGAAATAACACGCAGAGGCGTGATTGACAAAAATAGAAAAAAAACCATTGAAAAAGCCGAAAAAGATGTTCAAGCACAAGCTTTAAAGAGAAAGGGAATTCAAGATCAAAAGAAGAAAGATGCTCAGAATAAAGATAAAGACCAAGGAGGAAAATCGGATGAAGAAAAAAAGCTAGAAGCACAAAAAAAGAAAATTGAAAAAGAAGCGAATAAACAAGCGCATGATATTGGCTTGAGTTTTTACAAAATAGCAATGAGTACAGCTCAAGAAATGGATTATACTTCGTCTGAAGACCAAAAGAAGAAAGCACGACGGTTAGAAGAAATACAAGCTGGTGAGATTGCACTACAACAGCAAGGAATAGTGTATATTAGCCTAGAGTCTGCGGCAGTCAGTATGAAAATATCTGCTTTTAAAACACAATTTGATTTTGCGCCTGCCAAAAATGGTAATAGTAAAACAATATCTGCTACAGATATCAAAGATTTTTGCAGTTTAATTAAAGACTTTCAAAAAGCGTGTGCTGAACAAAAAGCAGAGGGGCTAGAGTGCACATTAATAGGCTCTGATTTAGAGGGATTAAGAAAGATTGCTAAGGGCATAGTCAGCGAGGGCATTCAATTAGACAAAATTCAGTATAATGGTGTGCCGCCAAAAGTGTTTACAAGTAGAGAAGATATAGTAAAATTCATAAACGAGAAAAATAGCCCTGATATAAATCTTAATATTGAGGCAAAAGCAAATAGAATGTAGCTAAATATTTAAATATTAAGGGCGACTCTTAGAGGCGTCCTGCTTGCATATCACTGAAGGGATTTTGTTGTGATAAAAATAAAAACAAAAAAAATAATTCTCCGAACTCTACTTTATATTATAAAGTGTGTATTGATATATACTTTTTGCTTTATGCCCATATCTGCTATTGCCATGCCAAACGATCCAGTATTGATAGATTATAATCTAGCCGGTTCTGGCCAAGTGCCTTATTTTGAGCCGAGACGTTTAGACTTGTTGGCGGAACAACCGTATTTATTTGTGATTAACAATCCTTTTCCGGATGCCATCAATGTGATTTTTGGCGATATGGGAAAATCCATTCATACCCATTATCTAAGCGGGGTACCGGGAATGAGCCAAACCTCTATTATGGTACCCGCTAATGGCAAGGTGACTTGGATTTTGGAGATTAACCAGCCTGGCACCTATGAGATCTTTGCGGTCAATATGGGTATGGGACAAAAAGGCCAATCGAGCCGTATCCATGTCCAAGCCAAAGACCGACAAGCGCAATATTCAGCAGAAGAATTGGCACATTTTGAAAAATTAAACCAACTCTTACAACAAACCTCAAAAGAGAAAGAAGATAATACCCAAAAGGCGGCTTCAGAATCTCAAGCAAAAAATAATAGTGTAGATAAGCACACAATTAGCCAACGTTCACGTCTACCACGCCTAATTGGAGGGCGACCAGGGTGATATTTTTTAAATCGTGCCTGTCAGTCATCCCAAATGCCCACTTATCGTAGTATGCGTGAATTTGTTATTGGGTTAGCTTAGTATAAAGCATATAAAAAAATTCGGGAGATAATATTATGTCATTAAATGGTGCTTCGTCATCTTCAAGTTCGTCATCTTCGTTTGATGAAATAGATAATGCAGCAATGGCAAAAGCTAGAAAAGATAAAGCCACAACAAAAGCAGCGAATGAGCAGGCTCGTAATATTGGTATGTATTTTCTGAGAAATATAGGGGGATTGGCTAAAGAAGAGGAGCAAAAACTTTTAAGCCAAAAATCCATAGTGATTGCGCTAAGCTCTGCTCATATTAGTGTGCAAATTACAGCTTCAGGCACATCATTTGATTTTCCAGAGGATGTTTTAGAGGCTGATAATATAGATGTTTTTTGTGGCTTAGTGCAAAGTTATAAAGCATCATGTGCAGGTGCTAAAGATGTTGAATTTACATTAGAAGGCTCAAATCCAGAAAAGCTAAAAGAAGTGGCAAAAGCTTTATATGAAAAACAAGGTATTGTATTAGACAAAATTAAAATAACAGGTACAAATGTCAGTTATACTGGTCGTGCTCTAAGAGAGTTTTGTGATATCCCTGTGGTTAACAATAACATTAACATTTAATTAAGTTGAACGGTTAAAAAGGACTATTTAGTTTAAATAAGGGAATATATATGCATGTAGAAACATTCTACGATTCAGATACCGCCACATTTACCCATGTGGTGGTAGATGAAACAACTCAAAAGTGTGCCGTGATCGATTCTGTTTTAGATTATGATCAAGATGCCGCTCGTACAAGCACTCAAAGTGCTGACTGTATTATTCAATATATTCAAAAAAACAATCTGAAAAATGAATGGATCTTAGAGACCCATATTCATGCCGATCATATTACCGCCGCCTCATATCTTAAAACACATATTGGTGGAAAAACGGGAATAGGTTCTGGGGTGAAAAAAATTCTATCCTCATGGGTGCCTAAGTTCGAAACAGAGCAAGATACGCCTCTTGATGGTCGACAGTTTGATGTTTTGTTTGAAGAGGGTGATAGCTTTAAAATAGGGTCATTGGATGTGTTAGTGTGGCACACACCAGGCCACACGTCAGCTTGTGCTTGTTATCTAATAAAAAATGCTATTTTTGTGGGAGATACAATGTTCCCACCACATATTGGTACTGCACGGTGTGATTTTCCCGGGGGTAGTACGATTGATATGTATCACTCTATTCAACGTATTTATACGTTGCCTGATGATACAAGAGTTTTTTTGTGTCACAATTATCCAGAGCCCGGAATAAAGCTTATTTCTGTGTTAAGCGTTAGGGATGAAAAATCCCAAAATAAACTAATCAAACCAGACACGTCTATTGAAGAATACACCCAAAAACGAGAAACGCGCGATAAAACCTTAGCGGTTCCTAAATTACTTTATCCCGCCGTACAAACCAATATGCGTCTGGGAGAGTTTGGTATCAAGTCTGCTAATGGATTGCAATATATTAAAATGCCGGTGAATGATATTTAATACTTAGAGACAAGTTATAATGAATCAAACAACTTTTCACAATATAATTATCTGTAGTGGTTGCGACACTAGGTGACAGTTAATCTACCTAACAAAACGGGTAACTGTCATATAATGTCGCGACCACTACACTTTATTTTTTTAGCTTACGCCGGTTTTCTGGTTCATTCACCTTTATGCTCTTATCTTCTTGTTGTGTGTTTTTATTTGCGTTTTTGGATTCAAAGCCAACTAAAAATGATTTTCTACTAAATTCTGCGTCGTTAGGTTCAGGATCTTTAACAGCCAATGTCACTTTATGCTCTGCCGCTATCTCTTGACCATTATGCCCTTCCTCAATAGCTCCTTTTAGAGTGTCTATTTCATCATCGTTACGCTGTATTTCCGCTTCTACACCTGCTAGTTCAGATTTGTTGCCTTCTAGCTTTTCTTCTTTATCTTTTAATTCTTTTGTAAGATCTGCATTACCTAAGTCAGCCTCTAGATCTGCTTTTAGCTTTTTAATGTCTTTACCAAGCACATTGATCTCGCCTTTCAAGTCTGCTTTTTGATCTTCTAACCCAATATTTCCACCTTCAAGCTCTTCAACTTTTTCTTCTGCATTCGTTAGTGTTTCTTCTAATACCGCCTCGTGTTCTTCGACATCTTCTCCTTGTATGGCCTCTTTGTCTTTGTCACCACCACCGGTGTTTCTCAGGGTAGTTGTCGCTTAGTTCAGAATACTATCAGAATCTATAAT
>CAZWHY010000024.1:0-48648 GCA_964633725.1 Uncultured Candidatus Berkiella sp.
GAAGTATGACGAGAGAAGTTAGCTTAGGCTAGATGGGTCAAAATGACCGCTTACGAACAAACAAGCATGAATCAAATAGAACGAGACTGTTTGGCAGAAATGAATTGGGAATTATCTAGGTTAGATATATGCTCAGATGCTGAAAAATATAAGTTAATATTGAATATAGAAAAAAGTGGCTTGGACTATAATACCAAGCTAGCACCTGATCAACACCCCCCATCCCCTCAATACTTACCTCTGCAAGAGGCACAAATGATAGCGGCAGAATCATCAGAAGAACGACCAGATGATATGAGTTTAGAAGAAGCGTCTATAACCAAGCGCCGCGGCCGTACAATATAATAGTAGAATCCTTCTATGCAGTTAGCATACGAGAAAGATCTAAATTAATCCCCAACCACTTTCGATTGAGGCTGGGAAGTCGATGTGGCAACGCGAGTGACTACATCCACAAGCATATCAGTGACTAAATCAACAAGGCTAAAATCTTCACCTTCTGCCATCACCCGGATTAATGGTTCTGTACCAGATGGTCTAAGCAAGACTCGCCCTTTATTTTGTAGGGTTTGTTCTGCTTGAATAACGGCTTTTTGAATATCGGGATGTTGAATGATTTTTTTAGGTTGGTCGACTTTTACATTTTTTAATAATTGGGGATACTTGCTCATGCCTTGTTTTAAGCTGTTTAAGCTATCATCTTTCTCACATAAAATTTTAAGCACTTGTAGTGCGGCGACGATACCATCACCCGTCGTGGTTTGATCTAAGCATAAGATATGGCCTGAATTTTCACCGCCCAATGTCCAGTTTTGCTCTTCTAACTTACTCAGTACATATTTATCGCCCACATTCGCTCGTACAAATGGAATGCTTAACTCTGCTAAAGCTTTCTCCAACCCTAGGTTCGTCATTAATGTACCAACAACGCCACCTTGAAACTGTGCTTGGCTATATTTGGCGATTAAATATAAAATCTCATCGCCATCTACTAATTCACCCTTGTGATCAACCAACAAAAGTCTATCGCCATCGCCATCAAAGGCTATGCCTATTTCTGCTTGATGACTTAAAACCGCTTGCTGTAAGCTTTGAGGATAAGTTGAACCACATTGCGCATTAATATTAAAACCATCTGGTTGGTGATGTATCGCGATGACATCTGCACCTAACTCGGTAAATACATGTGGCGCAATATGTGAGGTTGCACCATTTGCACAATCTACAACTATTTTGATGCCACGCAAATCTAATTTTTTAGAAAAACTTTGTTTACAAAATTCGATATAACGACCAGCGGCATCTTTGAGATAGTTTTGCTTGCCAATATTCTTGCTATCCACTGTTTCGAAAGATTGCTCTAATAAATTTTCTATATGGCATTCTGTCAATTCAGGCAATTTTTTACCATCGCTGTTAAAAAACTTGATGCCATTATCATAATAAGGATTATGCGAGGCACTCACCACAACGCCTATTTGCGCCCCTAAAGAACGCGTCAAATAAGCAACACCAGGGGTCGGCATAGGACCCAATAAGAAAACATCCAAACCAGATGCCGTCATGCCCGCCTCTAATGCGGCAGATAGCATATGTCCTGAAACTCGCGTGTCTTGACCAATTAAGACTTTGCCATGCCCATCTTGCGCCAAGACTTTCCCGACAGCCCAACCTAATTTTAGAGCAAAATCAGCCGTAATCGGAAATTGTCCTGTACGGCCTCTGATACCATCGGTACCAAAATATTTACGCGGTTTCATGCTGACTCCCATATGGGTTTAATTGATTCTCTGATGATTGGCAAACGGGTGGCTGCCAAAATGGCTTGACGGCTTCATATACTTTTATAATATCTCGTGTTTCTTTGATATCGTGGGTACGCACAATATCAGCGCCCTGTATCACGGCTAATAACGCACCCGCCAGACTGCCATATAACCTACCTTCTGTTTCTACGTTGAGTATTTTCCCAAACATAGATTTTCTGGATAACCCAACTAATATCGGACAGCCCATTTTTTTAAAGCGTGATAGTTGTCCTAATAACATAAGATTATGATTGAGTGTTTTACCAAAACCAAAGCCTGGATCGATATATATTTTCTTACGATTGATGCCTTTTTGTTCACATAATTTCACCCTTTGTTCAAGGTATGAATATATCTCATTAAAAACATCCGTGTATTGTGGAGCCGCCTGCATTGTCTCAGGCAGCCCCTGCATGTGCATCAAACAAACTGGTGTGTTTTTTTCAGCGACTAAATCCATCGCACCTGCATCATTTAAGGCATTCACATCATTGATGATACTCGCACCTGCCTCTAGCGCATATTGCATCACAATCGTGTTGCGCGTATCAATGGATATAGGCACCATCAAAGACTGGCTGAGTTTTTCGATAACCGGAATAACCCTATCACACTCTTCTTGAATAGTGATTTTTTCTGCGCCAGGGCGGGTGGATTCTCCACCGATATCGATAATATCAACGCCTTCGGCCACCATTTGTTCTGCACGTAGTACCGCGGAATCTAATTGGTTGAATTGGCCACCATCATGAAAAGAATCGGGGGTTACATTAAGTACCCCCATGATGAGTGGTGATTGAGACTCTAAGCTAATAGAAGAAGTGTGATCCATAACTTATTTTCCTACCAATAACTACTCTAATAATCTAATGTGATCCGAGCGTATCACCATCGCCATCGGGCATTTCACGCTTTTCTTCGTTAGGTTTGACATTAGAAGCAGGTGTAGGCTCACTATCTCCTGATTTTGAGCTATCTGAAGACCAGTTTGAAGGATCTTTAGGCTCTTTGCCTACCATCAAATCAGCTAGCTGTGAGGCATCAATTGTTTCGTATTTGAGCAATGCTTTTGCCATATTATGCAAAACTTCTATTTTATCCTGCAAAATATTTGTAGCATCTTGATAGTTTCTATCGATAATGTTCTTGGTTTCTTCATCGATTAACTGTGCAGATTTTTCAGAAACTTCTTTGCGTTGTGCAACACTATGTCCTAAGAAAACCTCACCTTCATCTTCACAGTACAATAAAGGCCCTAGCTTTTCAGATAAGCCCCATTTTGTCACCATATTACGAGCAAGACTGGTTGCACGCTTAATATCATCTGATGCACCCGTTGTAACATAATCTGAACCAAAAATAATCTCTTCTGCTACACGCCCAGCCATGAGAGTGGCAATCATACTCTCTACGCCACGCTTGGATAAACCATAACGCTCTTGTTCTGGTAAGAACATCGTGACCCCTAGAGATTGTGCCCGTGGAATAATCGTGACTTTGTAAACAGGATCATGATCCGGCACTGTCAACCCAACAATAGCGTGCCCAGCCTCGTGATAGGCTGTTGTTTTACGCTCATCCTCGCTCATGGCCATGTTTTTGCGTTCCACACCCATCAAAATTTTATCTTTTGCCGCATCAAATTCCGATTGATCAACCAAACGCTTGTTATGCCTTGCAGCTAACAAAGCCGCTTCATTTACCAAGTTCGCCAAATCAGCACCAGAAAAACCTGGCGTCCCACGAGCAATCACTCTAGGTTCCACATCATCTGTCATTGGAATTTTGCGCATATGAACTTTCAGAATTTGCTCACGACCTCTAATATCAGGCAAACTAACAATAACTTGACGGTCAAAACGACCAGGTCGCAACAAAGCTTTATCTAACACATCTGGACGGTTAGTCGCCGCAATCACAATCACACCTTCATTGCCTTCAAAGCCATCCATTTCAACCAATAACTGATTAAGGGTTTGTTCACGTTCATCATGCCCACCACCTAAGCCCGCACCACGATGGCGCCCTACCGCATCAATCTCATCGATAAAAATAATACAAGGCGACTGTTTTTTCGCTTCTGCAAACATGTCACGAACACGGGATGCCCCCACCCCAACAAACATTTCGACAAAATCAGAGCCTGCAATGGTAAAAAATGGCACTTTTGCTTCGCCTGCAATGGCTCTGGCTATTAATGTTTTACCTGTACCAGGTTGGCCAACTAATAAAACGCCACACGGTATACGACCACCTAACCTTTGAAACTTATCTGGATCTTTCAAAAACTCGACCAATTCTTCTACTTCTCCTTTGGCTTCATCTACTCCAGCGACATCTGCAAAGGTGACTTTAATTTGATCTTCGCCCAACATGCGCGCTCGACTTTTACCAAAGGACATGGCACCACGGCCACCACCCCCCTGCATTTGGCGCATAAAATAAAGCCAAATACCAATAAACAAAATAATGGGGAACCAACTAATAAAGATGCTCATTAATAGGCTTTGCTGCTCTGGAGCCTTAGCATTGATTTCTACTTTCTTCTTGAGCATATCGCTGACCACATATGGATCCATCAACATATTCGTTGAAAAAGCTTCTTCATTTTTTGTTACGCCGCGAATCACCCGGCTACGCTCGTCCACAACAACCGATCTAACGTTGCCATGCTCAACTTGCTCTATGAATTGAGAATATGGGATTTTTTCTACTTGCCCATGACGAGGGCCAAAATTGCTGAATACTGATATTAAAATCACAGCAATGATTAGCCATAATACTAAGTTTTTTACCATGTCGTTCAAATCTAAGCCCCTGTCACTATTGTGTACGCTTATTGAATCTATAGAATCTAAAATCTTATGTTAAGTATATAGAATTTTAGGCCAGTCTCCCTACATCAAGCAACCAGAAAGCCAAAAAATCTACATCGATCGCTATAAAATATGGTCAAATGCTTAAAACTCAAGAGGAAATTAAATAGTTATCCAGCTAAAGCCTTGTTTTCCCTGTTATCCAATTTGCTAACTTTATTGCCTTTTACCTTAAACTGCCTTGCAACCAGAAAAATCTCTCTTGACTCACTTCTAGAGGCACTAGGCTTTCGCACAGATACTTTTTGAAAATGCTCACCAAGTAGTTTTGAGAATGGCTTAATATCTTCACCTTGGAATACTTTGACCAAAAATCCGCCACCAGGTGCTAATACCTGCTGAGCAAACTCCCATGCTTGAAAGGCTAATTCCATAATTCTGGGCTGATCAACACTGACTATGCCGCTTAAATTAGGTGCCATATCCGAGATAACCCAATGAACAGGCGTCTTATCAATAGATTCTTCCAGCTTTTGCTTTATTTCAGGGTTTCTAAAATCCCCTTGTATAAACTCCACATTCGGTAAAGCTGGCATAGCCAATAAATCCAGCGCTATCACCCGTCCCTTTTTGCCTATTATAGGTGTTAAAATTTGAGCCCAGCCTCCAGGCGCCGAGCCTAAGTCGATCACACACATGCCAGGTTTAAATAATCTATCTGACTTATTTAATTCCAAAAGCTTAAAGCTCGCTCTTGAGCGATAGCCTTTTTCTTTTGAAAGCGCCACATAAGGATCTTTTCTTTGTCTAGCCAACCAACTAGAGTGCTTTTTTTTACAGGACATCTTCTCAATCTATCTATTAGTTTGTTTATTTATGCGTTACAATGTTTTTAAGTTAAACTACATTCTAAAACAATTTGCCGACTATGTTAACGAAAGAATACAAAAAAACCCTAACTGCTAAAGCTCATCAACTTAAACCCGTCGTTTTGATTGGTGTACAAGGACTCACACAAGCCGTTCATGACGAACTCGAGGTGCAGCTACAAAAGCATTCTCTGATTAAAGTTAAAGTGCACATACAAGATAAAGAAGTATACAAGCCAATATTAAGTCAAATAGCCGAAAGCCATCAGGCTAATGTTGTCTCAACTATTGGCCGGACGGTTGTGATTTATAGAGAGAGTGCGGATTAAGCCTAACGGCTTTAACCCTTACCCGGCGTTTCACGCCACCCTCTCCCGAAATCGGTAGAGGGGACAGATTCGCTTCGCTCATCCTAGAGCTAAGGCAAATACAATACTTCCATTACTTCATACTCGATTTCGCCATCCGGCGCTTGAACCATCACAACATCATCTACCGCTTTACCAATAACCGCCCTTGCTATAGGTGAGCTAATAGAAATCATATTATTTTTGATATCAGCCTCTTCATCCCCAACAATCTTATACCTGACAGTCTTATCTGTATCGATATTTAACATAACAACGGTTGTACCAAAAACAACTTTGCCATTTTGTACTAATTTAGTCACATCAATAATCTGGGCATTTCCAAGTTTGTTTCCTACCTTGGAAATTCTACCCTCAAGAAAAGATTGTTGCTCTTTGGCGGCATGATATTCAGCGTTCTCTTTCAAATCACCATGCGCTCTCGCTTCTGCAATAGCAGCAATAATTCTAGGTCTGTCAACTGTTTTTAACTTATTTAGCTCTTCACGTAAGGCATCTGCACCCTTTTGTGTCATTGGGACTCTATTCATTTTCTAAAACCTTGCTCATTATTTTCAAATGTAATTCTTGTATAGGTTCGACATCATATTGGTTTTGGTGCTCAAGTGCCAATACTTGTGCCTTTGCCCCTGAAATAGTTGTAGCATAACTAACTTTGCGCTGTATAGCTGACTTCCTAATCGGGTGTGAATCCAATATTGCTTGCCGACCCTCAGTCGTATTAATAATAAAATCAATTTCATCATTTTTGATGCTATCTACAATATGGGGTCGTCCTTCTGTAATTTTGTTAATGGATTCACAATTCACACCATTTTCAGATAAAACCTTTGCAGTTCCACGAGTTGCTATAATTTTAAAACCAAAGCTTTGTAATTTTCTTGCCACATCTAGAACGTTTTCTTTATCATTATCTTTCACACTCAATAAAGCCCGCCCTTTGTGAGGAATTTGAGGTACCCCACTCGCCAAGTCACTTTTTGCATAGGCTTTAGCAAAACTGCTTCCAACCCCCATCACTTCGCCAGTCGAACGCATCTGTGGCCCTAAAATGGGATCCACACCAGGAAACTTTGCAAAGGGAAAAACACTTTTCTTTACAGCATAAAAAGGTAACTCTATAGGTGCTAACTGTGTCAAGCCTTGTTGCTCTAATGTTTGCCCTATCATACAATTGGCGGCAATCTTTGCTAAAGACTTCCCTATCACCTTAGAAACAAATGGCGCCGTTCTTGCGGCTCTTGGATTCACTTCTAAAATATATATTTCATTATTTTTAATGGCAAACTGCGCGTTCATTAGTCCAATAACACCAAGCTCTAATGCCATTTTACGCATCATGTCATGCAACTGATTTTGTATCTCTTTGCTCAAACTAAATGGCGGTATACAACAAGCGGAATCCCCTGAATGCACACCTGCTTGTTCAATGTGCTCCATAACCCCTGCAATCCATACCTGTTTACCATCAGATATGGCGTCCACATCCACTTCAATCGCATCATCTAAAAATCTATCCAGCAATAAGGGCTCTTGTGGACTAAAAAACGCATTGTTTTTCAAATATACTTCTAAATCCGCATCATTATAAACGACTTCCATCGATTGACCACCCAATACATAGGATGGCCTAACAATAATGGGATACCCCACATCTTGGGCAATATCCAACGCTTCGTCTGTATTGGTCGCAATACCATTATAGGGCTGCTTAATATCAAGCTTTTTGATTAGCTCTATGAAACGCCCCCTATCTTCCGCTCTATCAATAGCATCTACAGGCGTTCCTATAATGGGCACACCTGCGGCTTCTAAATCTTTGGCCAATTTAAGTGGTGTTTGACCACCAAACTGTACAATAACCCCCAAAGGTTTTTCGACAGCCACCACTTCCAAAACATCTTCTAAGGTTAATGATTCAAAATATAATCTGTCCGAAATATCGTAATCTGTTGATACCGTTTCAGGATTACAATTGACCATAATGGTCTCATATCCAGCTTCTCGCATTGCCATAGAAGCATGCACACAACAATAATCAAATTCTATACCTTGGCCAATACGGTTAGGCCCACTACCCAAGACCATAATTTTATCTCGTTGACTCGGCAATGCTTCACACGCCATTTCGTAGGTGGAATACATATAAGCTGTTTCGACTGCAAATTCAGCTGCTACACTATCGACTCTTTTATATACGGGTCGGATATTAAGTTCATGTCGTTTATCTCTAATCACAGCTTCTGTGGTTCCCACAAGCTGAGCAATTCTTGCATCAGAAAAACCTTTTTGTTTTAGCGCAAAAAATGCATCTTTTTCTAAACCTGCTATTTTATTTTCTTGTAGTGCTTTCTCATCGTTCATGAGATCTTGGATTTCAGCTAAATACCATTTATCCACACGGGTTAATTCATAAACCTCATCAATAGAAAAACCATAACGTAGCGCATCTGCAATATACCAAAGCCTCAGATGCGTGGGTCTTTGCAACTTCAGGCGCAGCTCAGCCTCAACATCAGGATCAGACAAGTCAACTTGTGGGTCAAAACCACAAAATCCCACTTCCAAACCCCGAATGGCTTTTTGCAACGACTCTTGGAATGTGCGCCCCATCGCCATCACTTCGCCCACCGACTTCATTTGTGTGGTTAAGCTTGTATCGGCATTGGGAAATTTTTCAAAATTAAAACGTGGAATTTTGGTCACCACGTAATCAATCGCCGGTTCAAATGAGGCAGGCGTTTTCCCGCCCGTAATATCATTGGCAATTTCATCTAAGGTGTAGCCAATGGCTAATTTAGTCGCGACTTTCGCAATTGGGAAGCCTGTGGCTTTAGACGCTAATGCAGAAGAGCGCGACACACGCGGATTCATTTCAATCACATGCAACTCGCCATTATCAGGATCCACTGCAAACTGTACATTTGAACCACCCGTTTCAACCCCAATTTTCCGCAACACCGCAATAGCCGCATCGCGCATATTTTGGTATTCTTTATCAGTTAATGTCTGCTGTGGGGCAACGGTAATAGAATCGCCTGTATGCACCCCCATGGGATCAATGTTTTCTATAGAGCAAACGATAATACAATTATCTGCTTTGTCACGCACCACTTCCAGTTCATACTCTTTCCACCCCATAATAGATTGTTCTATTAACAACTCTTTTGTAGGGGATAAATCTAAACCACGTTTACAAATCTCTTCAAATTCTTCTTGGTTGTACGCAATACCGCCCCCTGTACCACCCAACGTGAAAGAAGGACGAATAATCGTTGGAAAACCAACAGAGGCTTGTACTTGTAAAGCTGTTTCATAGCTATGAGCAATAGCAGCTTTTGGCATTTTTAAGCCAATCTCGCTCATCGCTTTACGAAAAAGCTCTCTGTCTTCTGCTTTATCAATAGCCTCCTTACTTGCCCCCAATAATTCTATATTGTATTTTTCTAAGATGCCCTCACGCACCAAATCTAAAGTACAATTTAATGCGGTTTGCCCACCCATTGTGGGCAGTATGGCATCTGGCTTTTCTTTTTCAATAATACTGGTAACAACTTGCCAACAGATAGGCTCTATATATATGGCATCCGCCATTTGCGGATCGGTCATAATCGTTGCCGGATTAGAATTGACCAAAACAACGCTATAACCTTCCTGTTGTAAAGTACGACAAGCTTGAGCACCGGAGTAATCAAACTCACAGCCTTGTCCAATGACAATAGGTCCCGCGCCAATGATGAGTATTTTTTTGATATCCGTTCTTTTAGGCATGATTACTCTGTTACCATATCTTGTATTTTTGTTTGAGCTTGGGTTTGATATTGTTTCATCGCATCAATAAATTTATGAAATAATACTCTGCCATCATTGGGACCTGGGCCTGCTTCTGGATGCCCCTGAAAACCAAACACGGGTAAAGTGCAATGCTGTAAGCCTTGAACCGTATTATCAAACAATGAGCGATGTGTGATTTTCAAATCAGCGGGTAAGCTTTGTTCATCTACTGCGAACCCATGATTTTGGCTGGTAATCAACACGCGTTTACTCTGCTTATCTTGTACGGGATGATTGCCACCATGGTGACCAAATTTCATTTTGATTGTTTTTGCCCCTAGTGCCAGTGCCATTAATTGATAGCCTAAGCAAATGCCAAATATTGGAATAGCTTGTTGCATCAGAGCTTGTACTGTTCGAATAGCATGAGTGCAAGCTTTGGGATCGCCTGGGCCATTCGATAAAAACACCCCATCAGGCGACAAGTCTAATACTTCTTCTGCACTTGTTCCATACGGCACAACCGTTATTTGACAGCCTAAATCATGAAAAATACGCAAGATATTTTGCTTGATACCAAAATCAATCGCTACGATTTTAAGCATACGCTTTGACAAAAACTTTTTATTTTGCCACGTACCGCCCTCTTGCCATAAATATGTTTTGGCACTAGAAACACGCTCTGCAAGATTCTGCCCTTCAAGTCCCACATATTGTTTGGCTTTTTTTAACGCCAGTTGTATTAGCTCATCATTGATATTATCCGCAGATAATAAACAACCATTCAAAGCACCTTTTTCACGTATCAGTCGCGTTAGATATCGAGTATCTATATTCGTAATGCCTACAGTTTGATTGTTTGCTAAAAATTGAGGTAAAGACATATCCGCACGCCAGTTACTATATTGATTAGGTAACTTACGAATAATTAAACCTTTGGCAAAAATTTGTTGAGACTGATGGTCAGCTGAATTGATTCCAACATTACCGATTTGTGGGCATGTTAAAGTAATTAATTGTTCTGAATAAGAAGGGTCGGTTAAAATTTCTTGATACCCAGAGAGTGCTGTATTAAATACAATCTCTCCAACAGAAAAATTAGGGGTTGGTGTCAAATGACCAAAAGCAATGCCTTTGAGTAAGGTTCCATCTTCAAGCACAAGTAATGCCGGATGATTAGCCAAATTGCCCTCCGCCAGCGATATAAAATTGATAGGTAAACCGACGGAAGTCTAGCGAACTCTAGAACGAAAGTCTAGAGAATTTTTTTATAATCCCACAACCTAAGTTTTTGGTAATGCAACTTACCCTTGAGTTTTAAGAGATCTACGACTATCTGACTGAAGGACAAATGGGGCTTTGTCCAGAAATCCTGCGCCTTTTAGTTTTTGTGCTTCTTCCATAATATTATCGCGCTGCCGTCTAGCCTCTACCGTATCACTTGGAAATTCAGATTCTTTTAATAAGGGCTCGATTCCCATAATGAGCAACGCAGCACATAGTTGAATAGCCAATTCTTCTTTACCACCTGATGATATTCTAGCCGACTTTACAGGTGTTTCCTGATGCTGTGCTTGTAGGGGCTGAAACATTTTTATAATATCAGCAGCAAGCTGCTCATCACTAGCGGTTGCAGAAACCTTCCTCAAATACTCTGTTTTGGGCTTTGATTTTGAACCTGATGTTGTGCCACCATCAAAAAGCATTGTCTTATGTTGTGTTTTCTGACCTACATGACCCACAGATTTTTTCTGCTTCTTCGTTTTACTTTTTGTTTGTTTTTCTGCTTTCTTGGACGCAGGTCTATCCTGCTCTAGATCCTCATATTGCGCCAATGTTTGAGCAATGCGTTTTTTACTGTCTTTAGGTAATTTAGAGCGCTCTAGCTTTTTCAAGATATTTAACACCATTTCTGCTTCTTGTTCAAACTCAGCTGGAGAAATATGTCCATTTTCCTTTTCTCTCATTAATAATTCTAATTCTTTGGCGAAGAAATCACCTAGCTTTTGAATAGCCACAGGATTCGCTTTCTTTAACGCTTCTCTGCGCAATTTTTTGTATGTGGCTCTCACATTATCATTTTGAATGCCCACACCTTTCTTAGAGCCCAAGCCATATAGATAAAAATTCATATCATCAATGGTATCATTATCCACACCCAACTCTTTTTTCACTTTGCGAGTGACTTTCTTAGACAGCTGGAAGCGTTTTTCATATTTGAAAAGTTTATCTGCTATTTTTTTCCCTATCCAACTACCTGCAAATGCACCAATAATAGATGTGCCCACAACACCGCCAATCAACCCTAGCCCAGATGTAATTGCAGCACCTGCGGTTCCACCAATAGCTGTGCCAACCCCAGGCAGCACAAAAGTCCCTAATAAAGCCCCTATTGCAGCACCTCCCCCAATACTCCCTAATACAGTCAAAGACGTTTTCACTTTTCGCCATGACACAAAATCACTAACCGCATAAAAAGCATCTTCCATAACTTCTACTAGCATGTTCATTAAAACTTCATATTGAGAAGCTTTTTTAAAGTCTTTAACCTGATCTAAACCTGCCACTTTTTTATGGTCTAAGACCATATCTGCAAATTTCCTTGCGTGCTTAACTTTCTTTTTCTTCTCGTCATCTTTTGAAGCCGATTTATCCTTAGATGGCTTATCTTTAGGCTGAGGATCTAGATCTCCCGGATCTAACCATGAAAGTAAATCATCTAATTCATCTACATCATGCCCCTTACCCCATTTGTAATAAGAACGCTGTACTGCACCTATTTTAGTTGGATCATAATCTTTAGGCATACTTCAACTTCCTAACATAATATTCTTTCGTTACTAATTTAGACTTTGTACTAACGAAAAAGTTCCTTAGTATTTTCAGTAAATTTTATTATATTTTTCAACAAGTTGAGCTTAACCTGGGATTCCAACCATAATGTGGTAATATGAGAGCCA
Organism: Uncultured Candidatus Berkiella sp.; assembly: GCA_964633725.1. Taxonomy (GTDB): domain Bacteria; phylum Pseudomonadota; class Gammaproteobacteria; order Berkiellales; family Berkiellaceae; genus Berkiella_A. The sequence continues at coordinate 12,596 of CAZWHY010000024.1, forward strand.
ATAAGGGATATAGGTATAGGGATGTCTACATAACATGTTCAGGAAACTATCTTTTCAAATTTCAGCGGCACTACTTTTTTCCACAGTATCGCTTAGTGGCTATGCAGCTGATTTTTTTGGCTATCCTGTTTACCCCTATATGGGCGTTGATTATCAGTACAGAGACTTACCCTTCAGAGAAAAATTTGGCGACAATGCCTTTGAACAACAATACAACCAAGCCAATTTGTATATGGGCATGCGTTTTTGGGAAGAATACTTAAGCTTGGAACTTAACTACAGCAAAAGCCAAAACAAATCCAATACCCACAAATACACTGGCAATAATATTGTGACGGGGGTATTCATCCCACCAGGTAATTCCGAATCACATAGCTTCCAATCTAAAATATCTAGCTTTGGGGTTAGTCTATTAGGGTTTTATCCGATGCCTTTTGATTATTTATGTCGTGCTGATGTATTTGGTGGGATCGGATTTTCGTACATGAGCCCCAAACAAATTGATAGCATCACAGCAATCAATAATAATGCGATGACACAAACTTTTACTTTTGACGAATCCAAAGCCGTTTTACGCTTTGTGGCAGGCATACAATATCTTCTCAACCATAATATCGGCATCCGCACCAGCATCACCTGGGAAGACACCTCGCAGTTTCGTGAAATGCGCTCACGTGAAGTATCACACGGCCCCAGAAGAGTCGCGCTCAAAAGCAGCTGGACTTATGGGGTTGGGGTGTTTTTACGGACGAGCCGGGTTTAGCAGACTATTTGAATTGTGCTAACAGCTCTTCTTGCATATATAACAAAGTCGCTATAAAAATATTCACATAACATTTGTTATAGGTTAACTAATGTATTTTTAATATACATATTAAGGATCCGCATGCTGAGTAATGCAAGTAAAATATTACAAAGTAAAAAATGGAATGGGTTTAAAACACTTGAATGGTCACACTATCAATGGTCTGTATTGTTATTAAGTATTGTGATTGCCTCTCGACCCATCATAATTTTCTTAAACTCTAGCAATGAATTTAGCCTTATAACAACTGATGTTACTACATATGCTTTTGGGATATTTTTTAAAATATTTATTGGATTGTTTTTTATTGGTGTACTAATGTCACCTGAAAAACTCTCAAAAACAAAAAATATTCTCTCTGCCATTTTGCTAGCATCTAGCATTTTACTATGGATTCAGGGAAATTTTCTCCTATGGGACTATGGAGAGTTAAATGGTAAAGCACTAAATTTCAGCGCCTATTCAACACATGGCTTGCTGGAACTATTATTATGGGGTTTTCTGTTAGTTATCTTTGTACTAAAATCTAATCTCGTTACAGCTTGGGCAAAAAAAATATTTTTGATCGTTTTTGCTAGCTTATCGCTTAGCATAGGTATGGCATTTACGGAAATGCCTAAAAACGCCTGGCATAAATATTACCACGCTGACCTCACAAATTATTACTCATATAGCAGTAATAAAAATGTTATTATTCTCGTGATTGATGCTGCAAGAGGGGATGTTTTTGAAGACTTGTTGAATAACAACCTCTCCGACCAAGAAAAAGACATATTCAACGGATTTACTTTTTTCAGAAATACAACCGGTGTCTTTAACAGCACAAATTATGCAGTACCAGGAATTTTGACAGACAATTTATACGACTTCAAAACGCCAGTAAATGAAGCATATCCTCAATATTATACATCAAAAACCTCTTTGCCATACAGGCTAAAAAAGGCAGGGTTTATAACAGAAGTTTATCCTTATGCAATTAATTCTGTTTCTCTATCCCCCAAAATAGTAGACAACCTAAAAAGAAACGAAATAAAATCTGAGCACGATTTTGATAAATTAGATTTGGTTACAAAGTTTAATTTTTCACCCCACTTTGTTAAAAAAATCTTCTTCGATTCTTCTGAAATGTATGCTACAGCTACAGCCACATCAACTAAAACCGTAAAACAACCAATTACAGATACAAAAAAGAAAGATACCACTGAACTGCCACAAAGAGTTAAAGAACACCTTGCTTACAATCGAGATGTTATTAAAAACTTAGGCTCAAATCTCAATTTTGTACAAAAACCAGTCTTTAAATATTTACATTTTCATGGTGCTCACTTCCCATTTTTTCATGATGAAAATTTTATTGGTAAACGCCTCCCCTTATCCTTAGAGTCATATAAAAAACAATTTAAAGGTTCATTACTGCTAACAACTAAAGCACTAACTGATTCCTTGAAAAAGCAAGGCGTCTATGACGACACTATGCTTATTATTATAGGCGATCACGGTTTACATATACCAGAGGCTAGTTTGCAGGCCAATAATACTGATAAAAAGAAATATATCGTTGATATGCTTGCACCTCTAATGATGGTTAAGCCATTTGGCAATTCTTCTAACGCCTTAAAAACATCTTCTGCGCCAGTTAGTTTGTTTGATATCCCAGCAACAGTTTTTGAAGCCTTGAACCTTGATGCGCCTACCGTAGGACGCTCTGTGTTCAGTATTAATGAATCTGAGAAACGTAAACGTTTTTCTTACTGCTATACTGGCCCTGACCAAGAAGGGGGCATTGAGTATGAAATTAATGGCGATGCCCATGATGTTAATGCCTGGAAACTGTCAAGTCATTATTTATGGCTAGATAAAGGGAGCGTTAAACTGGAAAAAGCACTGCTAGAAGATAGAGTAGAGAGATTGTATACATATGTAGAAGAAACAGACCGTATGCAAATTAAAGGATAGAATACAATATAAAAGCCACCAGAAATTTGGTGGCTTATTAAAAACTCTCACACTTTTTTAATAATAGGTATAATATATTGTGCAATATATTCGGCTTTAACTCTATCTCCCTCTGGCTTCATATGACAATGATCAAAAAATTTCTCAAACTCAATTTGATTCTGAGGCATCTCATGATACGCAAGACTATATTTTTGAGCTAATGTTTTCAACACTACCTTATTTTTATCAAGTGCTAAGCTAGAAGCAGGATGCAACTTTTTTGCGTAACACATTCCTTTGGGTAATTCCTTGTATATTCCTATATTAGCAAGATGAAATGGAAATATGACGGGAATAGCCCCTATAGCAATGGTTTCTTGGATTAACGTATCCATATTACGATAAAAACCAACCGGCTGATTATTTTTAACATTGATTAAAGCTTCATTTAATTCAGCAGGCTTTATAGGGGAAGGTCTAATGGTTGAAAGATTAATATCTTTAAGCCATAAAGCATATAATAATTTTATAAAATTAGAATTTTTGATTGCCTTATATTCAAATGGCCTTAATTCTGGATGACCTGAAACCTTTTTAAAATACCTATAATCAGGATAATAATCGTCATAAAAAAGCATAGGAATATCATTGCCACCATTGTGAAAAATAACAATATCTGGCTTTAAAAATTTATCTTTTAATATAAAACTTATCAAAGACTCTGATGAAGTCCCACCAGGCAATCCTGCATTTATAACTTCTACTTTCTGCCCATACTTTTCATTCAGAATACTTTCTAATTGTGCGGGCCATGCCTGCTGATACTCTTGTATAAGCCATCCATATGTTGTAGAACCTCCTACTGCAAGAATCCTAACTATATCCTCTTTTCTATAGAACTCTTTATTTCCATTTCTATACCCTTCTTTATTAACTTGTTGCTCCCCATTAATTTTAGAGCCAGGTTTATTACGATATAAATAGTATGGCAAAAGCTCTATCTCTGATATTGGATGCCCATTTTCTTTAAAATTCCCTGTTGAAATACTTTGTTTTCCATACATTAAAATATCGACTGCGTTTCTACCCTTTTCAGAGGTTATTTTCAAATAAGACATAGAGGAAAAATATTCTAATGCTACAATTATTAAACATAACGTTACAATTAAAATTAACCAATTACTCATCGCACTTATGTATTTAGTCATTATTATTAGGCCTCATCTAAAAATTCTATGGGAATATAATTTATTGCATTATACCTAATCCCAATCCATATTCATGCCAAAAAATAACATAGTAGTACTGAATAACTATTACCTTGCTGTTATACTTAATCAAAATAAATAAATCTCCAAACTTAGGTATGAATATAACAAACGTTTTAATCCCAACTCAATTCTCAGTTTGCCAACATGAAGATTCCCGCGGCAATCTCTGTATACTAGAGCTCAATCAAAATATTGGATTTGAATGTAGGAGAGTTTATTACCTGGTTGGAAATGATAATTTAGAAGCTCGGGGGTTCCATGCCCATAAATCTCTAGAACAAATTATTATATGCATGACAGGCACTATTCGGATTGACCTGGAAGATAGTTCACACGAAAAATATACCTTTCAATTAAACACACCAACAACAGCCATATATGTTCCCAAAGGTTGCTGGAGAGAAATATATCCTGCAACAAAAGATTCCGTTTTGCTTGTCCTAGCATCGGAAGTATACTCACAAGAAGACTATATTAGATCTAAAACTGAATTTAATACTTACTGCGATACATTACAAACAGAAAATAGCCTAGAAAAACTTGATTTCTCGCCTTCTACAGAGAAATCCCGACTAATCAGTGGCAAGCATATTGATTTTTCTCAAGAAAACCTTAATTATGAATCATTTAGAGATCTGGCCAAAAACAAACATTTAAGTAATGAAGAAAAAATTGGCTTCCCTAATGAATATAGAGAAGGGTATGAGAACTTTATATTGGATGATATCAAGCTCAAACTACCTCAGTTACAAGAACAGAAAAAACATATATTAGATATTGGATGTGGCTGCGGATCGTTAACACAAGTACTTCTTCGGCAGTGTCACAAGCATAACCATCAGTTATACCTGGTAGATTCCCCTGAAATGTTAGAAAACCTTCCAAACAATGATTATATTTCTAAAGTACCTGGATTATTTCCGTCTAACCTAGAAGCCATTAAAAAAATCGTCTCCAAAGTCGATTGTATTCTGTGTTACAGTGTCATCCAATATGCATTTGTAGACACAAATCTATTTAATTTTATTGACTGTTTATTATCTTTGTTAAATGTTGGTGGTCGACTTTTGATTGGTGATATACCTAATTACTCTAAACGTAAACGGTTTTTTTCTAGCTCAACGGGTATCTCTTTTCATCAAAATTTTATGAATACAGATAAAACGCCAGATATTCAACACTACGAAATTTCTGAAAATAAAATTGATGATGCAGTAATACAATCCATTATTTCACGAGCACAATTGGCTGGGTTTGATGCTTATCTTATGCCACAAAATAACAACCTACCCATGGCAAATCGACGAGACGACATTTTAATAATAAGGCCTTAAGCATGAAACCTTTAATTATCATGGGTAATAGTGAAATAGCTAAGCTAGCGTATGAGTATTTTACCCATGACTCTGATTATGTTGTTGCTGGATTTTCTGCCGAGAAAAACTATTGTGACTCGGATGAGTTTTTAGGTTTACCCTTAGTACCTCTTGAAAATATAAACACAATATACCCTGCCAAAGATTATCACGCTTTTGTGGCTGTTGGCAGTAGCCAATTGAACTACCTCAGAAAATACTTATATCTAAAAATGAAACATAAAGGATACAAATTGGCCAGTTATATTAGCTCTAAGGCTTTTGCTTGGCAAAATGTGACTATAGGCGATAATTGTTTTATTTTAGAAGATAATACACTCCAACCGTTTGTAAAAGTAGGCAATAACGTAACACTTTGGTCAGGTAATCATATAGGACACAGCTCCATCATTCACGATCATGTATTTATTACTTCTCATGTAGTTGTTTCTGGGTTTTGCACTATTGAACAAAATTGTTTTTTGGGTGTTAATTCTGCTTTAGCTGAACAAGTCTCTCTTGGCGCCGATAACTATATATCCATGTCTGCCGCCGTTAATAAATCTACAGCTCCGAACCAATTCATGATGGGTATACCGGCAAAACCCTACCGGGTTGACCCTCTAACTTATTTTGAGGTGAAGCAACGAGAAATTTTACATGCAAATTAAACTCTATAATCCAAGACAAGAAAAAGAGTGGAATAATTTTGTGCATGAGAGCTCCAATGGGATTTTCCAATATTACAGAAACTATATGGAGTACCATGCAGACAGGTTTGATGATTATTCCCTTATGTTTTATAAAGATAATCATTTGGTTGGTTTACTCCCCGCTAATATTGAAAATGATATAGTTCATAGCCACAAAGGCCTATCCTTTGGCGGGCTAGTACATCATCAAGCTAGTTTGGGGGCTGAGCAACAACTAAAATTGTTTGAACTGATTATCCAATATCTCAAACAAAAAAATATTCGAAAATTTATCTATAAAGCTATTCCTATGATTTACCACAAGCACCCTACACAGACGGATCTTTATTTTTTAAATCATCTTGATGATATTAAAATAGAAACACTCTTATCAACAACAATAGATCTGAAAAACCCTGGGACGTTAAAATATAGGCGAAAACGGGGTATAAACAAAGCAAATAAATCTAATATGCTTATGCAAGAAAATAAACACTGGCCTGAGATGTGGGAAATGCTAGCAATACGTTTAAGTGAACGACATAAAGCATCCCCGACACATACTCTGGCAGAAATACAAAGCTTACAGCAGTCTTTCCCAGAACATATAAAGCTTTATGCTGCGACTATAGCTAATAAAATTATGGCTGGTATCGTCGTTTATCAGACCCAACAAGTTGTGCATGCACAATATATCAGCACAAGTGAACAAGGCAGTCAATTAGGCGCTTTAGATTTTCTGATTAATGGCATCTTAGAAAAATATCAAAATAAAGTACGTTATTTTGATTTCGGTATTTCCACTGAGGATAGGGGGAGAAGAATCAATTACGGCCTCGTGAAACAAAAAGAAGAATTTGGTGGGGCATCAACCATCCATCAAATTTATCATATAGATATAAATTAAAAGGTTTATCCATTGGCTAAAATCATTATTTCGTTTTATTCTGGATTTTATATAGATTCACGTTGGCAAATTGGAGGATACTATGAAGCGTTTATTAATGAGCTTAAAAGATTAGGGAATCAAGTATTAGTCATTATATCAAGTGATTTTGTGTTCCCACCATGGAATGGAAATAATGTACTAAAAAGTGGTATTGATAGAAAAAAATTAAAAACGCGAATACAAAACTTTGACCCAGACCTTATCATAGCCTTTAACAACTCAACGTTAAAAGAGTTAGATGCATGGACTGAATGCCCATTTGTACTGTGGGACGCAGATTCTTGGGTTTATTTTTGTGATAAAGAAAGAATCAAAAAAAACAAAGATAGATATATTTATTTTTCCTATTCTAGCTATGGATATCAAGAATATTGTAAAGAATTAAGCCCTAAAAAAGAAAATGTTTTTATTGTTAAAAGTGCTACAGCATTGTCCAATAGAAAGCTACCTAAAAAAAATAACATCACCTTTATTGGATCTTTTTTTGACTGCCATCCAACTATCACTAAACTTATAAGAGATGAACCAGATTTAGTGAAAAATATATTATCTATACCAAAAGAAGATCATGGTGAATATCTAGATTTGTTTGATGAGAAAATAATAAAAAAATATGAGCTAAATAAAGGTATGTTTCGTGGATTATATGGTGGCTCCATCAGAAACCAAACTGTGTCAGCAATTGCTCCGCTGGGCTTAAAATTATTTGGAACATTATCTTGGCTACAAATAGCACCTTTTTCAATTGAGGCATTAAGAAGCTTTGATTTCAGAGTGGTTTATAATATCAAACAGCTAAATCATATATACAACACTTCTAAAGTTGCTATCAACATTAGTCATAGTCAGAATATTACGGGGTATCCTTGGCGGGTATTAGATATAATGGCCTCTTCTGCTTGCTTAGTAAGTGATTATAAGCCTGACTTTGATACTGACTTTCACCCCAAGGTAGATATCCCATTCTATAAGACACCTTTTGAAGCATATCAAGCATGTAAAGAGCTATTAGAAGATGAACCGAGACGCTTAGATATTGTTCAACAATCCAACGAAGCCATTATTAGCGGAGGATTCACCTGGGAAAACAGAATTAAAGAGATAGGAGAAATTTGTGGTATTTCACTCCATAATAAAGAACATATAGGGCATATAGAAGTACTAAATCCTTCTGACTATTGTAATCAATCTATACGTTTGTCTAATCATATCTGGTATGGGCTATTCAACATGACCCCTTCATGGATAATGAGCTTCCTGTTATTAATTAATGATAGAACTTCACTAATTGGTAAACTTATACCAACAGATGTTAAGGCAGAGTTGCATTACCTACTAATAAAGAAAAACATTTTGCCCGAAAAATATATGGAATCCGATCTTCCTATATATGAAGTTGAAGAATCATGAATATAAAAAACCATTTAAAGTACCTCCAATCACTCTCAAAACTAATTGGAGGCAAAATAGGCTTGCCTTCCTTTTTTTTAGTTCTTGGAGGGACGTTAATGGGTTTTTTAGAATTAGTTGGTATTATGGCAATATTTCCATTAATGAATTTTATCCACTCTCCTCATATGATGGAGTCCAATGGATATCTAAATAAAATTAAAACTCTGTTAGATATTGAATCCTCTACTGTTATCACTTTATTTGGTGTAATGATCATAGGGATATTTGCAACTAAAAATCTTTTCCAAATATTATACCTTAAATATGAATTTAAAGTGCTGGCAAAATGGCGTGTTCAATTATCTGAAAAATTTTTTAGAGCTTCCATTTATACTGACTACGATATTCTTATCACACGTTCTTCAGCAGATAATATTGCTACAATCACAGGTGTAATCTCTGAAGCTATATCCAATTATTTCTTCCAGTTTATACAGTTAATCAATGTCAGTGTCACCGCAATTATATTATTAAGTTTTTTGTTAATTGCTTATACCGAAGTGACCGTAATTATACTACTACTGGGCTTCTGCTTAATCTATTCCCACAACGTATTCTTAAAAAACAAGCTCAGAAATATAGGTATGCGTACTCGCAAGTTGTCTGTGGAAAATTTCTCCGTATTGCAACAATCCTTCAAAGGCATCAAAGAAACAAAGGTAAATTTAAAAGAGAATTTTTTTATTAGTAAATTTCAAACAGTTAATCAAGCCCTAATTAAAGAAGATGAAAAGCGTTTGTTTCTTCAAAACATACCCAGTTCAACTATTGAGTTTGTTATGATGACGCTAATTATTCTGGTGTTCATTTATTTTACAACAGTAGAAAATTCCGCCGCGTTAATTTTTGCAAAACTGGGTACGCTAACTATTATTTCAATTAGAATGGTACCTCTTATTAATCGTTGCATACAGTCATTATTGCTAATAAGTGCTGCCGAAGAACCTGTTGAAAAGCTATTAAAAGAGGCAAAAAGATTAAAGGTTTATCAATGTAATACCCAAGCAACTTCTAAATACACTACCCCTCTTCCCCCATGCCCATTCAATCACAGTCTCAACATTCAAAATATTAAATACCGGTACCCAAACAGCCATCTCTATGCCATTAATAATATTTCTCTCTCCATTACAAAGGGGCAATTTATTGGAATTGTAGGGCCTTCAGGAGGTGGCAAAACGACACTCGCCGATATTTTGTCCGGTTTTTTGCACCCAGAATCTGGCAGTTTTACAATTGATAATAATTTGATTACAAAAAATAACATACGATCATTACGACAATTAATTGGCTATGTAGGTCAACAAGTATTTCTATTAGACAGTACAATTGAACAAAATATTGCCTACGGAGAACAACTAGAGAATATATGTTCTGACAGGGTGGTTGAAACCTTAAAAAAATCCATGTTATGGGATTTTGTTAAGACTTTAAAAAAAGGCATCAAAACCCCTATCGGCGAAGATGGTGCAATCTTATCTGGGGGACAAAAACAACGATTATTAATAGCTCGTGCATTATATGCAAAAGCGCAAATTCTCATCTTAGACGAAGCAAGCTCCACACTAGATGTAGAAACCGAGCACAATTTTTTCCAATATCTTTATTCCTTGAAAGGTGATTTAACAGTCATTATCATTGCTCACCGTCTTGCAACCCTAAAAGGTTGTGATGTGTTATATTATATCGAAAATGGACGTGTTATTGACTTTGGTAGTAAAGAACAGTTACAGCGTAAAAATGAAAGCTTCGCAAGATATATAAAATATTCTGCGTTAGAGGAATCAACTTAGATGGTTTGGAAGGATTATGGTGTGATATTTCATTCAATCCACAAAAAAAATTGGATACATAGCCATTCCTATGTACCAACGGCTATAGTGTTAAAGGATAGAATACGCATATTTGTCGCTTTTTGGGACAAATACCAAATAGGCAGAATCGGCTATATTGACGTTGATATATATAACCCAGAGCATGTTATAGGTTACTCAAAATCCCCCGCCCTTGATGTTGGAGTCAATAATCAGTTTGACGAACATGGAGTAACTCCCCTATCAATAGTCCATGATGGTTACAATTACCGACTGTACTATGTCGGCTGGAAAAAATTAAAAAATAAAAAACATCGCTATACTTTGTTTATGGGATTAGCTCTAAGTCAAGATGCAATTAGTTTTAAACGATACCAATATAACCCAATTATTGGCCCAACGAAATCTAACGCTTACTGTCGAGCTGGAGGATACTTTCTAAAACAAAAAAACTATTGGCAATGTTGGTATGCCGAGTATCAAGACTTAGTTCATATAAATAATAAATACGTACCTCAGTATGATTTATGCTATATGATTTCTGAAGATGGAATCAACTGGCCAGATACCAGCACAACAATCTTCAAGTCAGGAATCAACAAAATTTTTGGCTATGGTCGTAGCTCTATTTGGCAAGAAAAATCCATTTGGAATGCTCTTTTTGTAAAGCGCCATATTAACAAAGGCTATTACGATTTTGAATATGCCATGTCTCATAATGGCATAAATTGGCTTCCTCAAAAAAATCAACTTTATAACTTTGATTCTTCCTATACACTAGACGATCAAAGTAGCATATCCTTCCCTAATATTATAAATATACAACAACAAAAATATTTATTTTACAATGGCAATAATTTTGGTCAAGATGGACTACGACTTGCCATTTGGAATGATTAGAATACTTAGCAATATAAGTAATTAGCAGGATGCATATATGAATATCGCTTTTGACGATTTATATAAAACTAACTTACCTTTTAAATCACATTTTCAATCTGCTTTTGATAATACGTTCGACTCTGGTTGGTTCGTTCTAGGCGAACAAGTATCTTGTTTTGAAAAAGCCTTTGCAAAATTTGTTGGAATAAAGCATGTAGTGGGTGTTGCCTCTGGCCTAGATGCACTGCATTTATCTCTAGAGGCTTTATCTTTGCCTATCGGTAGCGAGGTGCTGGTTCAAGCCAATGCTTATATTGCAACTGTTATTGCTATCGTAAAAGCAAATCTAAAACCCGTATTAGTTGAGCCTTCTTTACACGATGGTAATATGGATATTGCTCGATTAGAAAATTATATTACTGAGTATACTAAAGCAATATTGCCCATACATCTATATGGGAATCCTTGTGATATGCATGCCATAATGGCAATCGCTAAAAAATATAATTTAAAAATCATAGAAGACTGTGCTCAAGCGCATGGTGCTCTATATCATAATAAAATGGTTGGTAGCATGGGTGATTTAGGTGCCTGGAGCTTTTATCCTACTAAAAATTTAGGGGCATTAGGGGACGGAGGCGCTATAGCAACAAATGATGACCTTTTAGCAGAAAAGCTTCGAGCATTAAGAAATTATGGTGCCCCCAGCAAATATGAAAATAAATATATAGGCCATAACTCACGATTGGATGAAATGCAAGCTGCATTCTTGAATGTAAAATTAAAAAGTATAGAACAGATCACAACGCATAAAGAAAATCTTGCAAAACTATATCAAACAGATTTAGATAAACGGTTTATATTTACACATCCCGAACCCAATAAGAGGCATGTTTATCATATTTTCATGATTCGCCACCCTGAACGCGATACACTCAGAAAATATTTGTTAGAAAATAATATAAAAACAGAAATACATTACCCAATTCCTCCTTATCACCAAGAGGCCACTTCACATCTATTTAATGGCAATTATCCAGTGAGTGATGAGTGGCACAAAACTATTTTGAGCTTACCCATTTCATATGGACACACAGAAGATGAAATCAATCATGTTATACAAACTATAAATAAGTTCACATTATGAAAGGAATCATTTTAGCGGGCGGCAAAGGCTCGCGACTCTACCCATTAACAAATGTTGTCTCCAAACAACTTTTGCCCGTATACGATAAACCTATGATCTATTACTCATTATCTGTATTGATGCTAGCAGGTCTAAAGGAAATACTTATTATCACCACTCCTGAAGATCTAGATCGATTTCAACTTCTTTTGGGTGATGGCAAAAATTTTGGAATCACACTAAACTATGCGGTGCAAGATAAGCCTAAGGGCATACCTGATGCCTTTATCATTGCAGAAAAATTTATTGGAACTGACTCTGTTGCACTCATGTTGGGAGATAATATTTTCTATGGAGACAAGCTACCCACTCAACTACAATCTCATACCCATTTAAAACAGGGCGCAACCATTTTTGCTTATTATGTCAATGACCCTAAACGATATGGCGTTGTTGAACTCAATAACAACCAGCAAGCAGTAAGAATTATTGAAAAACCAACTTCTCCAGTATCAAACTGGGCTGTAACAGGCTTATATTTTTATGATAACCAGGTTATTGATATTGCAAAAACTTTAAAACCCTCTGCTCGTGGTGAATTAGAAATAACCGATATTAATAACATATACTTAAAACAAAACCAATTGAATGTTGAGCTGCTAAGCAGAGGAATGGCTTGGCTAGACACGGGGACTCATAAAAGTCTAATAGAAGCGAGTCAATTTGTTCATGTTATTGAATCAAGGCAAGGTCTCAAAATAGCATGCCTTGAAGAAATCGCTTATCGTTACGGCTATATCAGTTTAAACGAGCTAACACAAATCGCTGAAAAATTAAATGATTGTGAATATGGACATTATTTACAATCACTTGTAAGGCAGGAGAATTCATGCTGAATCTACTAGTGACTGGTAGCGCTGGTTTCATAGGTAGCCACTATATTGATCTATTATTGAAACAATATAGTGAATACAAAATCATTTCATTAGATAAATTAACCTATGCGGGCTCTATAGATAATCTTTCCAAGACCCTAAGCCATCCAAACCACAAATTTATTAAAGGTGATATTTTAGATATTGCTCTGCTGGATGAGATTTTCAAACACTATCAAATCAATGCCGTCGTACATTTTGCTGCCGAATCACATGTCGATAATTCTATTTCGCATCCTGATGCATTTATCCAAACTAATATTGTCGGTACCTTTAATTTATTAGAAGTGTCGAAAAAATATTGGCACAATAAGCTTGATGCTGAGCATCCATTCTTATATCGATTTCACCATATCTCTACAGATGAAGTATATGGCAGCTTAGGTAATGAGGGACTCTTTTATGAAACATCAGCTTATGCTCCTAACTCTCCTTATAGTGCCAGTAAAGCCAGTAGTGATATGATAGTCAGAAGTTATCATAAAACATATGGTCTCAATACAGTTATTACAAATTGCTCAAATAACTTCGGCCCTAGACAACATAATGAAAAATTAATCCCAACGGTTATCAGAAAAGCTTTAGCAGAAGATGTTATCCCTATATATGGAAATGGCAAAAATGTGAGAGATTGGTTATATGTGACAGAACATGCAACAGCTCTTAGTTTAGCTTTTCATCGTGGCAAACAAGGGGAAACTTATAATATTGGAGGAGATTTTGAAATATCCAACATCAATATTGCTAAAACAATTTGTACAATTCTCGACAAACTCCATCCCAGAAAAAACTTCGATTTTTACCATAACTTAATTAATTTTGTTGCTGATAGACCTGGTCACGACTTTAGGTATGCAATTTGTTGCGAAAAAATCAAACAGTTAGGTTGGAAACCAAGCAATCATTTCGCAGATAATTTATTAGAAACAATCCGATGGTATTTAGAAAAATTAATGATAAATAGTTGTATAGACAACTCGCCGCATACGTATTCCAAGCAAAGCAACACAACGAATTGACACACTTCAACTAATTAACACACTATTTTTAATTAACTCATCTAACCATTGAGAAACACTTTTTTGTGATTCCTGAGCAGCACTCAAAGCAATAGTTTTTGCTTGCTCAGATACGCCCTCCAGTTGTCCAAAATACCTGCTTCTTATAGTACCGCCTCTTTTACCAATATGAGGAACGTCTAAATCTATAGATGGAAAATTGCTATTTTTAATAAATTGAACATAGTAAAAACAATTTTCGAGCAACCAGCTAACTTTAACATTGGTGGCACTAAAAGGGAGCTTCCCCAAAGGTAAATCAGCTGCCCAAAGACGATTATTTTTAATCATCATTTCTGAAAACTCAGAACATCTTAACCAAGGAGCAATACCTTCATCAATAAAAGCTACTTGACCCGATTCTTTCACCACTCGAGCCATCTCCGATATCGCAACCTGTGTATCACTCATACAGTTGATTCCTCCCAAGTGAAATACCAAATCAAACTGGTTATCTTCATATGGTAAGTTACACGCATTCGATATCGAAAGACTACAGTTTTCTATTTTGTTTTTTTCAAGTCGTCTAGCTGTAAAAGTAATCATTTCACTACTAATATCTTGCGCTTCAATATATAGATTCTTATCTTTATGTATTTGATTTAGTGCAATAATATCGTCACCATTACCACAACCAGTAATAAGTACCTTATCTCTTTCTGAAAAAGATAATTTAGAAAAAATTGAGACACGAAAATCATGCTCATTTGTTTTAAAGGTAGCAAAAAGCCAATTTAAAAAATTACAGTATATTTCATTTTGACGTATACCTTCATAGCTTTTTTCATTTAAGTTAACTTCAATCTGTTCACTTTTAGAGAAATCAGCAACTTGAAGTGCGCTATTGAGCAAGGGATATTCACAGCCATAATCACATATTAATGTGTTATCAATAACTAATTTTTTTTTATGGATAGGACAAATATAATTCATTTTGAATACTCATTCTTAGGTATTGGGTATATTTTTTGTATCAACTAGTATAGCGTCCAGCAAGCTGTTGTATGATACAAGTTCAAATTGTATTTAGATTTAGAAATTTTTCTTTATTAGCCATTAGCTGTCAATTGCACGAATGAAAGTGGCTTTAATTGAATACACTTTCCCATCAAGAACTCTCTCGCTTGAAAACATTAATGTCTCATGCCCATCAAACCAAATTTTTCTTTGCCTTTTTTGACTCACCAATATGGCAATAGAGGACTCTTCATAACAAAAAGTAATACTATTATTGACACTATCCAGTTCATAAGTTCCAGAAAGAGATAGCTCTGTTACTCCTGCATTATACAAAGAACACTTTAATTTTATAGCCGACTCTACTCGCTCAGAATTTTTTGTCGCGTGACTCAAAAAACTATCTTTAGTGAATTTCATATACCCCATTGGCCTTTTACCAAATGGGAAAAACAACTGCTTATCCTCTTTCGATAGGTGTGTCCACGTAACTAGTTCCCACTCGCCAACCAAGTCAGATTGCTCCATTATATATCCCTATTGCTTGTTAACATATAAAAAATAGTATCATAAATTACAATAGAAAATTTTGCTACATCCGGACTAAAGAAAATCCATTAAGGTAACCCAAAATATGAAGCTGCCATGTTAGATAATATACACATACCTGAAGTCAAACTTCAATACAGTATACCCAGCTATATAAGGTTTGTAAGCCACTTGGCAACCGCTAACTAGCTTTCAATACTAGCAATATCATGAAAATTTATGACATGAAAATCTTTTATTGCCATGCTTCTGGTACCTGCATATACCAAAAACCCAACTCGAGGATTATTATTAGAAATATTATTGAATTTTTCCAACCCTTTAATAAAATGCCGTTGGAAAGTTTCGGAAGATTTTATTTCGACCGGAACCAAAGAGCTGCCTTTTTTGAAAATCAAGTCGACTTCATTCTGGTTGTTGTCACGGTAAAAATATAAATCTCCGGACAGTCCTTTATTGTATCGGTTTTTGAAAAACTCCATCACTACCATATTTTCAAATAAAGATCCTCTTAAAGGATCCCTAGAAATTTGCATCACTTCAGTAATACCCAGTAAATAGCAGGCCAACCCTACATCTGTAAAATACACTTTAGGAGATTTAATCGCACGCTTCCCAAAATTTTCAAAATAGGGCGGCAATAATATAATAATATATAACGCTTCTAAAATAGAGAGCCACGATTTGATTGTATGGCTAGAAACACCCACTTCGTTTGCTAAATTTTGATGATTTAAAATTTGACCAACACGTCCTGCCAATAGCTTCACACATTTCCTAAATAGGCTCATGTCTTTAATATTGATCAGTTGGCGAATATCCCTCTCAACATACGCTCCGACATAATCACGATAATATTTCAGTGGCGTAATATTGGACTCGTAAATTCTAGGATAAAATCCTGAAACTAAATACTCATCCGTTTCCATATTTTTATGTTGGCTTTGCAACTCTGCAATACTTAGTGGCAATAAGTTTAATAATGCTGTTCTGCCCGCAAGCGATTGTGTCACCGCTTGCGCTAATGCAAGCTGATGAGAACCTGTGAGTATGAATTGCCCTAGCTTTTTATCTTCGTCAACAGTCACTTGAATATATGATAACAATTCTGGAAATTTTTGAATTTCATCTATAATGACGCCATTTTTATAGATACGAAGAAATTTTCTAGGGTCAGATTTTATTTCCTCTAGAACATCTGGCGCCTCCAGATTGATATAGGGATAATCTTTGAATACATGCCTAATGACAGTTGTCTTACCAGACTGACGAGGCCCTGTTAAAGTAACCACGGGATATGAGACTGCCATCTCAAGAATTTCGGATTCAATTTGTCTATATATATACATATCTGAAGTATAGCTTCAAATATGTATGAATTCAACGCCCAAACCATACATACCTGAAGTCCAACTTCAATATAGTATAGATTCACCCACCCAACAGATCCTTAATGCTATATAAGACAATTTTTTTACTATTACATAGTTTTATGGCTGGAAAGCCTTTAAATTTTGATATCTTCTCCATTACATGGTAATAGTTAGCACATAATGGAGAATAAGTTAAAACTTCTGGATACGCCGTCCCAGGCAGTGGGGTTAATTATACTGGTTAAACCAGGAGATGATGAGAAAGCACTATCTGCGTAGTGATGTTACAAATTTGAATCAACGAGCTTGTTACATCAGATAGATAAACTCACTCACCCACCCAACACATCCTTCATACTATATAACCCTGGCTTTTGGTCTTTAACCCATTTGGCCGCCGCTAAAGCGCCTTCTGAAAAGGTTTGCCTACTGGTCGCAATATGTTTGATTTCGATTCTCTCGCCTGGCAGTGAAAACATGACGGTATGCTCGCCCACAATGTCGCCAGCTCTAATAACAGAAAAGCCAATTTTCTTATCTCGGCCTGATTCAGAAATACCATTACGCTCAAAGCTCGCAATATCATTAAGCTCTGCGCCCAATGCTTTGGCGACTGTATCGCCTAATTTCAAGGCTGTGCCCGATGGCGCGTCTTTTTTGTTGCGATGATGGGCTTCTATAATTTCAATATCTGCCTCATCTCCTATCGCACGGGTTAATTTTTCTAACATTTCTACACACAGCTGTATACCACGGCTCGTGTTCGCCGCTAATACAATGGGGATGTCTTTAGAATAGTTTTCTATTTGGGCAAGCTGGTCATTATTAAAACCCGTTGTGCCAATGACAATGGGTTTGTTCAATTGCTGGCAAGTTTTTAAATGAGATAAAGTGGCTTCAGGTGCCGTAAAATCAATCATCACATCAAACGGTTGGGAATCATGCAATGCGCTGCTGGCAGCCACAGCAGTGAATTCATTAGATAAACCCACCGAATGGGCTATTTCCTTACCCATCCGGCCGGTATGACCCGTAATATATACTGCAATACTAGCAGACATAATATTCCCTTTATTTTAAATATTTTTAACGCAAATTATCCATGAAATTTTTGACCCGCCCTTTCCAACGGTTCATACGCGGATTATGGACAGATGTATTTTGTGTCTCTTTTTCAAATTCGCGTAATAAATCTTTTTGCTTACGGTTTAAATCAACGGGCGTTTCCACAAAAATACGACAGTGCAAGTCTCCCATACTACTACTGCGTAAAGGTTTAATCCCCTTACCACGTAATTTGAATGTTTTACCTGTTTGGGTTTCTGCTGGAACTTTTAATTTTACCCTGCCCGACAAAGTTGGCACTTCTATCTCACCACCCACGGCCGCTGTAATAAAACTAATCGGCACTTCACAAAACAGGTTACCACCTTCACGTTCAAATATGGAATGTTGCTTTAAGTGCACCTGAACATATAAGTCACCTGATTGACCACCACGCGGCGCGGCTTCCCCCTCACCGGTTAAGCGAATTCTATCGCCATTATCAATGCCCGCTGGGATTTTAACTTGCAATTTTTTCTCTTCTTGCGTTCTACCTTGACCATGACAAGCATCACATGGATTGCTAATCACTTGTCCACTACCACCACAGGTAGGACAAGGTTGTTGTATAGAGAAAAAACCTTGTTGCATTCTGACTTGGCCGTGCCCATGACAACTTGAACACGTTTTAGGACTACTACCTTTTTTGGCACCACTACCATCACATGTATTACAGCCAACCCAAGTAGGTACTTTTAGCTGGACGGCTTTGCCCTTGGCCGCTTCTTCTAAAGTAAGCTCTAAACTGTATTTTAAATCTGAGCCTCTGGCCTGACGTCCACCGCCACCACTTGCTGCTGCGCCAAAGATATCTGAGAACATATCACCAAAAACATCACCAAAACCACCGGCGCCACCCGCTCCACCGGGGTGTCCACCCCCTCTATTGGGATCAACACCCGCATGGCCGAATTGATCATATGCTTGACGTTTTTTAGCATCAGATAATACTTCGTACGCTTCTGTTGCTTTCTTAAACTTTTCTTCCGAAGCCTTATCACCCTTAGTACGATCGGGATGATGTTTCATTGCTTGCTTACGATATGCTTTTTTGACTTCCGCTTCGTTTGCGCTTTTTGAAACACCTAAGATTTCATAATAATCTTGCTTCGACATTCATTCCACCATCAGAGATATTTTTGTTTATTTATACCCAAAACGCAAGAAAGCGCCAACGCGCTTATTCATAATCTGGGAGCAGTTGCCCCCAGATTAACTTGCTTGATTCTCTTAATTTTAACTAAAAACTAAGATTTGTTTTCTTTTACTTCTTCAAAGTCAGCATCAACCACATCATCCGCGCTATCGTCTGCATTATCTGCACCCTCTTGCGCACTACCAGCAGCATCACCTTGTTGAGCATACATTTTTTCAGCTAATTTAGCAGAGACTTCTGATAGTCTTTCTGTTTTCTTATCGATAGCAGACTTCTCGCCATCTTTCACCACTTCTTTTAGCTCCGCAACAGCGGCTTCGATATCTGCCCGATCTTGAGGTTCCACTTTTTCACCCAATTCTTTGAGTGATTTTTCACTTGCGTGAATTAATGTATCTGCGTGATTTCTGGCAGAAGCCAACTCATGAAATACCTTGTCTTCTTCAGCATGCACATCTGCATCTTGTACCATTTTCTCGACTTCATCATCGCTCAGCCCACTAGATGCTTTGACAATGATAGATTGTTGCTTACCTGTCGCTTTGTCTTGAGCGGATACATTTAAGATACCATTGGCATCGATATCAAACGCCACTTCAATTTGTGGTGTACCACGTCCTGCTAAAGGTAAATTCGTTAAATCAAACTGACCTAAGAATTTGTTATTCGCTGCTTGCTCACGCTCTCCTTGAAACACACGAATAGTCACGGCACTTTGATTATCTTCTGCGGTTGAGAATACTTGGCTTTTCTTCGTTGGAATCGTCGTGTTTTTCTCAATGAGTTTCGTCATAATACCACCCATGGTTTCTAAACCAAGAGATAATGGCGTTACGTCTAATAATAAAATATCTTTTACTTCGCCGGATAAAACAGCCCCTTGAATTGCTGCGCCTAAAGCGACCGCTTCATCAGGATTTACATCTTTTTTAGGTGCTTTACCAAAAAAGGCTTCTACTTTTTCTTGCACTTTAGGCATACGAGTTTGACCACCCACCAAAATGATGGCATCAATATCATTGCCGGATTTGCCTGCATCTTTTAATGCTATTTTGCAAGGTACTAATGTACGCTCAACTAAGTCCTCAACCAAAGATTCAAATTTTGCACGGCTTAAACGCATATTTAAATGTTTAGGGCCTGAAGCATCCGCTGTAATATAAGGTAAGTTGATATCCGTTTGCTCACGAGTCGATAACTCTACTTTTGCTTTTTCAGCCGCTTCTTTCAAGCGCTGAATCGCCAAAGGATCGCTGTGCAAATCAAAACCTTGATCTTTCTTAAATTCGTCAGCCAAATATTCCATAATAGCTTCATCGAAATCTTCACCACCTAAGTGGGTATCACCATTGGTCGCCAACACTTCAAATTGTTGCTCACCATCAATATCAGCGATTTCAATAATAGAGACGTCAAAAGTACCGCCTCCTAAGTCATATACAGCAATAATACTATCGCCTTTCTTTTTATCCATGCCATAAGCCAATGCCGCAGCTGTTGGCTCATTGATAATACGCTTTACTTCCAAACCTGCGATTTTACCCGCATCTTTAGTGGCTTGACGTTGCGCATCATTGAAATATGCAGGCACGGTAATCACAGCTTCTGTGACTTCATGCCCCAGATAATCTTCCGCTGTTTTTTTCATTTTGCCTAAAATGAGAGAGGAAATTTGTGGTGGTGCTAATTGTTCTTTGCCACGACCTTGTACCCAAACATCCTTATTATCTGCTTTGACCAACTCATATGCCAATCTAGAACCCTTTAAAGCGGGATCATCAAACTGACGTCCCATCAAACGCTTAATCGCGTTGTAAGTATATTGAGGATTTGTCACGGCTTGACGTTTAGCCGTTTGCCCAACGAGACGTTCGCCATCTTCTGTGTAGGCAACAATAGAAGGTGTCGTTCTATCGCCTTCGCTATTTTCAATCACTCTAGGGGCACCATTCTCCATTACGGCGACGCATGAATTAGTTGTCCCTAAATCGATTCCTATCACAACATTTCTCGCTGACATTATTCAAATCTCCAAATCATCAATCAAAATTACGAATTAATTAAAAGATGGGGCCTAATTCCAACAATTCAAGCCCACATCTTAAAAACTTAAACCTTACATTTACTGTATTTTTTAATATTTTTTAGCTATCTTTAGCAGAATCTGATGCAACTGCACGAGATACGACCACTCTTGCGGGTCTGATCAATCGATCATTCAATAAATACCCTTTTTGTACCACAGCCATGACCTGATTAGGCTCAAAATCGGTGCTCTCTTGCATTGAAATGGCTTCGTGGAATGCCGGATTAAACGCTTCCCCTTCAGGATTGAGCTGTTTGATGCCTTCTTTTTCCATCACGGATATCAAAACCTTATTGGTTAAAACCAAGCCCTCTAATACAGTAGAAACATCTGGCTTCTCGTTATTAGATAAATTCAAGCCTTGCTCAATGCTGTCAGCAACTTGCAATAATTCAGCAGAGAACCGTTCCAACGCAAACTTTCTCGCGGCGTCTATTTGCACCGCAGAACGCTTTTGTACGTTTTGCATATCCGCTTCTTTGCGCAACAACTGTTGCCAGTTATCATTTGCTTTTTTTGTTGCGGCATCTAACGCTGACTGTAGTTTTTCTATTTTTTGCTGTAATTGCACATTTTGTTTTTCTAAGTCAACATCTTGGGTCGCCTGAGAGACGGTAGATGCAACGCTTGGCTCAGCATCTTCGAAACGAGCAGGTGGCAACTCATCACCTGAACTGCCCTGGCCAGCTGCGGCCTGTAAAATTTGTGATTCGTCTTTCGCAACCATTGTTCAACCTCTAAATTTCTCAAACTATTATATATCAAATGATGTGGAGATTATGGGGGCTATTTATCTTGATCCAAGTTTATCTTGGTCTAGAGCCGTGCTCAGCATCCTAGCAGTTAAGTCAACTATAGGAATAATTTTATCGTACGGCATCCTCGTTGGGCCAATCACACCCAGCACACCAACCAACTCACCGTCTACAGCATATCGAGAGGTAACCACACTATGAGCATGTAACGCTTCATAACCGGACTCTTCACCTATGTACATCTGCACACCATCGCTCTGTAAACATTGATCTAGTATCCCCAAAATTTGCTGCTTTTCTGTAAAGGCACCAAATAATTTCTGGAGCTGGCTCATTTTGACATAAGAAGAATCGGATAACAAATTTTGTTGACCAGCTAATACATAATCTTGCCCAGAGGGCTCAGAAATAAAAGCTTTACCCGCAACATCTACAACCGCCTGCATCAAAGAATCCATTTGCGTTTTATCTACTTGCAAAGCTTGTAATAATTCATTGCGGCTGGATAGCAAATCCCGACCTGAGAAATGCTGGTTCAAAAAGTTACTGGCTTGGGTTAATTCGGAAGCAGTATACTTTTGTTGCGTTTGTATAATGCGATTCTGAACTTCTTTTTCATTTAATACTAATATTGCCAGCACTTGATTATCGGCTAAAGGCAAAAATTCCACGTGACGCAGCATAAGTTTCTCTCGCTTTGGAACCGTCACCACCCCCACCATTTGCGTTAATTCAGATAAAATACTCGACGCTGAATGAATCAAATCCTCTGTTGGTTTATTGGGATCAAGTTTTTGCTTCACATCATTAAGCTGCTTATCTTCCAATGGTGTCTTTGTTAGTAAACTGTCCACGAAAAATCGTAAACCTAAATTAGTCGGCAAGCGACCCGCAGAGGGATGGGGAGAACTTAGATACCCTTGAGATTCCAAATCACACAAAACTTTTCTAACTGTCGCAGAACTCAAGTTATTAGTACTCAAGCTAGCTAATGTCCTGGATCCTACAGGCACACCGTCTCTAATATATAATTCTATTAAGTCTTTTAGCAGAATTTGTGCACGATTGGATAATCCAGCGTTGTCCATGGGAGCCTAGTTTCAAATTATTTTCTTCATTTTACCGCAAAGTTCCAATAATTAATATTATTTACAGCTATAAGTCACCAATCAACCTTTACAAAATCAAGAACCCAAAATTAAGAACTCCAAATTAAGAACCCAAGATTAAGAACCAAGACTTTAATATTCTGAATATCTGAATCAATGCTACTATGTACACAAATCCAACTACCAAATAAGCTGTCAAAATTAGCTATGAGCCAAAATATTTTTTCACATATCGGTATTATTGGGAAATCTAACAACCCAGAGGTTCGCAGTACACTGGCCTCTTTGGTTGAATTTTTACAAGAACAAAAATTAAATCTCAGTTTAGAAACCGAATGTGCAAATATTCTCCAAGAAAAAGTTAATTCACTTTCTAAAAGCAAGCTCGGTGAACAATGTGATTTGATTATTGTGGTTGGTGGCGATGGCAGCTTTTTGGATGCGGGACGTGAAATTGTGAAGTGGGGCAAGCCTATGGTGGGCATTAACCGTGGCCGATTAGGGTTTCTCACGGATATTTCCCCGCAAGCTTTTCAACAATACCTTGAGCCCATATTAAACGGCGCTTACCAAGCAGAAAGTCGATTTTTACTGGATATGTCGCTTGTGCGAGATAGTAAAATCATTAGCTCAGACTGCGCACTAAACGATGTGGTACTTTACTCTGGCGATATCGCTCGCATGATTGAATTTGAAGTCCGCGTTAATGATCAGTTTGTTTATAGGCTTCGCTCAGATGGATTAATTACGGCCACCCCCACGGGATCCACAGCTTATGCTTTATCTGGCGGTGGCCCAATATTGCATCCAACGCTCAATGCAATGGTGATTGTACCAATGCATCCCCATACGCTCACCAGCCGTCCCATCGTATTAGACAGCCGTGATAATATTGAGCTACATATTACTTCTGATAACTCTATGCACCCTCGCGTTAGCTGTGACGGCCAAAAACATTTTAACGTACAACCCAACGACAAAATAATGATCAACCGCAAAGCTAAAATGCTCAATATTTTGCACCCTAACGATTATGATTACTATCATACCCTCAGAACCAAATTAAACTGGAATATTTGATCGCAATATTTAACCGCTTGCAGTAGGATTTAACTTTTATGTTGCAACACCTGACTATTAAAAATTTGGCCATTGTCCGTGAAGCGGATCTGAGCTTTGGCTCAGGTATGACCTCTATTACCGGCGAAACAGGTGCCGGCAAGAGTATATTATTAGATGCCTTAAACCTAGTGCTCGGCCAACGAGCAGATAGCAATTTAATACAACCTGGTGCTGAGAAAGCAGAAGTCTGTGCCACTTTTGATATATCTCAGTTACCCGATGCCGTATTGTGGCTCAATGATTTAGACTTGAGCCAAAAAACACAAGATTGTCTCATCAGGCGGATGATTTACCCCAACGGCCGCAGTCGAGGTTTTATCAATGGCGTGCCTGCTACCACCCAACAACTCAAAATGTTGGGAGAGTATTTGGTTCAAATGCATGGACAACATAAACATCAAGTATTATTACAATCACGCGAACAACTTAGGATACTAGATACTTACGGCAAACATCAAAATCTTGTTGGCAATGTTAGAAAAATATATTTTCAACACGAAAAACTGATCAAACAGAAAAAACGTCTATCTCAAAGCGATGGCAGTGCACAATATCAAGCAGAATTATTTCAATATCAAATAGAAGAAATTGAGAAACTACAATTAACGACAAATGAAATTGCTAAATTATATATAGAACACGATAAATTAGCCCATGCACAAACCACTTTAGAATCTTGTCAAGAAGCTGTCACCTATCTAGATCATGAAGGTTCTGGGAGCGCATTACAGCTGATGCATCAAGCCAAGCAAAGCTTACAACCGCTTTTTCAAAAATATAGTGATTTGGGCAATGCCAAAGATTGTTTAGAGTCCGCAACTATTCAATTACAAGAAACATTATCCGAACTTAATGCTTACATTCAAAATTTAGAAATTAATCCTGCTGCTTTAGATGCCATCGAACAACGTTTAGAACGCATTCATGAAATTGCCCGCAAACATAAAGTCGAACCGGAACAAATACAAGCGCATTATCAAGGCCTGGTCGATAAGCTAAATATTTTGCGCCAAGATTCTGTGGCACTAGAACAAATTGATGAAGAAATAGCCCTATGTGGAGCACAATACCAAAAATTGAGCCTGCAACTCAGTAAAAAACGCTTATCCAATGCTAAAAAATTAGAAAAGGAAATTTCCAAACATATACAAAATTTAGGTATGCAAGGTGCTCAATTTGCGGTGCAATGTGAAACACTTTCCCAATCGTTTAGCGCTACAGGAATCGATCTGATTACATTCTGCATTTCAGCCAATATAGGCCACCCTCCCAAACCGCTCACCAAAGTCGCCTCAGGTGGCGAATTGTCTCGTATTAGTTTGGCGTTAGAGCTAACAACTTTACAAGATACCACCGCCCCCACTTTAATATTTGATGAGGTTGATGTGGGTATTGGCGGCAAAACAGGTGCTATCGTAGGTCGCTATTTGCACCAACTTAGCCAAAAACAACAGGTTATTTGTGTCACCCATCTCCCCCAAGTCGCAGCCTTCGGTGATAACCATTTAATGGTTATTAAGCAGCGCGTCAAAAATCAAACGCAAACTCATATTACCGAACTAACAATGGAACAACGTATTGATGAAATCGCAAGAATGTTAGGTGGGCTCAATATTAGCGGTGAAGCCAAAGCACAAGCAAAGCATTTGCTAGCCAAAGAACTCACGACAGAGGAGATTTGAGGTTGATTTTTAAGCAATTTATTTAGAAATGGGCATGAAAAACTTAGGACGGCACAGAGCCGTCCCCTACTTAGGAATGGGCATGTAATCACTTACGGGTTTACATGCCCATTCCTTATTTTTCCGTATGACAGTTTTTACAAATACCATAAAGATACAAACAATGATCGGTAATCTGAAAAGATGATTTGGCTGCCACTTCTTCTTGGCGCTGCTCGATTAAGGCATCCGTAAATTCCTCTACACCTCCACACTTAACACAAACCAAATGATCGTGATGTTCACCTCTATTTAGTTCAAATACAGCATGCCCTGTTTCAAAATGATGCCGAATCACCAAACCAGCCGTCTCAAACTGAGTTAATACTCGATACACGGTTGCCAAGCCTACATCATCACCAGACTCTAAGAGCTGCTTATACACGTCTTCTGCG
The DNA here is from genome assembly GCA_964633725.1 of Uncultured Candidatus Berkiella sp. Classification (GTDB taxonomy): domain Bacteria; phylum Pseudomonadota; class Gammaproteobacteria; order Berkiellales; family Berkiellaceae; genus Berkiella_A. Next base: position 39,200 of record CAZWHY010000024.1, read on the forward strand.
CTAATATGCCTGGCTTTAGAATTTTCGAGAATATCCAGAATTTTTAATCTTGGAGTCGTCACTTTTAGACCTACTTTCCGCAATTCTGAATATTCTAATTTGTTATCTATCATAATAAACTCGCTCTACAGGTATAATAAATATTCGAGAGTAAGTTATCATAATAATACGTGTGCCGCAACTTTAAAATATTTCTAAAACACATACCATAACCTTAGTCACTACCTTACAATAGTTGCCCACAGACATTCGGCGTGGTAGCCTTGGCCAAATTATATTTCTTTGCTTTTTCAATTAAAAAACCAATCTAATAGTAAGAATAAAAAATAATGAAAAAAACGCTCCTAAAACTGATCTTTGCAGCATGCTGTATGCTCTTATTATCAGCCTGCATTTTCAAGCCTTTTCGTTTTGATATACAGCAAGGTAACACAATCGCTTTTGATAAAGTCGCCCAAATACAAACGGGAATGAATGAAGATCAAGTGAGATTCATTTTAGGTAGCCCAACCCTGCAAGATATTTTTCATATGCAAAGATGGGATTATATCTATTATCTCGATCCTCAAGAAGGTGAGATCAAAAGACGTCATTTGGCTATATTTTTCCAAGAGGGTGTGGTAGATCACGTGACAGAAGATAATATGTCAGGTTTTACTTATGCCAATGCCCAAAATACTAAAACGACAGTAGCAACGAGTTAAATCAACCTTCGAATTAAACGTTGTTTCCCTGCGTCTTTTTATCCGCAATACGCTGCTTGCGGGCATCTAAGGCGCTTTGTTCTAGCGGCAAATAAATTTCAATTCTATCCCCTGCCTGAACAATATACTCCATACTTTTTTTCTGTCCAAAAACACCCACCGCCAATTGAGTCGTTCCCAATAAAGACCAATCTATGCCGACAAAATTTTGCACGATGCCAGACAAGACTATCGCTTGCTCTATAGTTGACTGTGATGGCACGAGCAACCCAATGACCTTCTGAGTTTGCCGAGTCGCCATAGAGACCTCTATAGATATTTTCGTTTCAATTTTTTGCATCAACGGCTCCGTATACTTGTTTTGCTCTTTTAAGAAAAATATGCACCATATCTTGCGCCAATTTTTGAAATAACGGGCCTAATGTCATTTGCAACAAGCGATTGCTCAACTCAAAGTCCATTTCAAGCCCGACCATTGAGCCACCCTCCACAGCCTCAAAAGACCAAATACCATTAAAAGATTTAAATGGCCCTTTTAGCAACCGCATATCAATACGTTGGTTTTCAATTAAATGATTTCGAGTCGAAAAAGATAACTGCAATGGGCCTTTTTGAATAAATAGCTCCGCACACACCTCATTATCTTTTATTTCTAAAATTCTGGCATTAGAGCATCCCGGCAAAAATTTCGGATATTGCTCAATATCGTTCACGAGCTGGTATAATTGCTCTGGTAGGTAAAAATTATGTTGTGATTGCTGTATTTTGGGCATTTTACAAAAAACTGGTATTATTTCGCTTGATTATAACGCAGCCCCCCATAATAATGAATTAAAATTACCCACCCAATATTTTGGTTGGTCAACTTATTTGGCAACAGAACATGAGTAAAAAGAAAAAATCCGATTCCAGTCAAATTGCAATCAACCGTAAAGCTCGGTTTGATTACAGTATTGAAGACACATTAGAAGCAGGCATCGTGCTAATGGGCTGGGAAATTAAAAGCCTGCGCGCTGGCAAGGCCAATATTTCAGATAGCTATGTCATTTTAAAAAATGGTGAAGCTTGGCTGCTTGGCTCTGAAATAGTCCCTCTCAATAGTGCATCCACACATGTTACAACAGATTCTCAAAGAACCCGAAAATTATTATTACACAAAAAAGAAATTAATAAACTCATTGGGGCTAAAGAACGGCAAGGGTACACGATTATTGCTTTAAAAATGTATTGGAAAGAGCACCTTGCCAAAATTTCTATTGGTATTGGCAAGGGTAAAAAAGAGTACGATAAAAGACAGACCATCAAAGAACGTGATTGGCAACGCAACAAACAACGCATACTCAAAAAATAATTTATTTTATAGGTATTATATCTCTCCTACTTGGAGCGTAGAGCCATCTTCTAGGATGGCTTGTAACATTGATTTGTTCCAAGATTTGTTCCAATTATACTTTAGCCTGTCCTATGTCCCCTAAGCCTAAAATAATATAAATAACAAGTAATTATAAAAAATCTTATTAGGACAGCCATGATAAGTTCTTAAACTTTATCTTTAAAGCTAGCTATTTTACCAGTGATTTTGCATGGGATGACTCACTTGAAAATTTGCTTTACCCTACAAAAATCATATAAATCTCAAAAAGGTATAGAATGTGAAGTCAGGCGTAGAAGAAGAACAAAAGATAGATTTACAATTGGTGCCTTATGAGCATGCATTAGCACGCCCCAACTCTATCAAAAAACAATTTATTTTCTGGTTCACATTTAATGTTGTCACCAATGGCCCTAGAATAGAGTTTCTGCGCCCACTTTTACATCCGATTTTTGGCCAACGTAATTGGTGGGATGAGGTTATCCCAGGTTTGTTATTGGGTGCGCTCCCCATTATAAATTATGGACACGAGAATCTCCCAGAATATTGTGCCAACAAAGTCCGGCCACTAACAGGTGTTGTCTCATGCTGCTCTCACTCAGAGCTTAAGGGAGAAGGCTTGGGCGTCATACCTGTGTCACCTCAGTTTTGGGCAGAGCGAAATATAAGACAAGATCATCTGGCAATGGCTGATTTTACCGGAATGATTCAAGCCGATCACAGTGGTGTACTAACCCCCGAAGCGCAAGAATTACAATGTTTACAGAAAATTCATCAAAGCATCCTCAATATGCATGATGATTTAGAAGGTGGTAACAGTGTCTATGTGCATTGCAAAGCAGGCAGAGGCAGAAGTGTATTAGTTGTTATTTGCTATTTGATTTTTTTTTACAACATGACGCCACATGAAGCAACCGAGTTTACTCGCTCTAAAAGACCCGAAATATCTTTATCCCCCGTTCAGATAGCCTTTATTTCAAAATATTGTAAGCAATATCGGCCTGAATTAGCAGCCAATAGTGATGATAGTATGGCTTTAGTTCCTTATCAAGAAGAGCCTCCCCAAAAAATATCCTGGTTTGAAACGGCCATTAATCTTGTGGCTCGACTTTGGCTAGGAGGAGAGCAACTCACGCAGGATTACAGAACCTTACAAAATTATATTACCGGCGCAGCCTCAATTGAAAAATTATTGACAACGTTGTCAAGATCACAAGCAAAAGCTCTACAAGCGGGTCTAAATAATGAATATTCTGTCTCACACCCATCATTATATCTCGCGGCTCAGCGTGTTAGAAGAGAGTCTGATGACAACCAACAACCTATGGTTGACCAATTAACCGCCGATCTGAAAGAACTAAAAATTAACGAAACAAAAAAACTAAAATAGTCAATTTTAATCGCACTGAGCATTTTGAATTCTTTATTATTCCTAAAGTTTCATGGATAATAGCGCTCGATACAATTGAGGGTAATACTTAATATACTCAGACTTATATGAGAGCATATAGCTTATAAAATCATTTAACAATATAGACAAATTTACATTGTATTGTGTCTCTTCTAATGCTTTTTCAATATTTTTAGTTAGAACATCATCGACTTTTGAGTTGGATTTTAATAACTCAGAGTATATCTCAGTAAATTTTTTAATCTCATATTCTCCATCAGCATCAGGGTTTAAAGAATGTGCTTCTGCCCTATTCCTAGACTCCCCATCAAGATAATGAAATACCCAAAATGGTTGAAAACAGCCAAGTTCCAGTACATAATTTAAAATATATGACGTTGATTCAGGAAACATTGCAGACAAATTAGTTAAATACTCAAAAGAAACATATTGGCTTGCCATGATTGCTTTTGTAATATATTTTTTCTGATCGAACAAGGTGGGAATCACTTTAGCCGGCAAAATATTATTTAAGTTTTTATTATTTTCCAAATAGGTCACAATCACTTTACCTTCTTTTAGTATTTGAGGCTCATAATCTAATAATAATTGGGTGATTTTTTTATGTAATTTTATTTTGTTCGCATTATCACCTACTATTTGCAATGCTAGAAACATTGCCCATACACTTTGAGGCCCTAAAATCGTTGCTGCCAAGCGTACCAGTTCATGATAAAATCTTCTGTTCCATTTCATAATTTGATATAAACATATTTTATTATGGTAAATGCCTTCTATTAAGCTTTGATTACCGGTCAGCATGCAGTATGGCTCAGATATATTTAACAAACATTGGAACGTTTTGGGTGCAAATGGAAAACCATTAATAATGCGAATATGTGTCTTTCCCTTGCTTTTGCCATACTCATTTGTTTTTTTAATATTGCCTGCTTGGGTTTTATTGTAAAATTCAACGGTGATATCTTTATCCGCATGCAAAGATTTAAAATATTCTATGATGGCTTTAATATTTCGACCACATGTTTCTTCTGTGTCTGCTTTTGACAATGGCATAACAATATCAATATTATGTCTATTGTTTTTTATTGAGCGCATCATACAATCTTCTACAAAAAACACTGGCAAGCCTAAAGAGTTCTGGCTGGTTTGTCCTTTATCTTGTATTAAATTAAAATATCCCAAATATAAGTCATGCTTTTCAAGATAACGCTTCTCTTGCACTCTTACTTTTTCTTGTTTATCACTTTGGGACGTTTTTAACAAAAAATCTCTAAAAACCATATCACTAATTGTATCAATTTTAGATAGCGAATAATCTGCGCAGTCATTTGCTAGCGGACTAAAGACACCTAACTCGTCTTGCCCCAATCCTATGTTTTCATAACAAATAGGGGTATTGTGTGTGACAGTAATATTGAACCCTTTGATGTGCCTATCGTAATCTGACAAAAACATGATTGGTTTGCCATAACAACTCAATGAATCTAAATCATTGCGCCCCAACATAAATCGATAGGTGGCAAAAAATAATATTGCATTCGTATTGGATAAAATATCCGAAGCTTGATTTAAGCCATTTACCAGGTGGGTTTTTCTATGAGGTAAATCTATAAAACATACTTTATCGATACAGTTTGGGATAAATTTTTTGATTTTCTCTGTATCTTTAGGCTCAATAAAAATAATAAAATCAATAATAATCTCAGGGTATTGACTGTGAATACATTCAATCGTTCTAGAGGCGCCACTCATATCCCCCATCACGCCCAAAGGTGAATGTACAATCACTGTTAATTTTTCCTGTTTTTTGTTCTCTCGTCCTGACATAAGGGAGCTTACGTATAATAAGTACTATATAGGAAAAGATAGCTCATACTCTGTCATACCAGCGAAGGCTGGCATCCAAAATTTTAAAAGTTAATAACCAACGGAGGTTCTTCATCCTTTTTAGAAACCCCAAATACAAAAAAACCACCTAATGGTGGTTGTTTTTATGTAATGACGCCCGAAGGATGACTCGGTGTTCCCACACCTCGTGAAAATCGGCTATCAGCCGCTTTTTCGAACCAACTATTCTAACGGAGGTTCTTCAACTAATTTAGAAGCATCATAAACAAAAAAACCACCTAATGGTGGTTGTTTTGTTTATGGTGCGCCCGGAAGGATTCGAACCTCCGACCCTCAAGTTCGTAGCCTGATACTCTATCCAACTGAGCTACGGGCGCTTAGGGGGTGAATTATGTACTGTATCGACTCATTGGTCAAGGGAAATTTTAATGTGGTAATTTTCCCTTATTCCATTAAATAGTAAACTATGCTTTACTTTAAACCTTGAAAAATCTATAAAAGTAATCTATATTTTACTTTATATGCACTTCTGCAGTTTTAAGTAAAAGGAACTTAACCGTGGCGAGTTTACTGTGGGGTAAAGTCTATTTCAAAAATATCTTCGCTGGTATCATTCGGGAGGAACCTGGTGCTCTGGTTACATTCACATATGATAGAAATTATATCGAAAGCAATCATCAAATGATCGCCTACACACTGCCTATTCGTACCGCTCCCTATATCAGCCATAGTGGCTTGCTCCCATTTTTCGATAATCTTGTTTCAGAAGGCTGGCTAGAACAAGCTCAAAGCCGCTTACTCGGTAAACGAGAAGTTTCCAGGCTAGAGTTACTCCTTGCATTTGGCTTTGACTGCGCTGGAGCTGTTTCAATTATTGATCCAGAGCCATCAGAACTAACCAAGGCAATGCTTAATATGGACGATCCAAAGGAAGTGGCCATTCTAACCAGCCGCGCGTCACTCTCAGGCGTTCAACCAAAGTTGGCTATTATTAAAGAAAATAATTTTTTTCGCCCCACCCAAATAAATGAGTTAAGCACACATATAGCTAAATTCTCATCGCCGACTCATCCAGGCTTACTCGAAAACGAATACTTAACAACCCAGGCTTTCAAAGCCCTATTGCCAGACGACAACATTGTTGAGCTAAATATAAATAATATCAAAGGGATCGACACCCCTGCATTGCTGATTAAACGCTTTGATCGCCACAATGGAGTGCGCATTCACTTTGAGGAATTTAACCAGCTTTTAGGTTACCATTCCTCTCAAAAATATGATGGTGCTCACAAAGATATGGCTGATTTCATCCAGAAAACAAATATCTGTATGCCAACACAAATTTATACGCTTTACAAAAGAATTTTAGCTGGATTTTTGCTTGGTAATACTGATATGCATCTAAAAAATTTCGCCATGTTTCACACATCGAATGGATTACGTTTCACCCCATCATATGACCAAGTCGCAGCATTTTTATATGAATATAAAACGCTAGCATTAGCTATAAACGGCTCAAAAAACCATCATATTACCAAGCTTAAAGCCCGTCACATAATTCTGTTAGGTGAAGAATTTGGTTTATCACAATCCGCAATTAATATGGCAGCTCAAGAACTAGAGAAAAATATTGAAGCAGCAAAAGATACCATCACAGAAGCTAAATTAGGATCTAAGACATTAAAAAATAATCTTATACAATTAATGAGGAAACGATGGAACGGAACATTCGCCTTAATTGGCAAGACTTTGTCCAAGAAGCCATAAATCGCCGAAAAGAACAAAAGCTCACGCAAGAGCAACTAGCGATTTTAGCCGGTATCAGCAAGCCAACGCTTAATCATTTTGAGCAAGGTAAAACAACTATAAGACTTGATAGTGCGCTTAAAATTTTAAAAGTATTGGGACTGGCTTAATTGACAAAGAACCCCTAATTTTACCTCACGCGGCCTATCGGCTCTCCTGCAAATCAGGAGAGAGGTAAGATTCGCTTCGCTTATCTGGAATGGCAGCTCAAATCTACATGCTCATTATTGATAAAACATCGTTTTGAGCAAAATATCTTTACTTAAAAAGTATCTCATTATATTATTATAATATAAATTGAGCATAAGAGGTTTTCATGGCAGCTCCAACATTTATTGGTCGTAAAAATGAATTAGAACGCTTGAGAGCGTTACACAAGAAAAAAACGCCTAGCTTAGTTGTTGTTAAAGGCCGACGGAGAGTTGGCAAAAGCCGCTTAATCAATTTTTTTGCCTCCAAGTATGCAGAAAGCAGGTTTTGGGATTTTGCAGGACTGGCGCCACAAAAGGGTATGGACGCTCAAGATCAGCGTGATCATTTTGCAAGACAACTTGCAACTCATTTAAAATTACCACCTTTCACTTTCCAAGACTGGACAGATGCCTTTGAACACTTGAACAGTCACATTAAGGCTGGTGATATTATTTTATTTGATGAAATTTCTTGGATGGGAGCAAAAGATCCAAGTTATATTCCTAAACTAAAAGCTTGGTGGGACAAACAACAGCTTCCCATTATGATTGTTTTTTGTGGTTCTATTTCAACATGGATTGAAGAAAATATTTTAAAAAGCACAGCCTTTTTTGGTCGCATTAATCTTACAATAACCCTAGAACCACTGCCCATACCAGATAGCCACAAGTTGCTTCGAGTATCTGGGTTTCAAGGCTCTGATTATGACACCTATAAACTGCTTAGCATTTTAGGTGGTATCCCATGGTACCTAGAGCAAATCACTCCTGGACAAACGGTTGATGATTTAATCAAACAACTGTGCTTTGAAAAAGATAGCCTCTTGGTTCTAGAGTTTGATCGTATTTTTCACGATTTATTTAATGGTAAAGGCGCTTCTTATAAAAAGATACTTGATAGCCTCAAAGATGGCATGAAAACATTGGCTGATGTTCGTAAAATCATGAAATTCGCTCATAGCGGCACTTTAAGCAGCCTAATGGAACATTTAATTATTGCAGGTTTTGTACAAAAGCAAAATCTTTGGTCTTTTAAAACTAATAAATCATTAAAGCAGAGCCTATATCGCATCTGTGATCCTTACATGCGGTTTTATCTAAAATTAATAGAACCACAGCGTAATAAAATAGATCTAAATGGTTTTCAAAATACAAACATATCAAGTCTGCCAGGATTTGAAGCCCATATTGGTTTGCAACTAGAACAATTGCTTTTGCAAAATAGAAACATGTTACTTAAGGCCATTGGTATCAACTCCGCAGATATCATGGCTAGTGGACCGTTTAGACAATCTAAAACAACAACTAAGGCAGGCTGTCAAATTGATTATTTGGTACAAACTGCAACTAAAAACCTATTTGTCTGCGAGTTTAAGTTTAAACGTCGAGAATTGGGTATGGATATAATAACTCAAATGAAAGAAAAAGTTAGTGCATTAAAGGTACCGAGAGGATTTGCAGCAATTCCAGTGCTTTTCCATATTGGTGGTGTTTCTTCAAACCTGGCTACCAGTAATTATTTTTATCGGGTTATTGATATAGCTGATTTTTTGCTGGAAGAATAATTTATAACAATTTTAGAAACTGAACACTTAATACTAGGAACGCTACTATCGTCCTAATGGTGAGCGTATTCACTTTGCAAATTTCCAAAAAAAATGCCTGTTGAGACTCATTCCGCTATTGGAATATACTCCTTTATTCAAAGATGCCTATCAAAAATCTTTAAAAATCAACCTGAAAAAGTTAAACAAATAACATTTAACAATGGGAAATAGAGTACCTAGACTACTCAAATCAACTCTTTTTTTAAAATCCTTCTCTGCACCATAAAGGTGCCTCTTTCTTTTACAAAGAAAGATATTTTTTCGCTTCGCTCAAAACCATACTCTTTTTTGTCGCACAGCGACAATATTGTCTGCCTTTGTAAAAGGTAGAGGCTCGCACAAAGAGCAAAGAAGGATTCCCTTTGGGCAAAGCCCAATTTTACCTCACCCGGCCTACCGGCCACCCTCTCCTGCAAATCAGGAGAGGGGTAAGATTCGCTTCGCTTATCTGGAATGAGTATTCGAATCTTCACTTTGCAAATTTCCAAAAAAAATGCCCACCCAATATAT
>CAZWHY010000025.1:0-47968 GCA_964633725.1 Uncultured Candidatus Berkiella sp.
AATGTTCCTTAATTATACAAGGAAGTTTGTCTCAGTCACATTGACACAGAGGGCTGTCTTAATCTTTATTCGACATATATTGAAGTATTCTTTATTTTATTAAATTTTAATCGTTTTAAATCACCTAAATTTACTATGTTTAAATACATAAATCTATGGTGGTTTGACTCATTAACACACTATTGTATTTTTTGAGGTAGATATCCTCGAATTTAACAAAGTGCCATAACCGTTCCATAAAAACATTCTCAATCGCTCACCATTTATCATCCATGCTGTTGATTGGACGGTTACAAAAGAAGCGCCTAGTCATGAACTACCTACAGGCGTGGGGCCGAATTACTTCAGCCCTGTTACCTGACGAAAAAAACGCCTTACCTTGTACTATAAGACAACATCTGTAGAGTTTGTGTCATCCATGCTTGATGATGCAAATGGATTATGGAAAAAGCCCCAAATATAATCAACGAAAGAAGTATCTGAAGATAGCGCAACAGCATCTTCGCATTGAATATCAAGACCAGAAATGTTATTCGTATCAACCAATATATCGGACATAATAACTGCCTCTTCAGATGAAGCCTCTTGAACATTCAGATCTAAAATAGCACCGCTATTCTCTACTTCATCACTAATCGTAATATTTTCTGAATCATCAAACCATAATATAGTTGTGCCTGTATCCAGAACATCATCAATAATATCCACAGCAACATCCATTAGCGGAGATACAATCTCTTCACTCGCATCTAGCACCTCGTCTATAATACTGCTATTTTCTTCTTCGGCTAGCTTTTGAGTACCAAGCTCTACGGCAACATCACTAAACTCTGCTTCCTCAGTAATAGCTGATTCGACTAACGCTTCTTGAGCATCAGATTTTATGGCAACATCAACCACATTTGTTGGTTCATCAGTAACAACAGGTTCAATTAACTCTTCTTGAACTTCAAGTTCTGATGCAAGCTCATGGACATCCAATTCATTACTAGCAATAGTAACGCCTGTTTCCTGACCAAATTCTATTGTTCTCTCATGCGAAATGGGATCCATCGCAACTTCAATTGGCGAGCTATGCATCTCGTTACGTTCATTATCTTCTAATATTTGTGTTGTCATGTTAAAAACCTCTATAACATTAAAAAGGGCAGAGATATCTCATACCTAAAAGTAGTTTGCTAAATCAAGTTAGAATTCTACATGCTTTTAGTGCCTAGGAGATGAGTGATGATACTAAAATAAAATAGCTTGTCAATATCAAAGGATTTGTCATGGGCGCATGCTCGAGCTCGATGTCCTTTCTGCCGAACCTATAACCTCTCTCTCTGGCGTAGTTGCAGCCCAAATAAACCACTTTCCTATGTGACCCAAACCTGTTATCGTAGCAACAATCGGCAGCGGAACAATTGAGTTAGGCTCCAGACACTCTATTATTCCTATAATCACTGCTGCCCCACTTCTCACAGCAACATCACCCCATTCTATGTCTTTCACATGTCCTAAAATATTACCAATATAACCATAATCATGTTCATCATAGCTTTGATAAGGCAAATCTCTTGGTATTCTATTCGTGGTCAAAATATCCTGGAACTTAGGATGCTTGTGGCCAACAGAACTCACCGTTTCATTTAATAATTGTTTTTCCTTTTTAGGTAAAGCGCTTGATTCTTTGGTCTGCTTCCAGTTTTTATATAATTCACTCTTTAGTGTTGGATGACATATTATAAAATACTCACCCATATCAAAGCGAGATGGGTGCTCTTGCAAAAATGATAAAATAACTCTTGCATAATTAATATCGTCTCTACCCAACCGCCTAAAATATTCTGATGGCAAAACACCACAAGATTGAACAATTTTTCTAATAGAATTAATTATTTGCTTCGTCCCTGAATTTTTCAAAACACTAAAGTCAAACCCATCGAATGGAGCTTTTTGTGTGTTTTGTGATGAATACTTCCTGATTAAAGCAATTAATCCCATTAAAATAAATTCGTCATCTTTTGAGAGCTTGCATATACAATCCAAACCGATGGGCTCAAGCCAACCACTCTGTGTCATAAGACTTGTTTTAAGCAACAGAAAAGATTTTACTCTATCCTTACTTAGCAACCTATTTTTAAACTCTTCAATTTCCAACATAATATCAACAATCACATCAAGCTGTTCTGTCGATATTTGTTTTTGAATAGACTCTATAGCTTTATCTGCTTGCAAAGAGTCTTTAGACTCTACATCCAGCACTAAATTACATAATATATACAATGACGATTGAGGACATTTGCTAAAAGCGGTGAAAAATTTTTTCACTTCGGAATTTGCATTCAGCTTTTTTTTCTTAGGCACAACGAACCCCCCTGACAACAACCGGTTCTATATTATCATGCGCATCACTTTTACATCCTTTATGGTATGTTTTATTAGCTGCAGATAGCACAAACGCCTCTCCGAAACTCCCTATGAATTTTTGGCTCCTAGTATTTAATAATTCATATTTCTCTAGCAAAACCCCATCATCTAGTCCATATTCCCCACACATAACTAGAAATTGATGGAAATTTTCAGCCCAAGGTTGAGTATATTTTTTATGGTCTCGTACAATCTCCCCAAATGAGAAATCCCCTAAGAATGAAGGTTCTTTAAAAAGCTCGATATCCGCCTCATCAAGCCCACCATCTATTGACAGATTGAAGTTCTCTATTAACCAATGCAACCGCTTTGAGAACATGTCAATTGTTTTCTCAGCTCTAAGGTGGTCTGGCAAAAATTTTAAAAAATACACAAGTTTTGAGGAACTGCCATTATATTTCTCTAATATGCTTCTGATTGGGTTTTTTTGCACTAAAGCGCCAGGTTCTGATACAGCATTGAATCGTTCAAGTCCGTCCAATGCCTCAAAATATTTGACTAATGTATTTGTATCCGTATAGTTCAGCATATCCGTATTTTCATGTAAATCACTAACAAATTTACTAGCCGAATCTAATACTGCCTGATATCTATCTCCCCAACTAGTGAGCAGGTTTTTTTGCTCGTTGGTCAATAAATTGACGTGTACAGCTACTCTACAATCCAGAGTCAGAAAAATATGTTGTTGTATATTCCTCATCACTTTTTCTGAATTAGTGCCCGCGACTATATTCGCCCACTGAGTTAATGCAGATAAATTACAATTGCTCTTACCCGTTAAGATATCAATAATTTTCAAGGCAGCGGCTTGACGATTTTCATTCATTTCATAATGCCTGATTAGTATACGCCAGCCGTTAAAACTTGGCTGGTTACTTTTAAATCCTCCCCATGGTTGCGCCAAGGTTGTACTATTGTGCATTCTAAACAATAAGTCATTACCTGATAATTCTGTCATAAACAACCCGACCAAGTCTGTACTTCTCGTAAATTTACCCAACGCCTTCGAGCCACCATATTTTTCAACAAAACGATACAAACTCTGTATTTGCTTCTTAGGTATGGTGGGATTTAATTCTCCATTAATAATATCTTCATGAAATGTCACCAACCTTTCAGACAACCTTTCACTAATATGCTCAGCGTATATTTTCAACCTTACATTAATCATCCGCTTTTGCTGCATAAGTTCTGAGACTATTTCTTGAGTCGATTCTTTCATTGCCCCCCAGTGCACAAGCCAAGCAGAACCTTTCACCATCTCCAATAGGGTCATCATTTTATTAATATTTTCTATAGCGCTCTGACTGCTTTCCTTTAGAGGCGCAATGTTGAATAACGCAATATCCCTAATGCCGTTAGAAAGTTGTGCAGTAATGAACCTTTGGTTTAATTTTAATAATTCTAGAGCCTGGAAAATCTCTTGCATTTTCCAATAACCCAGTGCGCTATATAGAGTATCTCCAGCATGCTTTAAAATTTTAAAACCAATAATGTAGGCTGGTAGCAATGCCAAACCATAAAATAGAACATTAGATACAATACTAGCAGCCCACATACCGACCAAAAGTCCTATAAATGTAACTGCCGCAGAAGCAAGCCAAAAATATATTCCCAAAGAGGCGACTAGTGTCAAAAACCACCGATATCGCCAAATCATTTTTATTCGATCCATAGCGCCACTTGGGTTCATAATATAACTCAATGGAGAAACAATCCATTTTCCTATCCAAGAGTTTTCATTCTCAAACATGTGCTTTTCTTTTTTATATTTTTCTCTGGCGGTTAACTGTAAGTTATTTTTAATTCTTGCAGAAAATATATTTATATTTGTTAACTCTTTTTCTACTTGTTGAACTTTAATTGGAGTACGATAAGGTGCTTGTGTTATGGGAGTAATAATATATTCTAACGTATCTTGTGCATAGACAACATCAGAAATCAGGAAATCATAAATGGCAAGCCTGGTATCATCATCTAGAAAAGAAGAAATCTGAATTGGTTTTAATTCTGGAGGCAAAACATTACTTAATTGATTTACTTTCGTAAAAAAATACAAATATATATCATCAATATGTTTAGATACCCCTAAATCAATATAGAACCTTGTTCGCAATTGTAAATCAAACTGTAATTTTTTCTTGATTTCTAAAAAAGTATCGTACTTATCTTGTAGCTCATTAATTCTCTCCTGGTGCCAGCTGAGCATCCATTTTGGTCGCCATATACCATTCAATTCATACCGCTTTAAGTCGTTTCGTAGCTCTCCAAGCGCTTGTAAAATAATCACCTCGTAAGAGTCAAAATTATTTCTCTTGAGATGCATAAGCTCCTGTGTGCTAAAATCTGCAAATTCTTTTGCACTTTCCCACTGAGACTTCAATATGACGCTTTCTTCTGAGAAACCCGTAGCCTCGTTTAAAGCTTGCCAAAAACTTGAAGTGCTGAGCAAGCATTTGAATTGTTTATTTTCGCATTTATTTTGTATAGGAAAAGGTGTGAAGTCTAATATAACAGATAAGTTACATTTTTCTATTCCCGGAATATTAAGGTTTTGATATTGCCATTTTAAAAATAAATTTTTACTTCGTTTGGCCACTAAATTTAAAAATATCATATTGTACTACCTTGTTAACCAATAACCGATGCAGTCTACTCTTGGAAACGCAGTAATTCAAATTAACGGCGCTAAAAGTTATTCGAACAACTGATAGTCTGGTAGCTAACGCTGCCCTTCAAGTCAAAAATTATAAAAATTTATGACTTTATGCAAAGAAAATTGACCTCAAAAATAAAATATGGCACTATTTGTCCCAAATCTAACTTAGAATGCTCGATGGCTCCTATTTTTAAATTATGAAATTATGAAATTTTTTGATGTTCTTATTATTGGCGCAGGCGCTGCAGGGCTTATGTGCGCTATTGAAGCAGCAAAGCGAGGCCGTAATGTCCTCATTTTAGAGCACTCAAATAAACCAGGTAAAAAAATATTAATGTCTGGCGGAGGTAGATGCAATTTTACTAATTACAATATTTTACCTGATAATTATATCTCTCATAACCCCCACTTCGTAAAATCAGCACTGAGCCGATACACCCAATGGGATTTTATATCGTTGGTTGAAAAATATAATATTGCCTACCACGAAAAAGTGCACGGTCAGTTATTCTGCGATAACAAAGCTAAAGATATTTTATCTATGCTATTATCAGAGTGCAAAAAATACAGCGTCTCAATTCATTTAAATGAATCCGTCTCTGATATAAATATAAAAAAATCTGTAACAAACAACTTTAAAATCAAAACTAACCTGCATCAATATCAATGTGAATCGTTAGTCATTGCCTCTGGCGGCTTATCAATCCCAACACTAGGCGCATCACCTTTTGGGTACAAAATAGCCGGGAAATTTAATATTAAAATTTGGCCGACCAGAGCCGGCTTAGTGCCCTTCACCTTGCACACACACGATAAAAATTGCTTTGCATCGCTTCCCGGCATATCAAACAATAGCGTGGTATCATCCAAAAAAAATCAATTTCAGGAAAACATCCTTTTTACTCACCGCGGCTTAAGTGGACCTGCCATTTTGCAAATATCTTCATACTGGATACCAGGAGAAGATATCGCGATAAATCTCCTGCCAAATGAAAATCTATCAAACCTACTTTCCCTAGCAAAAACACAAAACCCAATGACCACCCTAAAAACAACGTTATCCAAGCATTTTGTAAAAAAATTAGTCTGTGCCCTGGTAAAAGATCATGCTCTTGAAAAAAAATTAAAGTCATTCTCCAACCAAGAGTTTGAAACACTCTCAGAAAATTTTCATAACTTCAAAATAAAACCTAATGGCACAGAAGGCTATCGCACGGCAGAAGTTACCCTAGGGGGCGTTAACTGTGATGAAATATCCTCTAAAACTATGGAAGCTAAAAATATAAGCGGCTTATATTTTATTGGTGAGGTATTAGATGTTAGCGGATGGCTTGGAGGCTATAATTTTCAATGGGCTTGGTCGTCTGGCTGGGCCGCAGGACAAGCCGTATAATAAATTCACTTTTTCAGGTTTTTTGCCAAGAATCTATCTAGCGTATTTGCAAATTGCTGCTGATCTGTTTTATTTAAAGGTGGAGGTCCCCCTGTAATTTGCCCGGCGCCTCTTAAACCATCCATTAAGTTCCGTATAGCTAATTTTTCTTTGATATTTTCTTTAGTATACAACATCCCTCTGACATTAATAGCAGTCGCATTTTTGTCTATAACGCTATCCGCTAGTGGAATATCCGCGGTAACAACCAAATCCCCTGCTTCCACTCTTTTCTCAATTTCAAAATCTGCCACATCAAAACCTTTTTCAACTTGCACAAACTTTAGAAATGGTGAGGGTGGGAGTCGCAACGAATGATTAGCAAAAAAAATCGTGTTAATTTGTAATCTTTTAGAAACTCGATATAATATTTCTTTTACCACATTGGGGCAGGCATCTGCATCAACAAAAATCTTCACTATACCCTCCAACCTTCTATTAAACACATCAAAAACTAAGCGGCAAACTTATCGCCGCCCAAATTTTTATTATAAATAACTAGAAAGAGTATAACATTAGTTAGCATTAACCCAAAATTAGCAAAATCTATACCCTATACCAATCCCTACAATCCAGGGATCAATGTCAACAGAAGTCTTTATTACAGCAGAATTACCAAGTTTAATGGTAAGATCTGTGTCAAGAAAAACTTTTTTCACATCTAAATTAATGTGCCACTGTGAGCTGAAGTTAAAATTCACCCCCGCCTGCAATACACCGCCAAAGCTATTCTCATAATCAATATGCTGTGCCACAGGACCTGGATTTACACCATAAAAATAAGTGTAGTTAATGCCGGCTCCAACATAAGGTGCCACAAAATCATGCGGCATAAAATGCCATTGCAAAGTCAAAGTCGGTGGCAGTAAACTCACTTCACCTAAATTTAGATTCCCAACAGATGTACCATTACCCCTAGCACGATGACGCGAAACAGCCGTAATTAATTCTGCTGCAATATTATCTGTAAAGAAATAACTTAGATCAATCTCTGGTGCAATATCCGTATCAACAGACGCCACGCCACCAATTGTCGTAATTGCGCTACTACTATCATCAGGACTTACAACCAACCATCTCATTCTTAACACAAATGGGTTCTCAACTTGTGCAAATGCCGACGAACTCGCCAATAAAGTCGCAGCTAATGCCATTCCCACAACAGATTTTGTCCACATTTCAATTGTCCCCTAATTACACGTTTTAAAAAAATCATTACGTTTCTGCAACACAGCTAACCACATAGCCGGATGCTGTGCCAACCATGCCACCTAACATACCCCCACCAATAACGCCTAAACCTATCAAAAATAATCCCAAAGTTTGTGCTGTCGCACTAATCCCATGAGACCAAGTTAATAGCAAATAAAAAGGCAGAGCAATTAACCCACCGATAATAGCACCCTCAGTTGCACCAAAAGCACCACCTTCAAGGCAATAGGTAGCCGTATCTGACATGCCACCATGAATGATTAATACTTCCTGTTCAGATAAAATTTGCATTGTGCGCCCTTTTATATTTTTTCCTATCTATCTATATTACCCTGCGTGCAAAACAAAAATATCACACTTAGCACTTTGCAATATTCCACTTGCATTAGAACCTAAAATTCTAGCCAAACCTTTTTTTTCATGATGACTTACTAAAATTAGGTCAGCGCCAATTTCATCTGCTTTACCTATGGTTGCCAGCTTAACAGAACCAAATTCTACATATTGATCAACCAGAGGAATATCCATCTCTTTTGCGATAACAGCAAGCTCCGTTTTACTTTGTTCCAAAATTTTACTCTCAAAGTCTTGGTAGTTAGGGTAAAGAGCAGTTGGGATGGGTTCTAGAATATGTATTAAGGATAAGCGCGCACCAAAAGCTTCAGCCAATCCCACCACTTTTTTAGAAAGTGATTTATTTGAAAAGCTTAAGTCTGTGGCAAATAAAATTTGTTTATACACGGTTCCATCCCTGTTCACAACATTAAGTAGGGGTATCATAAATGAAAAAATAAATTATAAACATGATCTAGATCAAGTTAATTGAATTGTCTTATAACATTCCATCTTGATGTGACAGGCAACAAAGTTTTTGCAATGCTCTTAAATCTGTTAACAACACTTGCCGGCCTTTAAAATCAATAATGCCTTGCTTTTTAAAACGAGAAAAAAGCCTGGAAACTGACTCAGCCGCCAACCCAAGATGGCTAGCAATATCCTCGCGTGTCATTGTTAATTCTATAAAAGCACCCTGTAAGCCTCGACGTTGTAATCGTGTAGAAATGCCTAATAAAAATAGAGCTAGACGCTCTTGTGCACCAGCGCCGGGATCAATTTTAGGCGCAACTGAAAGTTGTTGGCTCATTAACTCATATAATTGTTTTTGCAATAACGGAAGTTGTATAGCAAATTGACTTAACTTATCAAAGGGTATCCTACATATGGAAGTTCTTTCTATGGCTTGTGCCGACTCTAGATACCGCTTAGCATGAATCGCATGAAAGCCTAGCAGTTCACCCGCAAAATAGAATCCTTGGATACGCTCTTTTCCACCTGCTGAATAGCTGTATGTTTTAACCGTACCTGAACGTACAGCATAAATACCTTTGAATAACTCACCTTCTCTAAATAAAAATTCATTTTCTGATAACGTCTCTCGTTGCTGAATTAATTTGTCTAGTTTTTCAATTTCAATCAACGATAAACCAACAGGCAAACATAAACTTGATAACATACAATGTTTGCAGCTTATATTTTTAGCTTGATTTTCTTTATTCAAAACAGCTTTGCATCAAAAAGTAATATCACTTACATAGATATTGAAAGTCATACTTATTATATAATAATTAATCACAGCATTAAAACTTTCATCCTTATCACCCTTTCTTCTAATAAATTACATTATAATCATATGATGAAGCCATCAGGAGCAAGGCCAATATGAGAATACAATTTTTTGGAGCCGCCCAAGAAGTCACAGGCTCGTGTTTTCTAATTCATAGTCAATCTCACAAAATTCTAGTTGACTGCGGATTATTACAAGGTAGTCATATCAAAGATGGTGTTTTTATTTTGTCGGCTATCAAGCAAAAAGTACACTGAGCCGAAGAATATTGGATAGGGCAAAAGAGATAAATTTATGGGGCGAGAGAATAAAGGTCTCTGCTCAGATCCATCTGGTTGATGGATTTTCCGCCCATGCAGATTAAACTGGTATGGCTACTTTGATAATTTACCCCCACTGATTCTTATTCATGGAGAAATAAGCGCCATGAAAACTTTAGCCCAAGAAATTTATAATCGCTACACTGTTCACCCATGGCTCCCAAAATATAAAGATCAATATGATTTGATTAAAAGAAAACCTATTGATTAATTAAATACACTCATACATCATAAGGTATATGTGCTATGCCAATTATATTAGAAAATATTAGTAAAGGATCACCCGCTAAAGGTTTGAAACTGAAGCGCATTGGTATTGACACTCATCAAGATCTCATTATTTTCCTCAAAAAAGATAATTTTGTTTGCAAAGCAGAAGGCTTTGCTTCAATGACTCGGGTACGTGTCAGCACAAAAAAAAACAGCATTATTGCCAGCTTAAACGTCATTACTAATGGTTTATTAGAAGATGATGAAGTAGGATTATCTGAAGCGGCATGGCGACAACTTAACCCCACCCCTAATGATATCGCCATCATTTCACACACAAGACCTGTTGATTCATTTACAGCTGTACGAGGAAAGTTGTTTGGCAAAAGTATCAATCATAACGACATGCATCAAATTATTAAAGATATTGTTGGGGGTCGCTATACTCAAATTCAATTATCTGCATTTATCCTGGCTTGCCTTGCAGATCAATTAAGCTTAGATGAAATGTGCTCATTAACTAACGCAATGGTTAAAACAGGCGATAAGCTCACATGGCCACAACCCACAATAGTGGATAAACACTGTGTTGGTGGTTTACCTGGCAACCGCACAACCCCGATTATTGTTGCAATCGTAACGGCTTGTGGATTAACCATGCCCAAAACCTCTTCTAGAGCAATAACCTCTCCTGCCGGAACTGCCGACACAATGGAAACCATTACAAATGTAAACTTAACTTTAGAGCAAATGCGTACAGTTGTGAAAAAAGAAGGTGGTTGTCTTGCATGGGGCGGTACAGTAAATTTTAGCCCATCAGATGATAAACTTATTCAAATTGAACGAGCACTTGAACTAGATAGTGAGGGGCAAATGGTTGCATCCATTCTCTCGAAAAAATTAGCCGCAGGCGCCACCCACGTCGTTATAGATATTCCTGTTGGCCCCACAGCAAAAGTCAGGAGCCCCGCCTTTGCGAAACGCTTATCAGAAAAACTAATTGCTGTAGGCAAAAAAATGAACTTGGTTGTAAGGCCATTTATATCTGATGGCTCGCAACCCATTGGCAGAGGCATTGGCCCAGCATTAGAAATGCAAGATATTCTAGAAGTCTTGAAAAACGATCCCAATGCACCTCAAGACTTGAAAGAGCGCGCAATCCAGATAGCTGGAAAAATATTAGAAATGGCTGAATATTGTGCACTAAATGAAGGCGCCAAACATGCAAAAACAATAATAGATAATGGCAAGGCTTGGCAAAAATTCCAAGCAATTTGTATTGCCCAGGGTGGCATAAAAAAAATTCCAGAGCCTAAATATAAGCATGAAATATCTGCCTCAAAAAGCGGGATTATCTGTTATTTTAATAATCGTTTTATTTCAAGGCTAGCGAAACTAGCAGGTGCCCCTAACGATAAAGCAGCCGGTCTACGATTTCATATCAGGCTTGGTGACAGAGTCAACAAAGGAGATAAAATATTTACTATTTTTAGTGAATCACAAGGCGAATTGCAATATGCTTTAGATTTTTTAAACACACACCCAAATGAAATACGTATAGAGGATGAAATTGTATGAGCAACACTACAGGAGCAATCCTAACCAGTTTATATGCAGATCCAGTGTTGACTCAAAATATACGTCAATTCTTAAATATAACTTATCAGCCCATTCAACAACACCAATTTCCGGATCAAGAAACTTGCATTACAACTAATTGGCCATGTAATGGGAAAAATATTTATTTACTCACATCTATAGAGCATCCAGATAAAAAAATTCTACCGCTCATATTTGCCGCACAAAATCTAAAAAAAAAAGGCGCAAAGGCAGTCTACTTAATTGCGCCCTATCTTCCCTATATGCGCCAAGACAAAGCATTCAATCCTGGCGAGGGCATCTCAGCCAATTATTTTGCCAAACTTATTTCTTGCTTTTTTGACGGTTTGGTCACGATTGATCCACATTTGCATAGAATAAAAAATTTATCTGAAGTGTATAGCATACCAACATATGTTTCACATGCCGCCCCTGCTATTGCAGATTGGATTAAACAACACATAGAAAACCCTCTTATCATTGGGCCAGACTCAGAAAGCGAGCAATGGATTGAAGCAACAGCAAAAATATATAACTTACCTTTTATGGCCTTAGATAAAATTCGCAAAGGCGATAAATCTGTAGAGATTCAAATTAAAGACTTATCACAATGGGCAAACAAAACGCCCGTCCTTGTGGATGACATTATTTCTTCTGGTCATACCATTATTGAAACCTGCAAACATCTTAAAACATTAAAGTTTACTCGTCCTGCTGTTATCGCCATTCATGGTATTTTTGCTCAAGATGCCTATCAAACCTTAATACCCTACTGCAAAACCATCTGCACAACTAATTCTATCTTGCATGATAGTAATACAATAGACATTTCAGAAATACTCAGCGCAGGTATTATAGACTTATTACAAGAACGATAACTATATATCTTAAAATATTATTTGGATAATTGGATAAATTATGCTTTTGATTTAGAATGTAATTAATTGGGTATTCTAAAATAACCCCATATAGTTAACCTAATTACTTTTAGATTATAATTCCCCTTCTTAGCTCTCTTAAAAAAAGGATATAACATCGTTTTGTGTAATTTAAATTTTATTGGATTAAAGAAAATTATTGTCCGCCTTATTCTTAAGTGCATAGGATGGAAAATAGAAGGCAGTATCCCTAATAATATTGATAAACTTATTCTAATTGGCGTTCCCCATACAACTAATTGGGATTTTTTTGTGATGTTAGGTTGCTCATGGCACTTTGGATTGAATATAAAATGGCTAGGGAAAGAATCACTCTTTTCAAATACCATTATGTGCTCTTTGAGCACTATGCTAGGCGGCATAAAAGTTGATCGTAGCCGCGCAGATCAAACTGTTGAAAAAATTGCGAACGCACTAACGTCTAGCAAGCAAAGAATATGCCTAGCAATCGCGCCAGAAGGCACAAGAAGCAAAAAACCAGGATGGCGTAGTGGATTTTTCTATATAGCCCAAAAATCTAAAATTCCTCTTGGACTAGGATTCGCTGATTATGCAAATAAAATCATGGGAGTTGGACCCATTTTATATGAACTAAAGGACATTGATAGCACAATGCTGACAATCAAAGACTTTTATAAAAATATTGTAGGAAAAAACCCAGAAAATCAAAGTCCAATTCAGATTAGCTCAAATCTGTGATTACACGCAAATAAAAGCCCCTTGTCCAATATCAAATAAAACAAGAGGCTTTTGTGTATCCTACTAGGTATTATCCTACTTTAGAGATATGAAGCTGCTGCCCAGCAACCCACACCTTTGATAGCACATCTAAAGCTCTACTTGGTAAGTTTTTAGGCAAGTCTACCGTACTATGTTTTTGGTGGATCTTGATTTGTCCAATGCTCTTACTATTAATAGAAATTTCATTCGCGATAGCACCGACAATGTTACCTGGCATCACACCATGCATTTTACCCACTTTGATGCAATAACGTTCCATATCACTATCGTTTCTTGAAAAAGATCTGTCTCCATCTCTTGATCGCTCCCTTCTATCCCCACGATCTCGTCTATCGCCCCTTCTATCGCCCCTTCTGTCATCGCGCTCTCTTCTGTCCCTTCTATCTTCCACTTTCAATATCTCAGGAATATGAGCGAGAGACTTCTTCTTGTGCAAAAGCCCCGCAATAACAGCACAGGCATCCAACTCGGAGACATCATGTACTTCACAATATTCTTTTATAATATTTTTGTAAAAATCATGATCTTTAGCCTTTAAGTTTTCTGTTATTGTCTCTTTAAAGTTATCAATCCTTTTCCTTTGTATATCTTGTGCAGAGGGCAAGGAAATTTTAGTGATTTTTTGCTTAGTCGTTTGTTCAATCATTCTTAAGGATCGGTTTTCAACACTACTAATTAAAGTGATTGCTATCCCTTCACGACCCGCTCGCCCGGTACGGCCAATGCGGTGAATATAAGTCATTGCATTATGAGGAATATCATAGTTGATCACATGGGTCACACGCTCAACATCCAAACCACGAGCAGCAATATCCGTTGCAACAATAATATCAAACGCGCCCGATTTGAATTTAATGATTGTTTTTTCTCTAGTGCTTTGCTGCATTTCGCCATTTAAAGCCATGCAGCGGTAACCAGCATTAACTAAAATATCAGCAAGATCATTCGTCATCGATTTTGTTTTGGCAAAAATAATCATACCATCAAAAGTTTCAACTTCTAAAAGCTGGGTTAAAGCTGTTAACTTTTGTCGTCTTTGCACAATCATATATTTTTGTTCAATTGTACTTGCGGTGGCTGTTTTATTTTTAATCTTAATTTCTTTAGGATCTTTTAAATGCCGTTTACTGATTTTCTGAATAGGCGGTGGCATTGTCGCCGAAAACAAAATGGTTTGTCTATTTTCAGGTGTTTTATCGATAATCCATTCTACGTCTTCTAAAAAGCCCATGTTGAGCATTTCATCCGCTTCATCCAAAACGAGATATTTCAACTCAGATAAATTCAATGCGCCCTTATTAATCAAATCCATAATACGACCAGGCGTACCAACGACTACAGAAGCCTTCCTGTTCAAAAATCTAATTTGGGTATCGTAGCTTTGCCCACCATAAATAGGCAGCACACGTAAGCCATCATAATCCTGACCGTATTTTTTGACGGCGTCAGCAACCTGAATGGCCAGTTCACGAGTCGGCGTTAAAATTAAGGCTTGCGGATGCCTTTTGTCTATTTTTATTCTAGACAAAATAGGCAAAACAAAGGCCGCAGTTTTCCCAGAGCCAGTTTCTGCCTGCCCTAGTACGTCGTACCCTTGCAAGATATAGGGAATGGTTTGCTCTTGAATAGGCGAAGGTTTTTCATAACCTAATTTTTCAATAGAGGAAAGTAAACACTCTCTTAACTTGAAATGTTTAAACCCAGAAACCGCTTCTGATGCGGACTCCTGCGTTAATTCTTGGTCTGTTGCTAAAATTTGATCTGACATTCATTACCCCTTGGTAAGAGATTATTGGATAATAATTTTGGGAGATTCATCCAACTCACAAAATGATATATTTGTTGGATATCACTTAACTCTTTATGAAAAGAGGCATTTAGGGAAGTCAAAATCGCTTTTTAACTAAATCACTAAGTAAGTAATTTTCAACAATGGAGCGTGATTTTAATCTATTCTGTGGATAAAAAGCAATGATTGTTTTGTAAACTTACTCAAATAGCAGTAAAAAGTTGTTCGAGTAACTTTTTCAGCTCTCTAAATACGCTTTTAACGCGAAGATCCGAGGAGATAAATATGCCTGTCTCCGCCTATGGTGCTTAACCGTGTAAATCAGCCATAGTTGGGATCTTCTGCTTGTATTCAAAGCCACGATTCGCACATTGTAATAACCAAGACAGTTAGCAAGAACCTTAGTTTATTATGGGATTTTTAACGACTTCATTAGCGTCTTTTTTGCTCTTCTGCTCAGATCTTTGGATAATATTTTTCAATACCTCAATTTCTTGCTGAATATCGCTGGGTAAATTTGTGCCGCTTGAGCCAGTATAAGCGAACCGCATAAATGCCTCATATTCCTGAAAGCATTTTTTTGCATATGGATGGTTAGAATACGTTAAGATGCACTCTTTTAAATAGATATCAGCGAGATCATCAAAAAAACTATACTCTAATGTTCTATCACATACAGCCAACCAGTATAAAATAACTGGAACATCATTTTGAGAAGGCTTCGCGTTCAAGTACTCATATAAAAGCCCCCTTAATGTAATATAAAATACTTTATCTTTTTCCGTCGCAAAATAGTTAACATCATGATTGGCCAGTTGATTCAAATAATATTCAACATATTTTTGACGTTCTTTGTAACTTGATTCATCAAGCACAGAACTAGCCTTTAAATCTTCTAAACCTAAAATCCACTCATTAATATCTTTTCGAGTAGATTTGCTGATCTCAGCGTTTTGTGTAAAGGGTTGTAGCTTGTCAATAGCCTTGCCCGGCTCTTTTTTTATCTGGGAATAAATCACTAATATTCTCCTGAGCGCAGCTTGGATAAACTCATCATTTGCCGGCTGAAGAGACGTTAAATAATTCATGTAGTATTGAACAGCATCATCGTAATTTCGAGTAACATATAAATACTCGGCATATTGATAATCATTCTCGAACTCGCTTCTCTCAACGTTCGAAAATATTTTATTTTGCTGTGTATCTTGAGTATGACAACCTACACAAAGATAAGGGACTGATTTCAACATGCCTTTCGCCAAGGCAATATCACCACGTTCTAAAACAATTCTAATATCGTTCATATGCTGAACCATTAGGTCATAGGAAATATTATAAGTAATGGAACGCTTAGCGATATGTGGTTTCGATGCTTTGAATAGCTCGGTCAATTTTTCAAATTGTTTTTTAAAATCGTCCACTTTTTCTGGTGCATCATTGTTTTGAGAAAATATTTCTGCACTCAATAAATCAATCGTTTGTCCTAATTCGGACATAACATGATTAATGGGCGTTTGATTGGTGGAAGCAAGCTCACTAGCGTAGCCTGAAAGACAAAAAGTAGCTAGTGCCAAAGATAATAAACTGTTTTTAAAATGTCTCTGTAATAACATAGTTATTCCCTTTAATAACTCACTATATGCAACATCGTAATAACATGCAATATTACAGGATTTTCAAATGTTTGTTGTTAAAAATATCAAGACCAAAAGTTGGTTACAACACTAATGCTCGATATCTTCACTCTTTAAGCCTTTCCGGGTTATCCAATAGCAATTGAATTTTCTCACTCCAAGGTATACAGGCTTGTTTATATCGACCAGTCATGCCTTTTAAGATGCTTACTTGGCTTTTGGGTACTCGAAAAATTTTAGAGATATATGAAATAAGTACTTTATTAGCCTCACCAGATTGTGGTTTTGCCTGAAGCATAATATGCAACCGATCTTCTGAAATTTCTACAAGCTTTGACTTTTTAGCATTAGGCTTTGCCAAAATAAATATAATGACATTGTTATCTTGTATTTTGAACCACATAGCAACTATCTTCTTTTTATAAAAAGTTCTGTATTATGCAATGTTGCACAGGCCTTTTCAAATTTTGGCGCTTTCCCTCTTTGCCACTTTGGATTTAATAAGTTCGTATACAAAAACTTTAAATCATTTTTGGCCGTTTTACTACCTCGTTTACCTGATATTGATTTTTCAAACACATTACTCAGTAATACACTCAATTCAATATTTTCTAAATTTTCCTTATCTTCTGGAGCCACAGAGCACTTAAGTATCTTTTCACATCTTGCCTTAGCTTTATTTGTGAAAAAAAGAGACAGTAGACTACTTATCTTGAACCGCCTTAATTTTGAAACAGCATTCCTGAACATACCTTTGTTTTGATGAAAAACTCTACCCTCATCCAATACTTTTATGCTATCACAATCATAAATTTCAAACTCTTTTGTTTGATACCATGTTTGTCCATCTGCCTTGATCAATGGCCTCAGAACCCTAAGCGGAAGCTTCTCGCTATCTTGAGCTGCATCTCTTAAAATGACATTCTCAATTCTCAGAAAATCTGAAATCATATCGAAAATTTCAAATAAATCACTTCCTGTCACTGCTGTGCTGCGTTCAATCCAGTTTATTTCGCCTACTAACCCATCTTCAGAAACTCGCAACTGTAAGTTCGGCCGACAAGAATTCTCATCACAAAAAATGTTTAAAATATAAAATTTATCAGTTTTACAAGAAAATTCATTTCTAAGTGCTTCAACAGGAATTGCATTAGCCTCATATTCCAAAGTCTGCTTTAAAACAAGAAGCACTGCCTTTTCGTCACCTCCTTTTTTTAATATTTTTGGACCAAGATTCAACCATATTTTATGCACATCATCACAACTCGTTAATACGGACTCCAATGCAAAAAGTCTCTGAACAAAAGTAGTTATATCATCTTCTGCTGACGCGCTAGAATTCAGGCTTCTCTGCAGCATTGACTTAAACTTAGATATCTTTATGTAAGCAACGGCATCAACAGCCCCCACGCCAGACTTTATGCTCTTTATAGATGGCTCTAAGGTCTTAAGTGTTTTTTTGATTGCAACTTTCTTTGGGGTATTTAATGGCATAATACAACTTTCATGCAAATTTGTTAGGAAGTGAACTGTACGAAAAATACCCCATGTAATCAAGCCTCTTCCCTCTTTAAAATCAAAATAGCTGCATTCTTATTGCAGTGCAATATAACAGCCCCTATAATGAGGCTTCTTTTTTAGTGGTGAGTTAGGTGGAGAACATTTTAAATTTCAAGCAACTTTATAATTTCGCAGCCCAAAGTATAATTAATGCATGCATATATGACGACACAGAAACTTTAGCTTTTTATCATGATGCAGGGAAAAATCTAGATTCTATATCTGATTTTTATGGCGACGGCCTTTTACACACAACTATCTACTACGACTCCATAAATTCGTTCCACGCCCTATTAAGCTGGGGACTAAATATCGAGCTACCTTCAACTTATGATGGCGCAACGCCTCTCAACGCGGCAGCCATAGTGGGCGATCTTAACTATATAAGCCCATTAGTCGATATGGGGGCTGATGTTAATACAACAGATTATTTCGGGTTTACGCCATTGCTGAATTCTATTTTCTTTGAAGAATATGATGCGACTAATTATTTTTTAACGCTGCCTAATGTTGATGTCAATATCGCCTGTGAATATGGCGTGACGCCTCTAATCATAAGCTACTTTGACGACAACGAACAAACAATGGATGCAATTATTTTGCACCCTACTTTTGACCCTACTTATAATACAATCCTATTTCAGGATGACACCCTCACTCAACATATGAATAGTCTTGGTGTATATGCAGATGAGGATATTATCGAAGCATTTCATCTTACAAAACTTTTAGCACACCGATATGATTTGGACGGCACATTTTCTCTTGAAAACTTAGATTATACCGGCAATAATTTTCCATATGAGGGTTATTCAAATGATTTAAGTGTTGCGGCATTTACTCAGTCATATGAATATTTCTTAAGCAATGTCGTTTTAACCAGTATCATCCCCCTCTGGGCTAATAATGCACTAGCAAGCGCCTTAGATACACTTAAGTTCCAAGATGATAATAACAACGCCAGTTTATTCTGTGATAGGTTTTTCGATGGCCAGTCCATATTGATTGCATCTGGCTGGGACATGCATGCTGTGGAAATCGTCATGCATCAAGATCGTTTATATCGTTGTAACCGGGGAGACGATAGCGATGGTATCCATGGCATTGAAGAATTCATTATCACAACCCCTAATAATCTAACCCCTGATATTGTTAATACAATGATGCAAGCATCAGGTTCTTTAGAATTTTTACAATCTGACTTAATTGATATTTTAGGACTTGTAAAAATAGGGGAAATAGAAAACCCCACTCAAACAGTAGGTAATTGTGCATGGACAAGCTTAGAAGCTGGACTCGAGGCATTAATTCTAACGCACCTGCTAGCCGAAGGTATTGCTCCAGAAATAGCACACAATTTTGCGAAACAAACTTTTGAGTTATGGGAAGAATTTGATATGACCCATAGTTTAGAAGATTTTATAGATCACAGTGACGCATTAATAGGAAATGAGTTTTACGATAACCTACTAGCAGATATCTTCCATAATTTGGATGCAAGCCAAAACCAAGCAGATTTTGAGCAGCAAGCGCTTATTTTTAACGAACTTCAACAAACCCCAGAATTGTCTGATTTATATTACGATCTAGTGGGACAATACTTAGATTGTTATTACCCACACGATAATGACGATATAACGCACTATATGACAGATTATATAACCTGGTGTTATGATAGCTATATGGGAAATACAACCGCCGACTACTCGAGTTACTTATTAGGAAAAGAATACTTTGAGTTTATACAATCTTACAATGATCTTGAACGCAATGACGAACATTTTATTTTAAGCTTAGAAGATATCTTTACCCCAATTCATCCTACAATATTGGAAGTTGAGCACCCCCCAAACGGTGCAATGGATAATATTTCGTTTATGCCATATTACCAAGAGGCATGCTCACTATCTGATGAAACATTAGATTTCATTATTGTTTAATCGACAATCATAAGATAAAGCACGGTATTGGTGGAAATACTGTGCTTTTTAAGCGCAAAAAAATCGGCCACTTTCTCCTCACAAAATACCAGCAAAAACTAACCGATAATTGCTTTCACGGCATATAGCCCATATTTAAACCCAAAACCTATAAGCAAGATACCTGCGCACAAGGTGATTCTATGAATCATTTTGTCGGTAAAATATCTTTTGCCTAATTCTAAAAAAGAACTGAGGAATACCCCCCAAAGCAAAACACCCAAAATAATGGTTGTATTTTCGAGTAAACCAAACCATGAAGCATTGCTGATATTCTCAGCGCTCATACTCGCAGCAAAGATACTTAGCCAAAACATAATGCCAATAGGATTCACAATAGATAGAATAAATCCCGTCATTAGGCCATTTAAGATGGTGTGACGATCTCGATCAGTAGAAGTTCTCACATTATGATTTTTCCTATTTATAAGTGCCTTTGCACCCATATAAATAAGAACCATAGAACCTAAAAGCCCACAAAAATTTAAAACCTGGGGTGACTCGCGCATTAAACCAAGTCCAAAATAGGCTGCAATCAAGCAAAGCATATTACCAAACGACCCACCAACCCGAATAATGAAAGCCATTAAAAAACCACCATTTAACCCTCGCTTAATCATCTCAAGCGACACAGGGCCAATGGGGGCAGATAATGAAATACCGAGTAATATTTTTTCTATGATCATGTTACCTCACATAGTGGATATCTAACCTAATCAAGTCAGGTTTATACCACGTGCAAATACATTATAAATATACGGGCTCTTGCAGAACTGCAAAAAGCTAGAAAAAATAGCTAATGACTGCTCTTGAAATGATCCTTTCATCAAGATTTCGTAAAAGATAACCCTAATCGCCAAAATCATCCCATATTTTTGTGCGAGCCCATCGATTTTACTCAGTTCAAAAGCAACAAGCAATTATTTTAGATAAATGGATATTAAACGCGTATGTACATATTTTATAATAGTTGTGTTAAACTCTCGCCCTGCAACTGAGCACACTCAGGTGAACATTTTCATTGCCTGCAGGATTACACTCTTGCTTCAGTTGCAACCTCATTCTTCTATTGCGCATTCAAAGCAAGCCCTGTAATGGGCGCCAAGAACTGATGACATATTGTTTCCCATTCCAACTTAAGCCAAGGGGTATAAATTTCAGGGTTAGCATTAATATCACTAGATAATTCAGCAATATCCAACCATTTGACCTCTAAAATTTCATTTGGATTGGGTAGAAGGCTATCCGAGATTTTGCCGAAATACACATGACAAAGCTCATGCTCTGCCCCTATATTTTTATATGCGGCTTGATAAATAAATTTATACATGAACTCTAACGTACAAGCAACGCCTAACTCTTCTAGAAGTCGCCTTTTAGTTGCGACCTCCAAAGTTTCACCTTTTCTAGGGTGAGAGCAGCAGCTATTACTCCAATATTTTGGCCAAAGATTTTTTGAATGACTTCTTTTATGGATTAAAACTTGGTTTTGCTCATTAAATAGGAATATAGAAAAAGCACGATGTAATATGCCCGCCAATTGATGGCACTTTTTTTTATCACTAAATCCTACACTACGATCAAATTCATCTACTAGAATTAACTTTTCATTATCAAAACTAACTAAATTTGATTTTTCAAGCATGCTTTAAAATCCTATCACACACAACCTTGTCAGAAAGATTACATACTACATGCATAACCAATGCTTTAAAAGCCATCCGCTACTATTTATTCCACAATACACGATGCTTTAATGATATCTACAAGGTTTAGTGGAATTTTTATCGTCTTTATGAGGTATATCTTGCAAAGATAATTTCCCCATAGAGGCACTTAGTTGACCAACGCTCTTTATTAATAGTGATTTACTTTTCTCTGCAATAACGTCTTGTCTCAAGAGAGAATCAGAACTGGCGCCTAAAAAAACCTTCTGAATGCAGTTGGATATAGCACCAACCGTCTCTATGCGGTTATGCAGCAGCTCGTGATAAAAGATTGAAAATCTACTATACAAAACAACTTCAGCTAAGGCTTGTTTAGTTACCCCGATATACCGCTTACACAATAAGGGTAAGTCTTTTTGCGTAAGATTTTCTTTTATTTGCTCATCCCCAAAAACAAGATGCAATAATTTATAATCTTTTAACGCAAGCACCCCAGCATGGCAGCCTACAATTCTTTCTCGTAATAAAGCATTTGAAAAGATAAATCTACATTCCTCGGGATGGTTTTTACACATCATGACTAAATTAAGCCCGGATAATTTTTCACTCAATTCTGCATCATTTAATATTTGATGAGCAATTGTTGCATGATTTTCTCCTAATAAGACTAGATCTTGGCCTAATAATCTAGCTTTGTAATTTTGCAAAATATCATTAGCAGCCTCTTCCGACCTATTGCCCAAGGTAACCAATTCTTCTATCTCCATCCGTTGAACATGAGCGATTAATCGATGAATGATTTTTTCCCTGTTTTCTCGCGGTATTCTAATTAACATCGGATAAACAACACCCTGCAAGATGCCACCTTGAATATTGCTCGGAAAAGCAATCTGCTTTTTGAGCATGAAAGAAATACAAACTTTTTCAAATGTACTAAGTAATGAGGCATTTGGCTTTTTTGCTTCTACCAAGTCTATATCAGAACCCAAATGTATCGCATCTTTAATCCAGGCCACGTGCGCACTCTCAACCTTTGTACGATTTCTAAATGTTGCATTCTGATATAATCGCATCGCAATTAATGACGACTTTCCAACGGCACAGGCGGCGCTTATTTTATCAAATTCACTTAATATACTTGGATTGTTACCTATAAAAGAACATGCTAAATCAACATGATTTGCCAATATCCTAGCGATACCAATGGGACCCAACTGTTCATAAAACCCAGAGTCCTTCAGTATTGCAATGGCTGTTGCTTCACT
The DNA here is from genome assembly GCA_964633725.1 of Uncultured Candidatus Berkiella sp. Classification (GTDB taxonomy): domain Bacteria; phylum Pseudomonadota; class Gammaproteobacteria; order Berkiellales; family Berkiellaceae; genus Berkiella_A. The sequence goes on from CAZWHY010000025.1 coordinate 23,042, forward strand.
TGCTGTAGACAGTATAACCAAAGATTCTGTATCAATCTTATGACGCAGAGCGTCGTTTTCTAATACTGATAATGATATCATCGGGTGATGCTTTGCTATCAATGCAATTTCAACACCTTCCATATAGCTGGATTTTTCACTGATTAATTTTTGTGCAGCATCAATATTATTTTCACATAATTTGCCATAGTGAATATATTCAATACGTCCCATTAAGCTAGGATCTGCTATGATTTTATCAACTAACTCCGGGCGTGCTGCACCTATCGCAGCAATATCATATGTTTTCAATCTTGACTTCAAATCAACAGCAGTTAATACCTCTATAGCAGCACCAATTGAACTAGCCGCTAATTTTTCTAGATCAATGCCATATAACTTGTCTCTTAAAACAGAAATGGATAATATTTTTTCTGCGACAAGCCCATGTTTAGAACCTAAAATAGATATTGCTAAACCATCCATGACCGATTGTACTGTGCTATCAGAAACTAAAGATAATGCAATTTCTTCATTTTTTGCAGCTAAATGCAAATATCGCTCATAACTCAGAGTGTTAAATTTATTCTCATCCGAAAGATATTCTATAATCCCTATGACAGTAGAAGATCCTATTAAAGTTTTCTCGGGTGAATCCAACATACAACTCCCTCCTTGGAATTAAGCGCATAGCAAAAGATACAACGTGTACAAGCCTTCGCACTATATTTACTGTTTTTGAAATCAGCAAAAAATATTCTTTGTTGTGACTTTCATTAAATCACATAAAAGCTTTGCAATACGAGATATTATTTTTTACAGGTAACGTGGGAAGGTAAGAATAGGAAAACTTTATTCAAATTCAATTTCAAATTGTGTGATAACGATGCCATCGGCAGCCAATGATTGCTCAACACGCGTAACTTGTATGGATACCTTTATTTTTTCTTTTTTAATTCTATCCCCCATTCTTGCCTGAATGAGCATAGGGATTTTTAAACGCCACATATATCGTCCATTTTTATCTACGCCTTGAAAGGTAATATGAGGTAAAGAGACAATATTACTATGTACTGCTAAAGCCTTGTCTATAATCGTGATTTGATTGTCTACCGATACTTTTGAGCGGCCTTGCAAGTAACTTCTATAAATATCCTCAGCCACTTTTTGCAAAGCACTCGGGTTATAGTGTGATTTTAGATGAGAAAAATCCTTGAATTTTTTAGCGGTTATTTCATATGTCTTTAATAAAACTAAGGAAGCCCAAACCTTCAGCTCTTGGTCGCTCATATTAGCCTGATTTAAGGGTATTGTTTGACCAACAAAAGATAAGTTTACCCCTACATCCTGCTCAAAATATTTAAGATAGTCACTTGTTGGTATCGAGAAATTTTTTGTTTTTTCCTGTATTCCAGCCGCTAAGCTAGCTTCACATTCTCTATTGATATTTGTTAATAGCGTCTCTCCCTTTTCCTGCACCTTTTCTTGTTTCTTTTTAGGGATTGTTTTAATATTAGGTTCAATTAATACCGTAAATAAATAATGCTCGTGTATAGCATTTAAACAAGATTTTGAGACCTTGCCTTTTGCATATGTCGCACTGGAAAACACTAACATTATTAACAGTACCCAAAAACACATTACCTAACCTTAGTATAGATATAATCTCTTTTACTAAGCGTAGCATAAGGGAAAACTAAATATATTTCGGAATACTGCACTTATATACAGATATTAGGGGGCTAGAGAGGTACCATTAGGAAAGATGCTGTAACGAAAGGTATTTTTTTGATTTCATCTCTTGCAGGCGGCTCAATGTTCGTTTAAATTCGAAGCTCAATATTTCGCCTCGATACAGATCCTCGATGTCACTCTCAAGAGACATAATTAAAGTCACATGCCGATCATAGAATTCATCTACCATCATAATAAAGCGTTTCACCACATCATTTACAGCATCATCTAATATTTTTACATTACTGATAATAACTGTGTGGTATAACCTGGCAATTTCAATATAATCATATTGACTTCTGGGCCCTTGGCAAATATCAATGAAGTCCAACCATATCACATTACTGGACACCAAAACGGTTTGAATATCTCGGCCTAAGACAGGAATAGTATGATTTTGTGAAATATTATGTGATGCTAAATGGGTAAAATAGCGATAAAGATTGCCTTGCGACTCGTCATCTAATGGAAAATGAAAAATTTCCACCCCTTCTAAATATCGCAGCCTGTAATCACACCCTACTTCCAGCTCTATAACGCTCGTAAATTTCTTAATTAAAGCAATGGTCGGTAAAAAATTAGTCCTCTGCAATCCATTATGATACAAATCATCGGGGTGAATGTTTGATGTGGCAACGAGCGTCACCCCCTGCTCAAATAAATATTCAAACAAAGAAGTCATCAGCATAGCATCAGCAATATCATTGACGTAAAATTCATCAAAACACAATACAGAGAAATGAGCACTAAATTTTCTAGCAACATGCTTTAGGGGATTATTTTTCCCTTGAAATATTTTCAACTCCGCATGAACCAACCTCATAAAATGATGAAAGTGTAACCGCTTTTTTTTGTTCCCAGGCAGGGTGTTAAAGAACAAATCCATTAGATATGTTTTACCTCTGCCGACGCCGCCCCATAAATACACCCCTTGCACAGGTTGAATCTTGACGCCCAAAGCCATTTTGATTTTTTTAATATTTTTTAGACTTAAAGATTTTTCTTGACCTACCAAAGCGTCAAAAACGAACTGCAAAGCATTTACAGCTCGTTCTTGGGCGACATCATAAACAATATTCTTTTCATTAACATTTGTCTGGTACAACTGAACTAAGGTCATAGATTATAGAACACCGCAGCGAATAAGAGCCGCCGTAATCGCGACCCGAATCGTTGCACTTAAATGATCTTTACGAGCCGACCCATCAGCTTCCAGGGCACAAACTATCTTCCCCAAAATAATTTCAGCATCCTTCGTTAAAGTGATTTGCAGCGGTATATTATTTTTCCTATCTAACCATTCCTCTTTCACTAGTTCCACATAATCTTCTTCATTATACAAATTTAAAATGGCCTGTGATATCCACTTCCCCTTTTGGTACGCTGATTGGCCATTTTTCTCAAGCACATCATTTATCTCCTCAAGCATTTTTGCGGGAACTCGAATAGATGCTCTCCGTGCAACAGATCCTATGATAATTCTAGAATGTTTTGATTTTCGTTTTAGTGGGGGATTTAATGCTTTGACCATATGTTAGTTTGCCTTTTTAATTTTGTCTTTAATCATTGCCCAAACATCTATCATCCCTGATTCCATCTTGATATCCGCTAAACCCTTTAGCTTGTTTGCTTTTATAGCAATTTGTATTAGTTGTCTTAAGACATCCAAATCATCTCCTTTTAGAGTGATTTCCTCTGCATGCTTCATTTTCTTTTCATTATTACGAGCCCTTTCACTTGTCCCTATAATCCTTTTTGCGGTAAGTTGGCTTACATGCAATGAGTTTGGATGCATGCTTTTTAAAGCCTCTTCTATTCCCTTCCCTTTTAATAATAAATTACAAATAGATGAAATAGACTCCGAATCATTATTTCTAATAAGATTATAAGCATCCTCAGGCGAAGATAACACACCTGACGCGACAGCCCGCTTAAACAATATATTTTCTTCTTTGCAAATTTTAGCGTATTTTTGCGCTTGTGATTTTGACAATCTAAGAATGCTCGCCAAAGATCGTACAGAAATACTTTCACCATAATGATGAATAATATTTCTGATAGCTTTATATTTATCTTTTAAAGATAAATCTTCTCTGGCAGAATTTTCAATATATTGTAATAGCACTTTTTCTTTAGCATCTGGCTCTATAATAATATTAGACGCGATATGTTGAGCCCCCATGACATGATGGGCAAGCGTTCGCCTTTCGCCCGCTAGAATGACGTATCGATTACCTTTCTCATAGACACAAATGGGCTGCATTAATTTTTCAGGATCTCTGATAGTTGCCGCTAATAACGCAACGGATAGATAATCATTTATTTTTTGCTTCCTATCACTGTCTCCTTCGAAATGCAGCCTTAACTGTTCTTTAAACTCATCCTGCACCTCATCATCAAATGTCCGCTCAGGCAACCTGGGACCGTTTTTCACATCGTTTAAATCAATCGATAACTCCCTTGGGTTACCTGGATCCAATTGAATCGCATTAATAGGCAAATACTTTGCATTTAAAAAATTAATCTGTGACAACTGTGCATTTAAACTATCTACAAACTCAGCTTTTTCCCCTTCTTTTTTTCTGCCAATGCCTAGCTTGGGGGCTCTTTTAGTAGCAGGTTCTTTAGCTCTAGTTCCCTTCTGTGTAGGTTTTTTTGGGGCTCTAGCCAAAAGCGGCTTACGTTTTTTCGCAGGCTCTTTTTTATTTTTTACTATATTTGACATGACTCATTTATCCCTAGTGATTCAAACCCATCCTCGAACATACTCATAACTTCTCTTATCTCTTCAGTAATAGCTAATGGTTGGCCAAAGATCTGTTTTTCTAAATACAAGCATTTTGCAGTTGCTTGAGCTCTAGCAGTATCTGACTTAGGTAGTTGAAAAATACTTTTAGGCTTTGCACCAATACAATCCCTAGAAGGAAATGCTGTTAACAAACTCAACCAGCACGGCCAAGGAAATAAATGCTCTTCATAGCGCTCCATTAGCTCAGCTAAATATTCTCGATGCAACTTCAAATTCCTAACTTTATTTGGTAGCAAACCAACTAAATTCAATTGATTTTCACGCCCTCTTGAAAAGTTTTCCCGCTTCACTGCATTAAGCATTTGAGTAATCCCTTGTATCGCCTTATCTTCAGGCTCAAAAGGCACAACGATATCCGTTGCCGCATGCAGCGCAGAGCGAAACATGACATTTTTACTCGGCCCCGTATCCAGCAGAAATAAATCGTATGATTCTTGCACCTCTTCCATTTCAAAAAATTCTTTTAGTCGTTCTTTCGCATTCGGGTTAATTCGACCATCCTCTTTTGAAACCAAAGCATTATTGATTTCCTCAATACGAACAGGATGCCCACATAAAACATCGACCAACCCACCATTATATTTCTCTTCATTAATCCATGATTGATAAGGGAGCACGGCCTCACCATAAAAGATATCCGCAATAGAAGATCTTTGGTTTGCACCTAAGTCATCCTGAAAATCAGGATGATTTTTAATTTGGAAGCCTGCATCATTGTCATCATGAGTATAATCCACTCCAATAAAATGCTTAGTTGAGTTACATTGCTCATCCAAATCAACCAAACAAACACGCATATTTCTAACAATGGAAAACCACTCTGCTTGAGTACCTGTAACCGTGGACTTTCCCACGCCCCCCTTTTGATTCATCGTTGCAATAATTGGGATCTTTATAGACATTCTTTCTCTTTCCTTACACCATGCGAGCTGTTGCGGTTATGTTACATACGTATGTAAATAGTATAAAGCCTTATCCTGCATATACAAGCCTTTAATTTATTTACTATATTTATATATAGGCACAATTTCCCATTATAATGCAGTTAAATAAAATATTTTATGCTTTGGACTGTCCAGTCACTGGACAGTCCAAACCTAATTATAAAATTTAAACAACTACTCATAATTAACCTTGCACATTGGAGTAACAAACCCAAATACAATTCCCCTCCTTTGCCCAACTCATTCACGTTGCTGTCCAGTCACTGGACAGTCCAAACCTAATTATAAAATTTAAGCAACTGTTAATAATATGACCATGCAGACTTGACTGACAAACCCAAATGTAATCCCGCTTTCTTTACCCCACGCATTTACGTCGCTGTCCCGTCACTGGACAATCAAGATCTAATCTCTCCCTAACTAGAACTTTTATTTCATAGGGCTGACCTTTGTGTCAGCCCTATATGTTGGGTCAATACAAAGGCCAACCCCCTACATGCTGTATTCATCGCCCTATGGACTAATTATCAAATTCAAGTAGAACTAATAATACGACAGTGCACATTTAACTGGTAAGCTAAAACAGTTCCCCCACCCGCATTTCCTTAGATAATATTCCATGCTGTCCAGCGACTGGACAACCTGAGTTTGCTCATTAAAAACAAAATGTAAAAATTAATGCTCATCTAATTAATCCCTGGCGCGAAATTAAAAACCAAGAAAATCATGCACTCTCTTAACCTCACCCGGCGTTCCTCGCCACCCTCTCCTGGAATCAGGAGAGGGTGGCGAGGAACGCCGGGTGAGGTCAAATATGAGGCGAACCGTGGAATACCAGAAAATTTGCGGAGAACAGAAAAATGCTAGATTTTCAATTTCGCGCCAGGGACTAATTAGGTTTAAGAGCACGCATGGATTTTCAAATATTAAGGGCACTCAATAAGCAGAGTCGAATGCAAGATAGACATCATTTCAAAGGAGGGTTGCTGTTCCTATGCAAGCAAAAAAACAACCACAAAAGTCAATAGGAAAGTTTGACTTACATCAAATGAAAGAGCCTTATTCAATCTATATTTTCAAAAATAGAGTTTTTGTTCCCACACTTGAATACTGTCCAGTAGCTGGACAAAATCCCCTTATAGTGCCCCTCTAAAAAACTATTGCAACTAAAAGCCAACTCACCATGAACAGCATTATTGGCCTAGAGAAAGTCATGAACATCCTTATGACAAAAAATCAACAACGACTATTTTACTCAATATTCTGTATTTAAAATAAAGGAGATATATAAATGTTTTTATTTTTTAATGATTTTATTTGTATGAAAAAAATACGTGCTCACTGTAGGGTAATATTTTTATTGTATGTAAATAGAAAAAAAATCTACAGCACCTTTTTAAAAAATAAATGCAATAAAAATATATTTAACTTAAATAAAAAAGAATATTTTCAAGGTTAAAATTTGACTTTTTTTCTGAAATTTTGCTTTTTTCTCAGACAGTTATATGATCAAAGTATACTTTAAATGGTAATAACACATAGCAAGGATTGAAGATGAGATAAATCAAGAATGATAGATCTTACATAACTTAAGCCCAGCGGCAACTGAGCTTAATGCACACAATCGCCTAAACGAATTGCTCTCTACGCATAAATAGAATAGCAATTTCATTTTATGGCGTCAAAGGGGTTTTGCGCCAAAAATGAACAGCAAGTTGAATAACAAAAAAACACCTCAGATACTAAGCCTTGCCGCAAGTAGGGCAGGGCAGTGGGCGCAGCATTCCTGGAAGTGGCTTCATAGCTTTCGAGGCGCTCTATTAAAACGCGTAGAAAACCAAGAACGTATATCAACCCGAACCATGCGCCTAGATCAAAGAACTGCCATATACCAATTGCTACAAATAATTTTAAGTCATTTAGATTTAAAAACCATGCAGGTTGGTTTCTATCACCAGGAAACACAGACTTTTATTCACCTAGGAATTAGTTATTTAGCTAGAAAATCACAATTGTCAGAAAGACGAACTCAAAGAGCCTTGCGTTGGTTGCAACAGTCAGGATATATCTCTGCTTTTAGGCAATCTACTTATGACGACCTAACCGGTGAGTATATGCATAGGCCTTCCGTACGACGAATTCATTCAAAGTTATTATTTGAACTTGGTATAACACCAAGAGCTCTCAATAAAGCAAGAGTACGCTCTACGCAAAACTATAAAAACCGATTGATTTCAAAGAAAATAAGTGAAAATATAGCACCTAATTGGCTCCCGCCTTATAAAAATTCAAAAACACTTGCTTCACTTATCCCGTTACATTCTGTAAATACAAACAAAAAATATACAACGCACCCCCCACCCAATATATATTATGAAAAAATTCAGAAATTAATGCTCATTTTTCCAAACATTAGTTTAGAAGAAGCCAGAAGCATGTTGCCACAACGCTAAGTTATCAGAAAGACTAACTCCCTATCTTTCGATTCCCCACATAAAATCCAACTTTTTACTCATCATTGCTGCTCTGAATGAATGACTTATCCACAGGTTTAACTGTATTATTATTGTATCCACATCTTATACAGGTTTATTGTCATGCTTTTTTGTGTTGAATTACCTTATATATATTCATATAAATATAACTTTTTAAATAAATCTCATATAATATCTAATGAAATAGAAAACAAAATTAAGATTTGTTTAATACGCTTATATGCAAGGTTATTATTGTGCCAGAATCAGAATCCTTTTCATTAGTTCCAGGACGTATCCTAGGAAGAAACTATCGAGTATTAGATTATTTAGGTAACGGCTGGGAAGGCGAGGTCTATAAGGTAGAAGAATGTCAAACAGGCATTGTTAGAGCCGCAAAACTATTTTATAAACACTGCTATAAAGTTACCAAACCACACATTTTTTATGCCAAGAAACTTAATAAGCTTAGATCTTGTCCGATCATTATTCAATATCATAATCAGGACGTTGTCACTGTTCGAAAAGAAAAAGTAGATTTTTTAATCTCTGATTATGTTAATGGAGAAGTTTTATCTGAATATATTTGCAAACAGAGACAAAAAAAATTAAATCCTTTTGAAGCACTACATTTATTTTATGCTCTAGTTCAAGGGATAGAGCATATACACCTACAAGGTGAATATCATGGTGATCTTCATACAGATAATATTATGGTAAAAAGAAAAGGATTAGGTTTTGAGATAAAATTAATTGATTTCCTACATTTAGGACGACCAACTAAGCTTAAAATTCAAGAGGATGTATATGATTTAATTGGTGTTTTCTATGAAATGCTTGGAGGACAGAAGAGTTATAGTCGTTTACCCTCCAACATTAAAAGTATCATTTCAGGAAGAAAGAAAAATCTAATCTCTAAAAAATTCAAAATGGCGGGACACTTAAGGTTATATCTTGAAAATCTAATGTGGTAGTTTTTAAAAATCAAAATATTAGTAGTATTTATAGCTGATTGTTTCTCGTGGAACGATTGTGTCAGAAAACAAACAAATCGGATTCTGTAAAATGAACAAGTCCATGCTTTTTCCCTTATCACTTGTGTTTCTTGAAATTGGTACCTACCTTGCGAATGATATGTATTTACCTGGACTACCTACGATCGCCAAAAATTTTAATATTTCTCAAGATGCGGCTCAATATACTTTATTAGTGTGGTTTCTAGGCTCCGCCTCCATGCAGCTTTTCACCGGCCCATTATCCGATCGTTTTGGCAGACGAATAGTATTGCTATCAGGAGCTATGCTCTTTTTTATATCTTCTTTGGTTTGTGCAATAACCGCTGATCTCAATATTATGTTATTTGCCAGGTTTATTCAGGGTAGTACCATCGGGGCTATTGTTGTACCAGGGTATGCGGCGGTTCATGAATCATACGACACGAATGCTTCCATTAAAATTATTGCAATAATGGGTTCTGTTACAATTCTCGCCCCAGCGTTTGGCCCATTATTAGGAGCAATAGTTATTGAACTTAGCCATTGGCGAGTGATTTTTTGGAGTCTTGCTGCTTGGGGAGGGGTTGCCTACATCATGCTATTTAGAGTTATGCCTGAGACAAACTTGAATCCAATTTCCATTAATATTAAAGAGATTCTTATAGACTATTGGAGGATCTCAATTAGAATATCATTTTTGAGGTATGTTTTAACATTTTGCTTATTATTTTTGGCTTTTATTTGCTGGATAGTGGAAAGCCCTTTTATTATTATTGAAACACGCGGAGTAGGGCGAATAGAATTTGGTATTATCCAGCTATTAATTTTTGGCTGTTTTTTAATTGGGGCACAATTCACCCGGGTTTTAATCGATCATATTAGCGTGCAGATGACAATACAGCTGGGTTTATTTATAGCTTGTATAGGCGCTTTTGCCCTGTCTGTTTTGGTTCAGCTAGAGATTGATTCATTATACTCAGTCGTTGTTGCTATGATGTGTGTTTCATTAGGAGCATCCATTACCTTTGGACCTTTGAATCGCGGTGCGATAGAAGCTTGTGAAGAACCTATGGGAAGAAGAACGGCAATGTCATCAACATTTATGGGAGGCTTTGGCGTTTTAGGTATTGTTTTAGTGACAATTTTTAATGATAAAACGCTTGAGAATATTTCTTATTTGGTTGTGTTGGGTATTTTAAGTGCTGTGATGGTTTATAGTGTACTTACTTTTTATATTAATCATAAGGCTAAAAAATAAATTTTCTTGGGCTGGAACAGAGTATATGAATAGATGCAACTGAAGCACTTGTGTAATCCCGCTGGTGAAACACTAGAATATCACCATTGGCTTCAGTTGCAGAATAAGTGTAACAGACAAAGTTTTATTTTCCCAACTTGCTAACAAGGGAAATAACCATGTTTTTATACTTTATGTTAGAAGAATGCACCAACTAAGATCAATATTCCAACCAATATATAAAGAATGCTGCTGAGACAAAAAAGTTTTTTATTATGGATAACGTGACTTGCTATTTTAGTAAAGGCATTGGGAAAGCACGTAAAGAGTGCAAGTTCCAAGCTCATTATCCAACCTACTAACGTTACAACTATACTTATTCCAGACCAAATGTTATGTAATAAAATGGTAAATAGCCCCAGCGGTAGCATAATAATAGCAAACATTTTTAACTGTTCTGGGTTTTTCATCCACGATGTTAGTAATTTTTTCCATTCTCGGCTGGCGGTTAATAAAGACAAACCAATGATTAAAAACCAAAGGCCATAAAATTTTTCCAGTATCATTGCAACATCCATGTGGTTCCCTTAATATATCGCAGAGAAAAAATATAATTATTTCTCATCATATCGTTTTATATTAATAACGAAAAGAATATTTATGTTATTAAAGTTGGTTTTTTTTCTAACTTTCACAAAGTACTTCTACCTTATCCCAGCAGCACTGAAATAAAAAATTTTCTTTGTTCTTCCAATGCCGTCATAATATTTTCAGATTTTCTAAATCCATGTTGTTCTTCAGGAAATAAGAAATATGATGTTTTGATGTTTTTTTCTTTTAGGGCTAGGTACATGGCTTCAGCCTGACTTGGGGGCACTATCTTATCTTCGGCACCTTGAAAAAAAATAACAGGAGCCGAAAGCTTATCAATGTGACAGATTGGGGCACGTGCCTGGTATAGAGATTTCTCTTGGGGGTAGGAACCTATGAGTTTATCTAAATATTTGGCTTCAAATTTATGTGTTTCTTTGGCTAGAGCTTCTAAGTCACTGACACCGTAATGACTGGCACCAACATGGAAGGTATTAGTGAAGGTGAGTGCTGCTAAGGTAGTGTATCCTCCAGCGCTGCCGCCTGTTATTGCAAGTTTATTTTTGTCTACTTTATGATGTTGAATAAGATATTTTGCAACTGCAGAACAGTCATCAATATCGTATATGCCCCACTTGCCCTCTAAACTTTTACGATAATCTCTGCCATATCCTGTGCTGCCAGCATAATTAACATCCGCAAAAGCAAAGCCTCTGCTTGTCCAATATTGGATTTTTAGATTCAAATTGGTATTAGCGCTGGCTGTTGGGCCACCATGACTTTGAACAATAAGGGGGGGTAAACTACCAGGTATGCCTTGATATTGTTTGTGTTTCGGCGGGTAAAAATAAGCATATGCTTGTCGGCCATCGGTTGTATCAAATTGGATGTGCTCTGGTTGACTCAAATAATCGGCTGTTACTTGTAACTTAGCGCTGGTTTGTAAGATTTTATGTTTATATTGAGGATCTAAATTGATAAGTACGGTTGGTTTATTTGTGGAGCCTGCTAACATTGCTAAATGGTCGTTATTAGCTCTAATTTGACTATATGATGTAAAAGGCAATTTAATTTCAGACAGTTTACCTGCATCATACTCAAATAATTTCCCAACACCTTTGTCTGAGAAAGAGCAAACAATCTTATTATTATAAAACCCCCAGGTAGACATATTAAAAACCCATTGTGGTAGACCAATCTCACTTTCTATTTCAAACACAGGTGTTATTTTAGTATTATTTACAGAGTAGAGGTTCCACCAGTTTGATTTATCAGACACGACAAAAAGCTGATTGTCATGTCGCCATTGGGGTTGAAAAAAAGACTGTTCAGAGGCATTGGGTTCAATTTGTTGCGGAGAGTTTATACCATTGTCAGAAAGCTTAGCTGTCCATAGTTCGTTGTTGTCCCATGGCATATTAGGTTGATTCCAGCAAATCCAAGCAATATTTTTATAGTCATGACTAATTGTAATGCCAGCATAAAAATCATAGCCACTCGCAATTTTAGCAATCTCACCAGAATGAATATTAATTTGAGCGATATAATTTTCTGGTAAGCTATTTTCAGAATGGGATTCTGCTATTGCAATGATTCCAAAAGGGGTGATGTGCATATCTGCAAAACGGGTGCCTTTGGGGGTAATGGCTCTTGGTTTTTTGTTGGGTTTGATTTCGTAAATTTTTTGATCTGTATAATTTATGAAATAAATAATATCATTTTTTACTGTAAATGAGGCACCACCATATTCATGCACTCGGTTTCTAGCATTATAATTTTGTGGCAGCATATCTTGGTTGCTTGAATCATTAGATTGTTTCACAATGACATATCGACCGCTTTCGGATGGGCGCATTTCGGACCAGTAGATATTATTGTTATCTAGAACCAGGTCTTGGAATGCAATATTATTTTCAGCAACCATAGACGCTTCAATAGGCGAGTGCCATGTGCCAAACTCAGCGGTCATTAATTCTGCCATCTTAATTTTTCCTGTATGATGTATCAATATTTTACTTTGAGAGTATGCTGAAAATAGTCTATAGAATCAAACAGGGAGGCGATAGTTGTATGGCTAACAAGCAAAGAGTCGGCTCAAGTATTAGGTGGCAGCATATCTGGGGTGTTGGTATATGGCACAATAGGTTTTTGGGTTGGAGGCATTTCTGGTTTTTGCATGGGTTTTTTCACCGCGATTCCTGGATGCATCATAGGTATGACCATTGGTGCTTATTTAGGTACAGATAGTGAGCCACAAGTTATTATTATTCGAGAGGGAGAATTTATACCCAGATGAAGAAACAATTATCAAAAGAAGTAATTGTTGAGCCGTATAATCTTACTTGGGTTAAACAGTTTGAGGCGCTCTCTATTCAAGTAAAAGATATTTTACAAGAAGAATTGCTGATTATACATCATGTTGGCAGCACTTCGATACCTGGTCTAGATGCTAAACCGATTATTGATGTGATTCCTGTGGTTAAGGATATTACAAGTGTTAATTCTTTTAAAGAGGAACTTAAAAAGTTAGGCTTTGAAGGTAAAGGCGAATATGGCATGTTGGGGCGAAGATATTTTACGAGACGAAATTCACCGTTTTTTTGTAATATGCACATATACGAAGAGAATGCAGCCGAAATAGACAGGATGTTATTATTTAAAAAATTTTTGATTAATCATCCAGGTTCGAAAGAAGAGTATGCCAGCTTAAAGCGAATGTTAGCAATAAAATACCCAAACGACATTTACAACTATTGTTTGAAAAAAACAGAATTTGTAGAAAAAATAGATGCACAATCTGGATATCACGGTTTTAGAATGATGCAAGTTCTCTCTGATGAAGAGCAACAAGTATATTATCAAATATTGCAATCTGAAATTTATGATTTATTGGGAATGAAAGTACCGAAGGTTTTTTTTGATATTCATGCAAAAGATAAGTGTCACATTGTATTGCGCAAAGATGTAGGTATTATAGGCGTTGCAGAAATAGAGTTTATATCCGCCACATCATCAGTTTTAAGATCTTTTGCAATAAAAAAAGAGTACCAGAATGAGGGCAACGGTGGTGTATTTTTAAAAATGCTGGAAAAATGGGTAATGCAGAAAGGACGTTCTAGAATGTTGCTATATGCAAACGATAATACATTATCATTTTATCAGAATTTGGGTTATGAAAAAATATATTTTGATGATCATTGTAAGGAAGCATCAAAACAGATTGGAACAATAAGCTTAGGGCATACTTTAGACTAGGAAACTTCCAGTTGAGAAAAATGGAAGGAAGTAATATTTTAACACTTTTAATAATTGGGGCTTTGGTATGGAAGCATTAGATATAAACTTAAGATTGAGAAGGATGCGACGCACAGAGGCATTGCGTAGCATGGTGTCTGAGACTGTACTGACTAAAGATGACTTTGTTTTGCCGTTATTTGTTAAGCATGGTTCTAGTATTAAAGAACCAATCCAATCTATGCCAGGGCATTACCAGCTGAGTGTTGATAAGTTGCGGGAAGAAATAGTTGAATTGGTGGATTTGGGATTAAAATCGGTGATTTTGTTTGGAATCCCAAGTGTTAAGGACGGAATGGCAAAAGAGTCGTATTCTGATAATGGTATAATCCAACAAGCCATTCAAAATATCAAAAATATTGCCCCGAATATGGTAGTTATAACAGATGTTTGCTGTTGTGAATATACCGATCATGGGCATTGCGGTGTTCTATCTGATAACTTAGGGATGTTAGATGTTGATAATGATCGCACATTACCTATATTAGCCAAACAAGCCATTAGCCATGCAAAATCTGGAGCAGATATTATTGCGCCAAGTGGGATGATGGATGGACAGGTTGGTATTATTAGAACCGCTTTAAATCAAAGTGGCTTTTCTCATGTTCCTATTATGAGCTATTCTGTGAAATATTCTTCTGCTTTTTATGGTCCTTTTAGGCAAGCAGCCGAAGGTGTTCCACAATTTGGCGATAGAAAAAGCTATCAAATGAATCCTGCCAATGGCAACGAAGCCTTAAGAGAGGTTGAGCTTGATCTTAAGGAGGGCGCTGATATTATTATGGTCAAACCCGCTCATACTTATCTCGATGTACTTCATAGGATCAAAACAAAACACCCTGAAGTGCCTTTAGCTGCATATCATGTTAGTGGTGAATTTTCCATGATTAAGTCCGCAGCACAAGCAGGCTGGATTGATGGTGAGCAAGCAGCCCTAGAAGTCTTGACGAGCATTAAACGAGCCGGTGCTGATATTATTATCAATTATTTTTCTAAAGAAATAGCAAAAGTCATTTAATAGAGACCACAATCACTATGATAGAAACAATTTTAAAATTTTGGTTTGATCCCGACAATAATCAACAGTCATTATACAATCGTGCCGAATGGTGGCAAAAAAACGAGACGCTTGATACTTTTATTACAGATAGTTTCTCTGATATAAGAAGACAAGCCATTCAAGGCGAACTAAATCATTGGCTTGAAACGCCCAAAGGAGCACTCGCCTATATTATCTTAATTGATCAGTTTTCAAGGAACATGCTTAGAGGAACCTCAGCAATGTATGCACACGATGGTCTCGCATTAAAAGCTGCTAAAATGGCCGTTGATAAACAATATGATACATCTCTCCCGTTAACTTATAGAGTTTTTATATACATGCCTTTGGAGCATTCAGAATCTATATCAGATCAAAAACAATGCCTTGATTTGTTTTTTAGCATTATTAAAGATGCTCCAGAAGACGCAATCCCTATGGCTAACCAATTATATGAATATGCAAAAGAACATTACGATATTATTAAGCAATTTAATCGTTTTCCCCATAGGAATAAAATTTTATCTAGAAAAAGCACAAAAAATGAAATAAAATTTTTAGAAACACATAGTGGCTTTTAAAAAAGTTATGATTCATGTCAAATATTGAAATTTTATTTATATGTATACTCATTGTTATTTTGGGATCTTGGTTCTTCCGAAAATATGTACGCACCTATTTTGGCAATCGAAAAAGGCTTGGATGGTTGGCACAACAGCAGCAAAATAAAAAAATACGCACTGCGCTTGCTGTATTAGAGAGCCTATATAAAAAAACCAATTCCCATAGAACAGCAAAACTAGCAAAAATACGAAGGGGTATTACAAATGATGCTTTTTTATATGGTGAAATAGATTTTTTGGCATTGATAGCACTACTAACCTATTGTAAACCAACAAAAAAAGATATTTTCTATGACTTGGGTTCTGGCGCGGGGAAAGCGGTCATGTCGGCAGCTTTATGTTTTCCTTTTCAGCAATCTATTGGCATAGAGTTATTGCCAGAATTAGTTAGCTTGTCTAATAAAACCCTGAATGCGTACCAAAAAAGTGAACATGCAAAAAAAAATGCCTGTAAAATTCAATTTAAACAAGAAGATATTCTAAAATGTGGGCTTGATGATGCCTCCGTTATTTTTATTAATGCCACGGCGTTTAAAGGTCAACATTGGGCGCAAATAAAACAGAAGCTTCTGCTTTTACCCATAGGAACAAGAATTATTTTAACAACTCACAAACTGCCGGATTCACACTTTGCATTAATTTATGCTGGTACAGAAGTCATGAGTTGGGGAATGAATTCGGCATTTGTCTTTAAAAAAATCAATTAATGATTTCTTTTAAAACACTTGTGGCAAAACAACCTGGCGCTAACTCAAAGGATAAACAACAATCATTATGCTCATTAAATATATATGTTAAGTTATGAGGGATCATTCTCAACGAGCGTCTGGCGGGATCGAGTCTCCGATTTGAGAGCAATTTTATGTAATCAGGATATTGATTAAAACAACTATTTTCAATGTCCAATACAGTATGACTGATGATATCATTTCGAGCCCCCCATAATGGACCTGTTGGGTGGCATTCTAATTGTATACATTTTTTAAGCAAGCTGTCTTTAGATTCTTTTGCATTATCAAATAAAAAATATCCCTTTTGCCCATCAAGCTGCAATGCTTCACCCGGTAGTATCGTATTCCATGTTTTATCTTCGACTCTTTGAGATAAAATCTGGTTAAACAAGTATGAGCGTAATGCAGAGACAACCAATTCAGATTGTTTTCTTTGAGATTTTTTTCGGTTTGAAAGAATAGTAGCCGCATCAGTTACATTATTGCCATCAAATCCAAAACGTTGTGAACCAAAATAATTAGGCACACCATATTGTTTTATGCGTTCCAAGCGTTCTATGAGTTCTGCTTTAGCAAAAGAATTCTCCCGAAGCCAGATTGTAAAAATATTGGAATCATGTGTTCCCATGTGTAACTTTTTCTGATGCCAATGATGTTCAAGGATTTTAATGTCATCAAGAGAAAAACTAGGTATTTTATCTGTGGCATTTTTCCTGCCAGGCATCTGAATGCTAAACCACTGTCGCGTCGTCGCATGCCTATCTTTTAACCCACTATAGCTGACATTTCGTTTCGCAACATCAAAATGCTGTGATAATTTCCCAGCTAACCAGTCTGTATTGGTATTCGTTTTTTCTATGTATAACCACAAGTGCTCACCTTCTCCGGTGAAAGCAACGGAGAGCCTTTCATTCACTTTGAAATCTTCAGGACTTTGTTTGAACTGTGCACTTCCAGTTAGAGTGGGATATACGCGATTTGTGTGAAAGCTTACTTCTGACAAGGGCACCTCTTTTCCTACTGTTTTTTTACAATGATTTATAAAAGCCATTTTATCATAACATCTATCAAAAACTTCATCCTAGTTAGATGCATCACCTTTTATTTTTGTTTTATTACTATAAGGTGTAACTAACAATAAACTATGAGTTATCATTATGAATTCAAAAAATAAGTTGTTAACCTTTTCTATTTTACTGGCATTTTCTTTACCTTCTCAGGCCTTATTAATAACACCCTCCGATATCACAACAGAAGATCTTGGAGACTTTTCGGCAAATGTGGAGTGGAATGGAAGCGAGCTAAGTATTGCCCTTTCCAACACATCTAATGGATTAAACGGTGGATTTATTACTGGATTTTTAGTCGAGCTCCCATCTGGTGCTAGCTTTAACGTTGGCTGGACTGACACGGGACTCCAGTTTATGCCCTCTGATAATGGCCCTTATAGTGGTTCACCCTATGGCAATTTTGATTATGGATATTCATTGGGCGGCAATCTACTAGGAGGCGGTTCTCCAGCAGGGGGCATTGGGATAGGCGAAACTGGAAATTTCTTACTTAGCGATTGGCAAAATGCAGATAACCTAACAACGGAAGATTTTATTGCGAATTATGATACAAGTATACTAAATGATGCTAGTTTTCTAGTGCGTTTTCGAGGGTTTAACGATGAGGGTAGTGATAAAGTTCTAGGTGTATTTGGGGAAATTGATATCCCAGGCTTGCCTGGACCACCATCATCTGCAGAAATACCAGAACCTAACAGCTTGATGTTGTTTTTATTGGGAATATTGTGTGTTGTCGGCTTAAGAAAAGGGACTTTTTCAAGCAGAAAATTTAAAAGGTCTTAAAATTAAAAATCCTGATAGCTAAAAATAGCTATCAGGATCTGAAGTGCTGCTAGTCTAGCTGCTAGTCTAAAAGACTACCAACGACCGCGATCACCACCACCGCCAGTTGTGCGTTGTTTTTCTTGAGCGATGCTAACTTTGATAGCGCGGCCATCAAGTTGAACACCATTCATTTCAGCAACAGAACTTTCAGCAGCTTGTGGGCTATCAAAAGTGATAAAACCAAAACCTTTAGAGCGGCCAGTTGCTCTATCTTTGATTATGACGATTTCGTCAATTCCGCCAAATCGGCTAAATTCGCCACGTAGTGAATCTTCTGTGGAGTTATAGGATAAGTTACCTACATAGATTTTTTTCATGTTTGCGTTCCAATATTTTGTCTAATGAACAATTACTTATGAGAAATGACGAGAAGTAAGATACTTGCGAGCGTTCACAGAAGAATTGTTAAGTTTAAATATGTTACGTGATTACTACCACATAACAACAAAAGCATTTTAGCATATGTTGCCGCTATGTCTATAGCAAACCCGATTTTGTTTCTAGTACTTTCGCTTTAATTGACAAACGTCGCAGATGAGACGATGAATGTGCTTTTTTAGCCTCAACAAACAAAAAAAGAAGAGCCCAAAGCATATGGTTGCATATACACTTAATTAACTGCGGGGTTGGACTAACTTACAAATAAACGCCATGATTAGGATTCTTTAAATATGAAAAGTAAAGGAATACTATCATGGCTATATCTGGCGCAAAACAAGAAAAAGAACAATCAGATGGTACTAAAATAGAAGGGCAAGCCGCCGTTACTCCATTTTTTAAACAGCGTAAGAGATCTTTATCGTCAAATCCATTCAACAAGATTAAAGATGTAGAAGGCCTGACAACAGATGGCATTAGGGTGAGTTCTGTTACAAGTCCACGTAATGCTGATCCAAGCCCTCTAAGTCCTCGTAAAAAATGTTGAAATACAACTAGGATTTTTTGGCTTTAAACCAACTGGAGAGCCAGGAAGTTTGTTCAAGTTCCGGGTTCTCTGGCACCCCTGAGTTTACCAATGCAGCCAATTGTGGAACTATGACCTTTGGGGAAGAATCGCCAAGCTCAATATTAAAGTTTTCCCAACCAGCAGAATAAGTTTGCCTTAATTCTGCCTCAATGCTTTGAACGGCTATTTTCAGATCTTTATATAGGGTTTTCTCTTCAGGCTTGCTGATGAAGGCTCCAGCTGCCCCCATCCATGATACTGCTGGTTTCTCTAATGGCCAGAATTGGTAGTGTTCACATAATTTAACATATGCTGCAAATCCGCCAATCAAGCCAGCAGCACCACTAGCCACAAATACAAACGGCCCTATTCCCAGTAAAGACAAAATTAAAGCTGGTAGCCACCCCAAAAAAACGCCGGCAACCAGCCCAACAGCACTGAAAGTAAGTGCTGCGGAAATACTCAAGAAACGCTTCAGCTGCATAATAACAAACACTAATGGTGAAAAATAATAACGTACCGCCTATATTAGTATATAAATACTAGTTGTGCTAACGACTGTGTTTCTATTTTTTACTTATTGTCATTGCTATTATCATCTTCTTTCTTTTCCTGTCTATCTCCGCCCCTATAAGGAAAATTTCTCGGGCGATTGGCGGGACGAGGGCCGCGACTGATATTTTCACCAAAGCCATGTCTAGAACCTCCATGAGGAGGACAATTTCTTTCCTGACTGGTAGGTTGTGGTATGTTTTCTGGTAGGTGGTTATCCCAAATATAGTTCTGGCTAGGGAGCTGCTTTAGTGTATCTTCCAAATGACTAACTTGAATAATCAGTACATCGCAATGAGCGTGAGATAAGACATGGTGCGCTGTTGAGCCTAATACATGCGTATAGCCTCCAACACCATGACTACCAATTAAAATAAGATCACACTTTTGCGCTTGCGCAATAGACAATATTTGTCCTTGAGGCGAACCTACAGCAATGAGCTCTTCTACATCTGAATAAGCGAGCTTTTGACAAAGAGATTGTAAACTTTGTTTTGCAAGTTGGGTACTTTTGTCAATAATTTTCTGCCGTTTTGCAAAACCTGTTGTGTAAGTCACTGGTGGTTCAACGACATGCAAACAACTCAGCTGAGCGTCAAACGTTTTAGCGATTTTTATACACTGCCTAGCAATGTATAAGCTTTGCGGCCCCAAATCCAACGTGACAAGCAAGTGCTGATAAATCATTATTAAAGCCCATTAAAGTCAAATTTTATAAGAATTATATAAGCAATTAACATGGATCTACAACTCTTTAAAATTTAAAATCGCCATGGCCAAGTCGGTAGTTATCTTGATGAATTTCATTTAAAAGGGGGTTCGATGCCGAAAAATATCTAGTCATAATTATGATATGATGCCACCATTAAAATTTACCTGCCAGTTGGGAGCAGAATACTTGAAAAAAATAGCTGTTTTCGTAGATGTGCAAAATATTTATTACACGGTAAAACAATGTTTTAATCGCCATTTTAATTATTCAAAATTTTGGCAACACATTTTAAACCAAGGCCAAATTATTCATGCGTATGCATATGCTATCGACCGCCAAGACAGAAAACAAATGCAGTTCCAGCAAGTATTAACTGACATTGGTTTTGAAGTAAAGCTAAAGCCTTACATCCAACGTCGTGATGGTTCTGCAAAAGGGGACTGGGATGTGGGGATTACAATAGATATTTTAGAAACAGCACCTTTAGTTGACACAATTATACTTGCTTCTGGAGATGGGGATTTTGATTTATTGCTAGAAAAAATCAAACATAAGCATAATATCTATACCGAAGTGTTCGGTGTTCCTGGTTTGACAGCAGAATCTTTGATTCGTTCAGCCAGCCTTTATCATCCCATTGATGAGTCTCTACTCATGCCTCCTAAAAAATAAGCATAGCCAATGAGGGGAAAACACCAAAGCCTTGATAAAGATCTCAAAAAAAGCATTCGTTGGTTAGAATCTATTTCAGGAGTCACAAAAATTGTTATAGGACTTTCTGAAGCTTGTAGACACAAATATGCACCAGGTCATCTGCGTTTTAAAATGGATGTTGATGGTGGCATTACTATTAATGGCTATTCGGGTAATGGCGTTGTTAATCTATTTATCAGAATTAATCCTATATCAGAAAGAGAGCAAGTTAAAGAGAAAATAAAAGCACAATTTGAAAAAAATTAGTTGAATATTAACATATGACACTCACCTTGCAATAGTTAACTAAAAACTGCCTTTTTGTTTAAATTACTATTATTTGCTTGCATTTACTTTGTTTTTTATGAACACTCCTTAAATATCATAAATTTTAAAGTAGTTGATTGAAATATGACTGATGTAGTAGTAAAGTTTAAAAAATATGTTCAAAAATTAGATACATTTCAAAAAAATAGAACGCTTAGCGAAAAAGACAAAATACAGCTAAACAACTTATTTTTCTCTTTGCAGTCTGCTCTCGATTCGGATTATGTAAGAGCTTCGGACATTAAAAAAGTGCTTATAAGATGCAAGCCGTTTTCGGATAGCTTGATTCAAGAACTAAGTAAAGAGCTCTATCAATATTGCAAATCTGTCTTAGACGATAGGCGCAAAATGATAACTCCCACTTTAAATGCAATCCAAAGCAGTAAAACAATAGATGATGGGGAGCAAAATTTTCCAGATGCTTTATGTATAGCCTTGAAGCAGACCGCATTGGCGCTTACATCTTATTGCAAAGATAATAGTTTTCAAACCATTGTCTCAATGTTAAGAAAAAATGGAATATTCTCTGAAAATCAGCTTACTTTTGAATTGAGACTTTTTTTGTCTGAGCAAGAAAAACTATTTTTCGATCGTATGTTTATACGGAATCCTGTAGCACGACAAAGAATTCTGAATGGTGATTTCTCAACTCTAATGACAGGAGAGTTGAAAAAACATTACAATGGATTAGCTCGGTATGGCAGAATACCTAAACTATCTTTTCCCCACCGTTTAACCCAATCCGAACCAACAACACCACGCGTTTTACAAGAAGAAGGTAGCAGCTCTAGTCATGCGCTAGAAATAATCGCGCTGACACACGCACAAAAAGAGTCACAACGCTTAGAAGAATTAGTATTTTTTGATTTGGTGTGTGCCGCAAAACCGCCTACAAGAATACATCACCCAGCTGGCGATTATCAGCTTATAATAACACATTGTATTTTAACTCGTCAGCGCAGTGAACCGGTTGCTACCATAGGTGGTCTTGCGCAACAACTTGAAAAGTGCAGCTTAAGCTCTGACAAGAGTAAGCATAAAAAACGGTTCTGACAAAGATAGCATTTTTATAGTGGTTCAAAAATAAATATCTTTATCCTATTTTTGAATTTCTAAATATAAGTCCGCTGTAAATTTGCAAAACATCTGTGATGCCGATTTGCTGTAGAAAATCATAGTCATGAGAAATAGCCACCAATGTGCCTTGGTATTGCTTAAGAACTTGAATCATATACTCTCGAGTTTCCAGGTCAAGATTATTGGTTACTTCATCTAAGATCAAAAATTTTGGTGTTTTAGCAGCAATCTGAGCCAGAGTTAACCTGGATTTTTCACCACCAGATAATATCTTAACTTGCGCATTAACTTCTTCATTTTTGCGAAATAAAAAATCTCCAAGATGGCGTCGAATTTTGTTGTATGGCCAGCTAGGAACAAGAAGTTGTATAGTTTCAAATATTGTTTGGTCAGAAACCAATGTATGATAGTGTTGATCAAGGTACCCTATATCTTGTGGCTTAGGTACAATCCAATGACCAGATATTAGCACCTCTGACATCCCCATAATCCCTTTGATAAGCGTTGACTTACCTGATGCGTTATCGCCCATAATCGCAATGCGATCACCTGATGCTATGGATATGCTAATGTCTTGTAAAGTAGGGGGTTGTTCTTTGTAACATATCGCTCCTTGACTAATAGATACGATATTACAATAACTCAAGTCATTTGCAGTCAATGAAAATTTAGGCAAAATCATTTCAGGCAAACTCAGCTCTGCTATTTTATTTCGCAACATTTGTGTCTTTTGGTTAATATTGAATTTTTTCTTTCCCGATGTTTTTGAGGCTTTGTGGGCTTTAGCATGACTCACCACTGTAGGCCACTTTCGTTGTTCAATACTTTTTTTTCCTTTGATGCGACTTTGTGCTGCTCGTGCCTGCTCTTTCATTAGTGATAAGTGCATGCTTTTATTTTGTCTGGATAACTGCGATAACTCACGCTCAATAGAAGAGCGCTGAATTTGTTTCTCACGCATATAATCTGCGTAGTTTCCAGAGAAAATATTTATTTTATTGCTATCAATATGCCACAGTGTATCAACACAACTTTGCAATATTTCCATATCATGAGAAACGACGATAAGTGTACCTTGAAAAGATTTCAGCATTCGAATTAATGATTTTTTATTGTTCAAATCAAGATGATTGGTGGGTTCATCAAGCAGTAAAATATTTGGAGTACAACTTAAAGCTTGGGTGAACGCCTTATTTAATCTCTGCCCTCCACTCAAAGATTCAAATTCAGTTATAATTTGGGGCACATATCCTAATATGGCATTATCTGGCAAAAGGACACGGCCACTAGTCGGAGGTAATATTCCCTGAAATATCTTAAGCAGCGTCGATTTGCCACAACCATTTCGACCAATAATAGCAATACGGCTACCATAAGGTACAGAGCCACTGAAATCATCAAAGCAGGATTTGTGGGATAGAGAAAAACAGATATTTTCCAATAAAACAGGTTTATGCATCATAAGCGTCTCTTAAGCAATTCAAGGGGGTATAGATTTGCCCCATAAAAAGGGCTGCGTTAAGAGATATTGTTCATGATATAGTTAAACCTTTGCATTCGTTTGATAAGATAAACAATATTTTATTTGTTAGTAAAAGTCAAGGAAATTTAATCAATTGATAAAGCAATAATTATGTGGGCAATTCTTCGTTCCGTTTATCTTTCTATTACTACCACATAACTGGCTCTTCAATTCCAAGCTCAAAAATCGGTTGATATTTTACTTGAGATATGCCAGGATAAATCTTCCTGAGCTGATGTGCATTCGGTTTGGGCTACATTAAGACGCTATAAAATTATGCTAAAAATATCCAATACCCTTACTATTCCAGATGACGAAATTGAATTAAACCCCATTAGAGCTCAAGGTTCTGGAGGGCAAAATGTCAATAAAGTCTCCACAGCCATTCATCTAAGATTCGATATTGAAAATTCATCTTTATCTGAAAAAAATAAAACTATTTTATTATGCTTGGATGATTATAGAATCACAAAAGACGGTGTTATTGTAATCAAAGCGCAAAAATACCGTAGTCAATTGAAAAACAAAGAGGATGCACTACTTAGATTGCAAATGCTTATCAAACAAGCTCTTCACATACCCAAGGTGCGAAAAGCAACAAAAATCAGCCGTGCAGTTAAGGCAAGACGTCTCAACAATAAAAATATGCGGGGTAAACAAAAATCCCTGCGTCGAAAAAATCCACTTTCAGATCATTAATATAGCAAATTCAAAATGGAATGATCGATTTAAACGCATAATCAATTGTATCAG
>CAZWHY010000026.1:0-40446 GCA_964633725.1 Uncultured Candidatus Berkiella sp.
AATGCCTTTGCTGATAAATGGCATAAGATTATCAAGAATAGGAAGGACTTTATTGATGTGTTTGGGGTGTTAAATAAAGCGCAGCGCACTATGGTTTATGACTTGACTAAAGATAGGTTGGTTGACTTTGAATTGCAAAATAAATTGGAATATTGCAAAGAACTGCTTACCAAACAGCAGTATGAGGAAGTAGTTTTACTGGCGGCTCAGGCTCGGAGTAGAGATGAAGATAGCGTTCAACAAAGCGTCGAGATATGTGGCTGGCTGAGGCCAACCCCAGGCTCAAGGCTAGGCAGGTCAAGTTCAGTTAGTAGTTCTCCGCCTGCAGTGGATGACAATCAAAACCACCGTTCAAATAGAATGTCATAAATGTGAAGTTCCCGTAAATAATTATTTACGGGAACCTTACCTGTTATCTCTCGAAAGGGCTATTATATCCTTTAATGCTAGGTGATCTTGTGTTGTTCCATTAATATTATGTTTTCTCATCTAGCCCCATGGCCCAGGCGCCACCCATGTATAAGTAAACTCACTAGAACTCTCTATTGCCTTAAAGAGCGGGTGAATAAACAAATCAATTTGATTCATTATGCTGCTAAAATCATGGGGCAGAGGCATATCTGAAGTATTTTTATTGATAAATATATTCCAGTAGCGCTGCATCTGGGCACTAGATTTGAACTCGTCAGAAAATATATCTGAGTGCAATTTATTCAAAGGCATTTCTCGATTAATAAATGTTTTTTGAATCGCTTTAGACAAGGTTTTCCCATCAAATAAAAATTGTCTTGATAAGAACCAAATATCAAAAAAATCTTTTATACGACTATTTCTCGCACCATGGCGAACCATAGAGTGAACTTTTTCAGAAATTAATGTTTCTGGCGTGTAGCCCAAGATGTTGGGCACGGAGGCATCAGACAGTAAAGTGGGATACGAAATCTTTATGGGTTCGGGGTGGACAATATCACCAAACCCAATATCAATTTGCATTCTTGCCCGTGCACGCCCGATATCTCCGTTAAATTTCGCCCTAATTCCACTATAAGAATTTTGTTCTTGAATAACTTCGACCTGTACAGAACCTTCATCATAAATCACACCATCGCTGTCAACAATCTGACATATGTCTTTAATTATGTTTGAAATATTCTCTGCAGAATTATCAGCTGTCCCTAATAGATCAATATCACGTGTTGCCCTTGAGTCTGATAGTTCCCAGGCATGGAACATTAAGGCACCTTTTAAAATAAAAAGATCTCTGTATGGAGATATAGACAATCTATAGATAAATCTTTCAATCATATAGTACTGCAACACCTCCTCAAAAGGCCGTTTAGACTGCACAGAGAGATTTAACAATCTTTGGCGAATTGAAGCACTAACATCTTTTATTATCTTTTTATTCATAAAAATCTCATTTCTAAATATGGAGAAATTATATTTTCAACTCGACATATTTTAGCATATTTATACAGTTCATCTAATGAGGTGCCTTTATATCGATGCAAATATTCTTTCAAAGCCTCAATCGCTACATCTTTACCCACTCGATTACGAAACTTGAAGCAATCCACAACTGTTTTTGCCGCAGAGTAAACAGGAACTATAAGATCATTTAATGTATGGTATTCAATACCTGAGTCAAATGAAGTCCTGGAATAGCGGAAAATTTTCACAGGAGGATATCCAATTTTTGGCTGACGCCAGCCTTGCTGAAACCCCACACAAACATAACGGGGGATCTCAGTTGTTAAGCCATGAAATGAAAGAGCAGAAATTAAACAAATAACACCTTTGGGGAGACGTTTACTGACAACTATAAGATCGATGTATGTCGCATCCGCTGTTGAATCAACTAGGCGAAATATTCCGCGATTGAGTGACTCAATGTAACCTTTGTCACGCATACTGTAGAGTGTCTTGGGATTTATACCTAAATTTATGGCATCTTTTGTTCTAAGAATTCCACCATGTTGTTTAAATAGTGAAATAGCTGTTTCAGTTGTAATCATAAGCTATAAGTAATAATAATGTATATTGATTAATATAACTATATACGTTTTTATTACTTTAATCCAGAAAATATCAATCTCGATTAATACAATAATACAGTCAACGTTTATTTGTAGTAAAATCATGGTGGTATAGTATTTCATAACATATCTGCAGCAATTCTCGGTGAGCTACACTCGTTAAGTTGGTGGCTACCTGATTATCATTGAATATCTGCCGCTTACATGTATTTTTAAGATCCCTCACTTTTACAATTTCAGGTTCGACTTAAAGACGAGCAACAACGTAATAATTTACAAACTTTGTTTCTCTCTAGCCCCCTAATATTATTGCTCATTTTTTCGCGTTTCGTTACCATATTGTTATGTCACGAGGCGGATATTTTATGAGAAAAACGAGAACTTACACCCATTCTGAAAAAGAGCAGATTAATTACTGAAGCCAAAGATGTTGGGAATATTGCTGCTGTTGCCAAAAAAATGGTATTCCACCAGGTACTCTGCGTACTTGGATAAGCCCTAAATATAAGAAAAAGAAGCAAGTGCCCGCAACCTCTGTTAACGAGCTTAAAATATTAAAATCAAAGCTAATGGTTAATCAGGCAAAATAAACTTTTGGCTCTGTTTTGAAGTGCCACCCTAGTCAGTAAAAAATTTTGACTTACTGGGGTGGCCGGCATGTATAATTCGGCTTGATGTTATTATTGTAGGTAAAGAAAATGCGGATTAACGAAAAACAAATAGCGTGTAATACACCTATTTATAAAATCGAAAAACAGCTGGAAGCGTTAAGGTCAGGGTTTGTATTAAGTGATACGCAACGAAGCAAATGCAACCTGGAGTCATTGTTACGGCCGGTAAAAGAGGCATTGAAATCAAGTGCAATAGAGCTACCTGCCATTGCCGATATAGTATCAAGATTGAACCTGTCGAAAGAAGAAAATAATTTTGATGCTGTTTTAGAGCAGTATTATTTGCTTTCACACAAGTGTCGGTCAGCTGGTGATGACATATCTGCAAAACGGGCACTAATTGATCTTAAAAGTTTTTCCAATGGAGCTGATGATAAAAACGCTTTTGCAGTTCCACAAGGAACCATGGCAATTGCAAAGGGGGATAAACTGCTGGGTACAACAGATGTATTTGAATGTGTTGTTTTAGTCGTTCGGCAGCCCGATAAAAATCTATTCGGGCTGTTTCATGCGGATCGTGATACTCTATCTGAGAGTTGTTATAGTGCAAATTTGGATCGGTTTTTTAACTTATTTCCTTCTGGCAAGAAAACGCTTCATATATACGGCGGTGAGAAAAATTCTAATGACAATGCTGAATGGAGTAGAGCAAAATCTAATAGGCATTTTGTCATTAAATATCTTTTAAGCAAATCAGATATTGATGTAATTCATTTTGATGTCAATGAGGGCAGTTTTCCCAAGAGCTCTACTTTTTCTATTTCTGATACAATGCCATTTAAAACCCCTAAGCTGAACATGTCAAATGAAGATTTGCAGCAGGGCATCTTGAATTTAAGCAGTAGTATATTTAGAGAAACCCCGAGAGTGTCTCTAGCCAAAAATAAGTTAAAACCGGTACTTTATCACGAAGGTATTAAAGCCCAATTAAAAAAGCTTGGCTTTAATAGCATGTCTACTCAAGGCATTGAAGCTTATTTCAGAAACTATTATAGGGCAGATAAATATATAGAGTCTGAAATAGCAGCCGCTAGAGATTCGAGAGCAATCATTGCAGTTATTATAGCGAATATACATGCAAAAAGTGCTTTTTTAAAAGGGATAAATCCAAGTCATCAGTGTGCAGGGAGAGGGCGTATAATTGCGAAATTGAATGGCTTCTTGCAAGAGCGTGAATATTATATTGGTTCCAATAGCAATGAGCTTAACTCTCAGCTGATCAGCTCATTCCATGCAACAATAGAGCCCTTAATTTGGCGTGCAGATACTCTGCTTCCACAGCAAATAAATTATTTGAGAAGAATGTCGAGAAATAATAGCGAGCTTATAATCGAAGAAAATATTCAGACGTTGCATCCAAAGTTTGTCCACTATAGTAGTGCATTATAGATAATAACTTTATACGAAATTGGGTACAATTACATACGAAACCCAAGTTGATATAGTTAAAAACTCTTTTTTTTCAAGATCTTTTGTCATTAAATGTAAATAAGAGCCCCCTCCAGTAAGTGATTATTTTGGAGGGGGTAACTCTAATGTTATAGCCCCTCAATAGCTTCAAGGCTTTCCCTCTAGCACAAAAACAGACAAAACCGCCGTCTTACCAGATATTGCGGGTAATGATATGTTTTACCCAGCATATTTTTCACATTGAATCGAGTATGGTATTAAGGAATTATACTAACTGTAAATTGTGAGGGAAATGATGCTAGATGAGTTCAAAATTGATACTTCAAAAAGGTTATTGACGGAGGTTGAAAATTTTCTGGCAGAAAAACCAGTTCTTCAGCCAGAAGCCTTTAAAGAAAAGTTAATATATGATTATCAAATAGATTTACTTGGCAAACTAGAGACAGCATTTCAGGGAGAGAATTCCACGGTATTGCTAGAGCAGATTTTAAGGGATAACTGGGAGTTTATAATAGACACGGGAAGATATTTTAGTTACACAGCCTTACCAGAGGATAGGGTGACTTTGTTATTGTGTGATATCGCGCAATATCTTGGCGATGTGTTCCAAAAACCCGCGCTTAGTATTTTAATGCCGAATATTCAAGCAGGAAATATAAAGGATGATTATCCTGATTTAACAAACGAGTCTCTTAAGGACGTAATAAAAACGCATATCTTGAGTGAAACAGGAGGTTATCTAATACCTATTAGCGTATTAACATCGTTGACAGAAACAGATGATGTCTCAAAGTTGCCTAATTATTATGATGACAAAGCCATATCTGATAATTATTTAGCAGAACTAGATGTTAAGCGTCTTTGGGAGCATTCTCAAGATACGCGTGATTTATTGATATTAAAAGAAAGTTATGAGTTTTATTTAAATGACAATCTATTAGGCCGTTTATATGATCTGGCGAAAAGACTGCGGTATGGCATTACAGAAGGCAAGGTTGACGACAGTGCTTATATTGCTATTATAGCATTTTGTGAATATTACAATACTGTAAGTGACTGCCAAAAAAGCCAAATTCCAAAGGTCGTTAGAGATGAGATTGATTTATTAATCAGGGTCTCCTCTGAGACTTTAGCGAATACCAAAACTTTAGATGCTTGCCTGGTAACTAGGTCTAATAGGTTGTTAAGTGCTGTGACAATTGATGATAATCAGACCAGTCTTAGTGTGATTGGTATTGATGGTGAAGCAAAAAAAGCCTTATTGCTTGATGCAAAGAAAAAATTCGAAACGCAGAAGGAAAAGTTAGCGAATAGTATCCGAGAAAAAAAATATAGGGGTCGCGATAAAACAGGAATTACTTCTACACTATTAAAGTCAAACTTACCAATTAGAGTCGTTTCAAAGCAAGATTTTAGAGATTTTTTAACCTTAAGCGTTGATGACATCAAAAATGCACTTCAAAAGAATGAGTCTCTCCAGCAAGAAGTTTTAGCGCATCTTGACAGCTTAGAATCCTTTGTGTGGTTTTGTAATACTGGCGCAACAAATAACCAACTACGAGTTATTTTATCTGTGATGGCGGTTCAAATTTTTGCTGATAATAGTTTGGAGAAATGCTTTATGCATCTTCAAAATGAGAGGCTCACCATTGTTTTAGACGCATTCAAGACTACTTTATGGGGTAAGGCGTTTAACGGTTATAGATTTGAGAAGATCGCTAAGTTTTTAAATGCAGAACAGTGCTCGATATTTGTTGCTGCCTTTGCTAATGCTTGGTGTAATATCGTCAAAAGTGCTGGTGAATTTAGCGTGGTATCTGAAGTTTTAAATGAAGAGCAGCGCGCAGGGTTGTTCAATGCCTTTGTTATTACTGAATATTTTGGGGATATTATCAGGGGTCCTGCTGATTTGGGATGGGTGTTTTCTGTTTTAACTGAAAAGCAGTGCACTGTAGTTTATGATTTTATTAAAGACAAGTTAGCTGGTTTTAATAAAATTGGTTTGGAAGCTTGCAAGCAAGACCTTACTCAACTGCAGCATGATGAAGTAGTTTCTCTAGCTCGTAGTAATAGCGAAGAAAAGGAGGTGGGGGTTATTGAAGTTTTTGATATGCCGAAGACATTGGGTTGGATATCGCAACGGAGGGATTTAGTGAGTGACGTCGAAGGTATGTCTTTGGAAGATTCACCGGATGCTGTTAAACGTCAACGTGGAAATAGAAGGCCATAATATAAATAAAAATATAGCGCTCTCTAGCCAGTAATTATGCTGGGAGGGCTGAAACCTAAAGCGCTGGCCAATAAAGGGTAAGCGCTTGTCAGCGATTATATTTTCCCTAATACAAAAAAGCTTGAGTCGAGTGAATGATATTCGTATACTGGCCCTGTCTCTATAAACAGAGATAACGCCGAAGTAGCTCAGTTGGTAGAGCAACTGATTCGTAATCAGTAGGTCTGCGGTTCGATTCCGCACTTCGGCAAAATTTCGTGCAAACCCCTATCTCTTTTTCTCTTTTCACCTTATTATTTTATATAGCTTTAGATTAAAGGTGAGCATTGTTATGAAAAAAGCAATCATTATTTGTTTTACCCTACTGGTTATTGTCATTAGCCTACCCATTGTTATGCTGCCTTATTTGACAGGACAGCCTAGGGATTATAATTCAACTGATAATTTGGAAAATACGTTAAGTCTGGAGGCGCAGTCATTGGTGCAGACAGCTTTTCATGATTTGGAATTTGAATGGGTTGATTATCATATTCACTTATTAGGTTTAGGTACAGAACAAACTTACGCTAACCCTAAAATGTTGGATTGGCGCAATCCAGTGCAATTATATCGATATAAAGTCTATATGAAAGCTAGTGGCATTGAGGACGAGAAATCCGCGAATAAGCAATATCTTGATCGTTTGAGTCAATTGATTTCAGATTTCCCCAAACCTGGAAAAAGCTATTTATTAGCCTTTGATAAGTTTTATACTCCGGATGGGCAGGTCAATGCAAAAGAAACAGAATTTTATATTTCCAATCAATATTTAGATCAAACCGTCAAAAATTACCCAGACACATTTCTCCCTATGATTTCTGTACACCCTTTTAGGCCGGATGCGATTGAGCAATTAAAAGCATGGCGTGAAAAAGGCGTTCGATTTATTAAATGGTTACCTAATGCCATGGGGATGGATCCATCCGATCCAAAGTTATCCGATTATTTTGCACAGGTCAAAAAATTGGACATGGTCATATTAACCCATACTGGAATTGAACTTGCTGTTGACACAGCTGAGAATCAAGATTTGGGGAACCCATTACGTTGGCGTATGGCTTTAGATATGGGGGTTAAGGTTGTTTTTGCGCATGTGGGTAGTTTGGGGGCGTGTATCAACCTAGAAGATAAAAATCAGTCTGATATGCAAAAAGTACCCTGTTTTGATTTGGCGCTGAAGATGATGTCTGAAGAAAAGTATCAGAATAATTTATTTGCCGATATTTCTGCGGTTGCATCAGTGAATCGCAAATCAAATGTTTTGCCGACATTGCTTGCTCGTAAAGATCTACATCATCGTTTGGTTTATGGTAGTGATTATCCCATACCCGCTATTAATGTGATGGTTTCTACTAAATTATTAGCCAGTCGAGGGTTGTTGACAGATGATGAAGCAAAACAGCTTACAGAGATATACTCTTATAATCCGCTATTGTTTTACTTTGTACTGAATAGAACATTACATGATCCAGAAACAGGCGATAAATTCCCGGTGAGTTTATTTTATAGGAATTCTAGGATTTAGAAAAATTAAGTGTATAAAAAACAAACCAATTGTTTTCTGTGCTTTGTTAAAATCCTCGATTAGATGAAGGGTATGCCATATTCGGGTATAAATCAGCAGTATCAAGATTGCGTACGCTACAGTGAGCGCTATAATGTTCATCTTCTGCTTCAAAATATAGGGTGGAATAATAAACGTCCCTTCTAGGTAGCAATATTACTTTAAATACCCCAAATTTTGTCTCTAGTACATCTATGAGTATTCGCCTTTTCTTAAATGACGAAATTAGATCATTCTTGTTAATGTCTTTTATTACTTTATTGGTTTTATTAATGTAAAACGTGTATTTAAATTCAGACATAGCATACCCAGCTGCATATCCGTCTTTGCCTCTTTCAAGCGGATTTTCAAATGCGGGTTTATAGGTGCAGTAGACACCAAGCCAATCACTAGAAAATACAGGTTGAGCAAATAAGGAGAAGGTTATTCCAAGTAATATATTTTTATAATTAAGCATGGTGGGTCAATCCTGTCGTGCATTATCTATATCTATATCTATATCTATATATGGTTATATCGACAAAAGAAATATTATTCTTGAGGATGGCATGGCCTTGGGCTTAAAGACCCGCACCTCTGGAATTTATGCAGCCTGTCTATCAGAATAATGGGGCGAACCATTGACTCTTTACCAAACATTAATGATAATCATTATCATTGGTGTGATGTTTAGGCTGAACTAAAGGGAGAAAACAAATGGATATAAAATCAGCTTTTCTTGAGCAGACTATTTTAGTGGGTGGTTCAAAGTTGCTCAACAAAATACAGCAATCAGAATGCCCTATATGGCAGTTTCATTACTTGGGGGCGATCTCAGCTTATTGTGATATGGCGCAAAACTTTAAAGGTGAAATAGGTTCTAAGATTTATCAGAAATTATTAGATTTGGAAAACAAAGCCTTAGCCGAAATCTCTTATAAAAACAGTAACAGTAAGTTGCCGCATTGATTTGTTTGAAAGCATACAAATTATATCGTTGCTTGTATTTGATACGGGATATCTGAAAGAAATAAAAAAAGTCACATCCGCAGTACAACCCGTGTAAAATGGCAAGATAATAATAAGCCAAGGACATGTTGTGAAAAAGAATAGGTATCGTTCATTATTGTTTACGTCAATTATATTTGCATCTGGCGCGGCTCAAGCTGCTTTGGATACTAATTTTTTAGTAGGCGGCTCACTAGGTTATGGTGTGCGAAATGGAGATGTTACCACTGAGCTTGATTATCGAAATGCTGCTTTGGTGCCTGGATTTTTCCATACTTATACTGAAAACTTACTCAAAGATTATGGTACGGTTTGGGGATTATTCGTTGGTGGGCAAATGCGCTGTTCTGATTGGCTGCTGGGATTAGAGCTAGGCTATGATAGACACAATTTAGACACGGCGCATCAACAGCCGTTTTCAGATAGACCTGGTTTTACAGCGATATCTCAAGGTTGGCTGGCCAGCTCAAGATATGAAGTGGGTGATATGTTTTCATTGTCTCTTCGCTGGGGCTATATGATGACAGAATATTTATTGCCTTATCTTCGAGTGGGTGTGGAGACCAGCAAAGATAAATTAAGTGTCAATTATCTAGGGGTAAATAATTATGCTTTTAGTCTCACAAACATGCAGGAAAAACGAGTTTATAGATTTTTAGCCGGGATTGGGTTTGAAGTGCCGATTATGGCAGAGCAACTTAAATTTCGTGGTGAGTATAACTTTCATGTAGAGGGCAATAATCTACATGCAGAAGGCGCTATTATTGATGGGGTGCGAGATCCTTATTTTATCAATGAAGCAAAGACCCGCGCACATGTGATGAAAGCATCAATTGTTTGGAATATATCTTAGAATCTATAGGATAATAACAAATGGATATTACGGCTAAAAGTTCAATTGCTCAACAAGCACCTGATATTGTTTATGAGCGTTGTCAAAGAGAAATTGCGCTCCGTAAAACAGAGTCAACCATAGAAGAAAAACTGAGTTTGCTCGCGCAGCTTAATGGTTTTAAGTTTGGTCGCTCTTTAATAGAGAACAGGCAATTAACGCGGTACTGGCGGCATTTTTTGTTAACGTATCCCTTTCAGGGGGAAGAAGTATCGTCTCCCACGCTCTTTTGTGAATTGATGCATCACTTTCCCATGTCAATTGCCATGCAGCAGCGATATCAAATTTTCTTAGAACAAATTCAAAAAAAGGTCAAAAATAACGCAAAACTCTTAAGTGTGCCATCTGGCTTGATGGAAGATCTCGCTTATTTGGATTATAAATATATAGACAATATAGAGTTGGTTGCTTGTGATAGCGATGCGGTGACTTTGGAGCAGGCTAGGGGCATTTGTCAAACACGTGGTATTGATAAATGGTTGCATAGCATCCAGTCTGATCCTTGGGGCTTGAGTCAGCGCACACAGTTTGATGTGATTGCTTGCCATGGATTAACGATTTATGAGCCTAGCGATGAGAAAGTGTTAGATTTTTATTGCAGAGTGTATCGTGCATTAAAACCGAGTGGTGAATTTATTAGTGCGTATATTACGCCCCCCCCTTCAGAAGATTCTGAGTGTGAGTGGGATTTTTCAAATATAAATGCGGCTTATTTAAGAAAGCAAAATGTGGTATTTTTTGATGTATTAAACTTAGCCAATTTTTATTGCAGAAAAACGGTAGAAACTCGAAGAATGCTTTCACAGGCGGGCTTTGAAAATATAGAATTTTATTATGACAAAGCACGGATGTTCCCAAGTTTAGTAGCTAGAAAATAAAATAGGCTCAATTTTTAGTTTGTGCTTTGGGTCTTATATTTTTGTTATTTGTTTTGGGTTTGTTGACCTTGCTCGATGGATTGGGTTTGCGTTTGTTTTTTTGGGGGGAGGGTAAGATAAACCAATCTTCTTTTGTGATGGCATGGAAATGATCTGCTTCATCTATTAGCATGGCTGAGGTTGTTTGTAATACGGAGGCGATTTCTATACGTACGCCCTCTGAGCGCAAATGCCGCACTAATTCAATGTAATCCGAGTCTCCAGACATAATAATAATCGTATCTACTTTTTTGGCGAGCTGCATGGCTTTAATTGTAAGAGGAATATCAGCACTTTTGTGGCAGGGTTGTACTGAGCCGTGATATAGCGTGTGCAAGCGTTCCGCCAGTTTTTTTGAGATACTTTTACCTTCACGGAAATATATTAAGCGATTCAAAGCGCGATTATCGACTAGCTTTGGAATAATTTTATCGAAATTAAGCATTGCGGCTTCGTTTTCGATGAGTTCGTGAATACTAATTTCTATATTGTTGCCATCTACTAAAATGGCAACAGACTGACTCATTACTATTTCTGTCATACCTAACCTTAAAAATTAAAAAACAGTATCTTACTATCACTGGATTATATAGTAAGTTTAATTTCTTTAAAAATCATTTTAGAATTTATTTTTATAATATACCAAAAAGTCTATATTTTTGAAGAAAACAGATTGACACAGAGCAACAAGTCGTTAGAATACGTGAGTAGATGTTCACAAGTTTCACTATGGATGGCTATAATGCAACAACTCACAAAAGAAGAAGTTACACAAATTTCTGGCGGTATGCTTGATACAGAAGTGTTATTTCTTGCGTCTGTGGGCGTACTGGGAGGGATAATGGGGGTCTACTGCACACCTATGATCGCACCCAATGTCGCAACCCAGGTTATAATGGTCGTGCCATTAAGCTTTTCTGTTGGGGCATTAACAGCCATGATTGCAGCAGGTGTTGTTTTGGCTGTTCTTTATTAGCGGGCTGATACTAAGTTAATTTTAAAACTATCTAGCAAAGCGCTTCTGTATTAGGTCTCTTAGTATGATTGAGGTATTATGCTAGTGTGGCGTCCAGCCCATCATGCTGGCGCATTTTTGAGAGCCTTATTTAGATATTGGGGAGTGGGGAATTTAGTATGAGAGATGGTTCTGCGACAAGGAAAAAATTAAATCGCTGTGCATTAGATCTCTTTGTGGTAAAGGGTGTGTCGGCAACAACCATTAAAGACATTGCTGGCAAGGCCGGTATTGCTGAAGGCACGTTGTATAGACATTATGCCAGCAAAGAAGAATTAGCGACTAGTTTGTTTGTCTCATCATATGAGAAAATCACAAAGGAATTAAAAGAAATATCGGCCTCTTCTGATCAGCTCGCAGAACAATTAAAAAATATTGTTGATTTAATGTGTGACAATTTTGATGCGGATCCAGTGTTATTTCGTTATTTATTATTATCTCAACACCATCAAATCAAATATTTATCTAATGAGCCTAATAATGCACATTATTTTTTCGTGGATATTCTCACACAAGCCATGAGTAAAGGTCAGATTCCAGATGGGGATCCTCATCATTATGCTTCAACATTAATGGGGATTTTATTGCAAGCAGCGGTATCAAGAGTTTATAAACGTATTAACCGTACAATGAAAGCGGATGCCTCATTATTGACAGAGACGGTGTGCCGAGCATTACAAATTGATTTTTAGCGAAGCACTATTTTGAGTATGAAACACCCCTCCATTATGGCAACAGGCACACGAGTTCTGCTGCTAATGGGGGATGAGGTGCTCGTTGAAAAATTAGGCCAAGTACTATTGGCGCATTCTCCTAATATTCAGTTAATGATTGCGAGCTCAAATATTGAGTCTGCACAAAAACTAAAAGAAAATCTAGACAAAGGATCGCCTGATTCTTTACCAATCGAAACTTTATCTTTAGATCAAACCCATGAGCAATTTGTAGCGCATTTGGTTAAAAGCCAAGCCCAAATTTTAGTGTATTGCGAAAGCGCTATTCAGGGGGAAGATTATACAGTTGCTAAAGCCTGCATTGAAACAAATATTCATTATGTTGATATTGTGAATTCTCGGCAATTTATCACGCAGTTTGGTGCCTTAGATAAAGAAGTCAAAAACAGAAATCTTGTCTTTATTTCAGGGGCGGGTATGATGCCTGGCTTATCATCTGCTGTGGTTGATAAATA
Organism: Uncultured Candidatus Berkiella sp.; assembly: GCA_964633725.1. Classification (GTDB taxonomy): domain Bacteria; phylum Pseudomonadota; class Gammaproteobacteria; order Berkiellales; family Berkiellaceae; genus Berkiella_A. The sequence goes on from CAZWHY010000026.1 coordinate 12,951, forward strand.
TGCCTTGAATTTTTCCACGTTGAGAATGGTTGAGTTAAGCATCACATCTGGGCATAAAACAAAAAAAGTGAATGCTTTAATAGAGGCGGCTTGCCAACAGGTTGGTAAACCATTTGAATACTTAAGTAATGGTGAACAGGCAATAGCACATAGTTGGCAAGGCGTGCACCAGGCTTACTTTGGAGACAACATTGGGTTGCGCTGGCAAAGTTATTGTGACGCACCAGATATAGAACTATTGCCACAACGTTATCAAAAATTAAGCACCGTTAGGTGTTTTAACGGATTTGAGCTGGGTATTTTGCATTTTTTACTGTGGAAATTGTCTTGGTTAGTCCGTTGGAAACTGCTGACTGATTTATCCAAACTAGCTAAGCCCATTCAAAAGTTCAGCCACCTGCTGCGCCGTTTTGGCTCCGATATTGGCGGAATGAATGTACACTTGTATGGGACAGATTTAGCTTACCAACCATTGGATATGCATTGGAATTTAGTTGCCGAAAGCGGGCATGATGCAATATTATCTATTTTACCTGCCTATCTTATCGTCGAGAAAATAATGAATAATCAATTGAACTCAGGGGCAAGACCTTGCATTAGTTTGTTTACATTAGAAGAATTTGACGAAGTGGCAGACGGATATAATATCTATCACACACTAGAAGAAAGACATATGTAAATTTGTTTGAAACAAAAGCTGTAGAAAATCCCACTGATTGATTTGTGAATGGCATTGGTGAGATAGTGGAGTGGTCAAACAGTGTTTCAAGGAACGAAATATGTCTTATTCATTAAAACACCTACAACAGACCGCACACTATATCGTTAATCGTTGTCAATATTCTTCAGGCGAATTACTCAGTCACTCAGGCAAAAAGCATCTGCATAATGAAGTGGTTGTCGCTTTGCTTGATCTATCTTACAGAAATACCGTTATGATGGTCATAAATCCAGGAAATGGTGCATTGGATGGGTTATTTTCAGCATTGTCAGAAGATAAAATTGTTTTCCCTGAAAATACGACTTATCTCATACAATCGACTGGGGAGAGCTATGAGAAAGTAAGCGGAGACAAAACTAAAATATATGATTGCAAAGAAGTAAAATATAATCGAGGGGCTGACCAAAAATATAGAGCGATACGAGATTTGGTGAAACCACCTCTTTTGAGTAATTACGATGAAAATGAGAAAATTCTTGAGCCTCAAACGCCCACTTATTTAACCACCTATGAAAGAAACCAATCAGATAAAGCCTTGTCAAAACAAATAAGCGCAGAAAGAGATGATAAAACGGTAAGTTATTACATGCCCATTCCTAAGTCGGACGTCAGTATGGGATATTAAATTTAGCATGCATTATAAATAATAAAAATAAGAATGTTCAGATTAGTACGTTTTTAGTAGCATAACAGTGATGGCATTTTACTAAATTGTCTATCTATTATTATTTGGGCTTGTGGAATAATAAGGTAGTTGAAATTTTCGTAAGAGCCATTTATGCAAAGCTATATAAAATACTCCGCCATTGCAATGGTGTGCCTGTTATCTATTTTGCCAATGAGTGTTTCTATTATATGTGGCACCATATCTATTCTGAATGGTATATTTTTGTATACTGTTTGTACAATGGGTATTTTGGGCATACTGAGAAAAAGCCTCATAAATAGCGAGCTAGATTTTAACAATAAAAAATATTTTAATAAATTATCCATTGAAAATAAAAGGCATCAGGAGATTAAAGAAATTATCCGAACGCTTTCTTTGTCTGCGCAGGTGAATTTGCCTAATATTTATATCAAAAAAAGACAAGGAAATTTACCTCAAATAGCGATAGAATGTGTCACCCATCCAAATTATACCATTATCATCAGTGAAGACTTGATCAACCGATATAAACAGGGCATTTCAAAAGCACAGTTATCATTATTAATATCTCATGAGCTGGGGCATTTTTTTCATCGAGATCACTTTTGGGCTGGGGGTATTATGTTGGCACAGGGAACGTATCTTATACAGTCCACAGTTGTACTGGTTTGTGCATTAACACTATCACCTATTGTTGCTTTGACGGTTGTTTTGGGTCTAAGTATTGGTTTTGGCCTACAGAGTTTATTTTCTAAAATGCACTCACGGTTTTGTGAATATACAGCAGATAGCTTTGCTGTGATGTTGTACCAAGATCCAGCTGAGATGAAATGTTTATTTGAGCATATTGCACAAGCCTATCAATATTGGGGTATGGCTATACATCAAAATTATTTTGCTGAATATAAGCTTTATAGTGATTTTCAAGTGGCACCTTTATTAGAGTGGAAGCATTATTTAACATTGCAGCCAACGCTAGATGAAAAGCAGACAGAAACACTTTTTTCTTTAAAAGAAAATTTATTGCAATATTATCCGTTTAATCTGAAACAGGATACTCAAAAGTATACGCAATATTTGTTAACTTGGTTTAATAGTTATCCCACTAGTGAAGAGCGAAAAAATAAACTAACATAATTTTTAAAGTGCTTGCCTAAATGATGAAAAATCATCAATGATATCTTGTCGGTTATCAATAGGAAAAAAGCAATGAAAGAAATTAATCAAAACGACTTGGCTGCAATATCGGGTGGTGAAATTACACCGGGTATACCTTCAGCGGATATCATGTGTACCAACACAAAGCTATTAGTGCTCTCCGCTTCAAACCAGCCTGGATTTGATGTCGGCGCTGCGACTATGGCGCTAATGAATATGTGTCCTGCAGATTTTTGGGATTACAATATGGCTCATGAATATGCAACAATACATGGTGGAATGATGCCGCCTCCGCCAATGTAAATAATTGTATTTTTACTATATTACTTCTAGCACTCATATGAGCGTGAGTGCTAGAAAGTTTGATTTCTGCCTATATTAGCTTTGCCATCAGAATTTCATCAACAAAATAATCTTGATAAGCTCTTTTATAGCAATTTTTTAATTGTCCTTCAATTTCAAACCCCATTTTTTGATAAAATCCAATGGCCTTGGGATTATCTGCTTCCGCCATTAAGTCTATTCTCTTGATGCCATCTTTTTTTAACATTTCAATAATCTGGTTAAGAAAATATTTTGTTAGTCCTTTGCCTTGATGGCTAGAGCTAGTCGCTAAAGTGCTTAAGGTTGCGACATGAGATACTCTCCTCGGATGCCGAATGACAATCATAGTTGAAACAAGTATATTTTCTTCAAATAAAGCAAAATGCTGGCCGGACTTGTTCAATGCCTCATATATGGGTTTGAAATTCTCTTTTTCCATGATTTCAAAGCTAAGATAGGGATTAATCGTTTCATCCATATATATATCATAAAGCGCGTCAAAATCGGATCCTTTGACTTCACGAATCATATTGCATACTCCTTAGGTAAAAAATTTTTAGTCGTATATCATAGATTCTATTATTAAGTAGGCTATTTGTTTCGTCAATGTGCTAATATTTATTCAATAGTTCGGATACTTAAATAGAGGAAAGAATGATATTTTCCAGTCCAATTAAGTTAGAAAACATTACAACGGATAGGCTCATGATACGTCCAGCTCGTGTTTCCGATGCAAAACGCATGCACGACGCGATGAAAGACAGCTACAAGGTACTCAAGAAATGGATGCCTTGGGCACAATCTCTGGCTAGCTTAAGAGATACAATTGCTTATTTGGAAGATGGTGAGAGACTTTGGAGCAGTATTCCTAAAGATGCTGTGGAGCTGCCTTTACAAATTGTCGATCTAGACGACCAATTATACTTAGGGGCAACAGGCATTAAGCCAGAAAATTTGACTGTACCCTGTTTTGAAATCGGCTATTGGGTGAATCAAAAACATACAGGGAAAGGCTTAATATCTGAAGCGATGAATGCATTAACGCGATATTTATTTGAGGTGCAACATGCTAAGCGTGTGGAAATAAACTGTGAAGAAGCAAACATAAAAAGCACAAAAGTCGTGGAGCGTATTAATTTTCAATTTGAAGGTTGCTTAAAAAATAAGCGTCTCACAGCGGATAGTAAGAGTGTGACCGGCTCTTTGATTTATGCTTGTGCCGATCAAGCTGATTTACCGCCTTTGCAGTGGGCGTATAAGCACGAAAATGAATAGTCCCCCCATTAGCTATTTATATTTAGCCATTGCCATTGTGGGAGAGGTGGCTGCAACCAATGCTTTAAAAGCATGTGAAGAGTTTACCAAACCCATACCCTCTATACTTGTAGTGGGGGGCTATATTATTTCTTTTTACTCGCTTATGCTGTGCTTGAGAACCATGCCTGTTAGTATTGCATATGCTATTTGGTGTGGTCTGGGTATTGTCTTGGTTGCCATATTGGGATGGTTTTTGTTTGGAGAAAAACTGGATGCACCGGCTATAATTGGATTTATAATGATTATCGGCGGTACGATTGTGATTCAATTATTTTCTAAAACAGCTGTCCACTAAAATTGTATATGAATAAAATATTTAACTTCAACTGTTATGAAAGCGCCATTCGTTACCATATTACACGTATCTTAGAGCAAAAAGGTTGGCGCAAAGGCAACCAAAATCCCCAGTTTTCAGATCGAAATCTTAGCTTAGACGATGGTACGTCAATACATTTTGAATATAAGCATCTGCTGGCGCGTCTCATAGACAATATTCAATCGGATATTATGCCGGCCACTTATAGTCTAAATGATTCAACCGCTAGCGCTGTGTTATCTCAAGTGGTACTAGACTATTATTTGGAGGATAACCGATATCATAAAGAAATTGAAAATATCAAATGGTTGTTAAAACCTTCAACGCTGAATAATGGCGATGATATCAAACTATTTAATAATGTGGATGAAATAAAGCAGCATTATTGGAGCCCTGACAGGATGGGGGGGGAACATGTATTACAGCAATATATATCAAATCCTGCACTACATAATGGTAAAAAGCATACGTTCAGAATTTTTGCAGTATTGACCAATTATGCAGGCGTATATTTGTACCATGAGGGTTATGCAAATATCAGTGCGCATGATTTTAGCTTAGAAGATAGATTAGCCAATCGAAAAGCACACATTACAAATTATATTTTAGACGGAGAGCTTGCCAATATTGAGCAGTGTTTGGCCAGTGAGATATGTGATTTTAAATCTGTATATTCACAGATGAAAACAATAGTTGAATTAACCGTGAAGCAACTACTCAAAGTATCCCCCCAATATTTAAAGCCTCAGAATACCAAGATAATAGAATTATTTGGTTATGATTTTATGTTGGATAACAATGGTAAATTATGGCTACTAGAGATTAATCAAGGCCCAGACTGTCCTATGGTTCCAGAGCATGTGTTGAATGACTCACTCTGGTATCCATTTTGGCAAGATATTGTAGAAAACTTTGTGTTGCCCATTGCGAAAGGACAGACAGAGCCAAATATTAAGGGATGCCATTTTCAGAAAGTTTTAGATAGAAAACAATGTTATTCTAGGTTCAGAGAGTGGTTATATATTCTAAAACCCTAAATCAGGTTGGCTATCAAACATAATCGGGAGCCGAAATCAGAATAAAGCGAGAGGATATTATGAGCTTAAAAATAATATTTGGGTTTGTTTTTTTTGCTTTTTCTGTATCAGTATATGCTGATACACAAGAGGATGAGTTGAATGTTTTTCTGGAGCATTTGGTTTCGCGCAAGGGCGTGTGCCTAGCTAAAGTAAAAGAGTTTAGTGTGCAGGGTGAGGAAACTCAAGGGCTTCATGAAGCAAACCAATGCTTAAATACAATAGCCTATGAATTGATTCCATTATTGGCTGCCCGTAATCCAGATAAGTCAATGACTTTGCAGCTAAAAAATTTACTGGATGTTCATCAAGATTTTATTAAAGATCTTACAATATGTTCGGAGGCTGAGACCACTTGCGAAATTATTAAGGTTCAGGCTGCGCTAAAATCGAACATTAGATTGATCAATAATATTGTAGAACAATTAGTGATGAATATTGGCAATGAGCATGCAGGCTTTAATAACGAACAGTGGCTTGTACAATGGGATAGTTTAGATGAAATTATGCAAGGTTAGCTGAAAATATGAGTAATAGTATAAATAATAAATTAGATGCCAGCCTACCTATCGCAGTATTTGATTCAGGCATGGGCGGGCTGACTGTCTTACAGGCTTTAAAAAATCAGCTGCCCAATGAGAACTTTATTTACTTAGGTGATACGGCTCGTTTGCCCTATGGCACAAAAAGTAAACATACGGTTATTCAATATGCCTTAAATGCCAGTCAAATTCTGGTTGAGCGCCAAGTGAAGCTCATTGTTGTGGCTTGTAACACCGCATCGAGTGTCGCTTTAGAAGCATTAGAGAAAAAATACTATCCTATACCTGTTGTTGGGGTGATAGAAGCGGGCGCTGATAAAGCATTATCTTTAGAGCAAAAACCTGCCATTGCTGTGATTGCAACAGAAAGTACCGTAAAATGGGGTGCTTATTCTAGACATATCTTGCAAAAAGATGCGAACAGAGAAGTGGTAGAATGGCCTTGTTCATTATTAGTCGCCTTAGCGGAAGAGGGTTGGCATAATGGACCCTTGGTAGAGGAAATTTTGCGCAAATTACTGACACCACTTTGGGCACAATTTGATAGTGATGCGAATAAAGCATTAGTATTGGGTTGCACGCACTTTCCTGTATTAAAACAAGCTATCAGTACCATTATTGATGACAAAGTGACGCTAGTAGATTCTGCTAGTGCGGTTGCGGAGCGCGTGGCACAAGTCTTAGAACAACAAGCATTATGCAATCCACAAAAAAATCTAGGCGAACAGATTTTTTTAGCAACCGATGATATTGAACGTTTCCAGCGTGTTGCAAAATATTTTCTACCTGACCACCCTTTTGATGTAAAAGCAGAATGGGTGTCTGTAGATTTCTCAGTGAGTGGTATGGATGTTATAAATAAGTAACGGGTAATTGGAATATATTTTGGCTTAACCAGCAGGCTTGGTCAGATTGGTTGATTAGTAGTCCAAGTGGTAAGTTATTATCATCTAAAAATACTTTTAGGTATCTTAGCTGCTTTGTGTTGACTGTTGTACCATATTTTATTTCAATAGGTAGTGTGCCAAAAGGTCCATCTAAAATTAAATCTATCTCTGTGCCTCCTCTGGTTCGGTAATAGTAATATGACCAGTGGGTTAGCATGGTTGCTTGTAAACCCTTGATTAATTCTTCAATAACAAAACCTTCGAATGAGTGCCCTATAATTGGATCACTGTAGAGTTGTTCTACTTGTGTAATACGCAACAAAGAATGTAATAGCCCACTATCTCGAATATGGCCTTTAGGCATTTTTACAATACTTTTAGAAATGGATTTTTCATAGCTGGGTAGTGCTCTCCATAAAAAAGTGCCTTCTGCAATATTTAGATATTCTCTTACAGATCCTTCACTAACCTCCAGTGCTCTGCCTAGGTCTGATTTTTTTAATATGGTTCCAGATAGTTTGCAAAGCATACTTAGAAAACGTTGATAAGAAATTTTATTCAATTTGGGGTAAAGTTTAGCAATGTCTCGATGTATATAAGTAGCCTCATAGTTTTCCATCCATTGTAAGTAAAAATCTTTTGAATATTTTAGGACTGGTTCAGGATAACCGCCATGATACCAAGCATGGTGTACTTGCTCTAATGACAAACTTGGCGATGAGAGTTGATCAAAGCTATTTTGAGTTAAAGGACTCTGTAATATATTATAGAATGTGCTAAGAGGCTTTTCCACAAGTTCATTTGCTTTAAAAGTACCTAGTTCAATTGTGGCGATTCGTCCAGCTAGAGTTTCTGAAATGCATTTTAAGAGTTCGGGACTACTGGAGCCAGTAATAATGAAACGACCCGTTTGGCTACGGTCTTCATCTATAACGCCCCTTAAAATATTAAAAATATCAGGAAAAGTTTGTGCTTCATCGATAATGACATTTGCATGATTCTGTTGAAAGAAAAATTGGGGATCTAATTGAATGCGGTTAAAGTCTGATGGTTTTTCTAAATCTATGTACAACCAGTCCGGATATAATATTTTTGCTAAAGTTGTTTTTCCGCATTGTCGAGGGCCGAGGATGGCTACCACAGGGAACATTTTTAGCAGTTGTCTAACTTTTTCAGATATATTTCTATTCATCCTGATTACCATGCATATTTCGTACGTTGTATACGAAATTTACATCAAATAGTGCTATTCGTCAAATAATTTGATGTATATACATCAAAAATCTACCTAAGTTTTTTTGAAATAAAACTCCAGGCTTGCTTCTTCAGTTTTGAGTTGTATCTACCATACGGTGAGCCTGTTTATTAAGATCTTGTATTTTATCTTCCACATGTAAAATCATTTTTTTCGTTTCTGTTTCATCTAGAATGCCAGATGCGACTAAACCTTTAATAAGGCTACGTTTTTTATATAACATAGAACGAGTCGCAGAATAGGTTTCTACGTGTGTTAATATTTTGGGAAACGTATCACGCATATCTTGAATATGAGCATAGGTTATTTCTTTATTGGCTAATATATCTTTAATGATTTTATCTCTGGTTTCGATATCGGGCGCAATGCTAGATAAATTTTTAAGCATTTCATCTTGGGCGTGTAAAAAGCCTTTGGCAATTTCGTAACCAATTGAAAGACGGTTAAAAGAGTAACGTAATATGAATATTTTCAGAATAGGGGTTTTTGCTAATATCATTAATATTTTGGGTATGGCCCAATATTTTTTTAATCCTGTTCGAGGCGAGATTGTTGGGTTGTCATCAAAATCCTGTTCAACCGCTTTAACTAATAATCGTGTTGCCGTGTTCCCTAGCATGCCATTGTTCAATTGTGTCCAGTAATTGATTCTTTCTGATTCAAGAATGCGTACTTTACAGGCTCTGACCAAATCTACTTCTTGTACTTGAAGTAACGCAGCCCCTTCATCTCTTAAATCTTCTTTATTGATAGCGTCATCTATGCCGGCTATAGATTCAACTTTTGACCAATCCGCCTCTTGAAGAATTTTATTTTGTTTTAGTTCAGGATAGTATTGTCTTAGCGATTCTTCAATCTTTAACTTAGCTCTTCGGACGGTTAGAAAAGTTGCGATAGGTAGTTTATCTAAATCTAACCATTTTATAACAGATAGCATGGTAGAACCATTAATCACAATGGTTAAAATAACGATGCCTGCGGTGAGAAATAAAATTTGATCGCCCAGCTCAGGTGAGATTCTGGGGTTTTGAATAACCGCCAGTGCTAAAGTGAGTCCGACAACACCTCTTAATCCACCCCAGGTTAAAACAATGGCCTTGGATTTACTAAATTCCGAATTTAATTTTCTTAATATGGGATAAAAAATGGCAATGGCTACAGCGCGTATCAGCATAATACTTATATATAATATGCCTAACATCCCCCACATTTCCGGGTTGTGAAAGCCGACTCTATGGCCAATGACAATGCCCACTATTAAGAATATAACGGTCTCTGCTACGAAACTCATCATGCCCCAAAAACGATGTAAAAACCCAGAAACTTCAGGAGATACTTTGGTACGACCATAGCCAGATAAAACAATGGCGCAAGCCACAACCGCTACAACGCCTGATACGTGGAACATATGCTCGGCGATTAAAAAAGAGGCAAAAGCGGCAATGATAGAAAGCGAAATTTCGATCATCGGATCGTTAAAGACTCGACTCCACCAAAATGCAGTGATAAACCCGATTAGAATGCCGATTAACATGCCCGAACACACAACTATCATAAATTCTAAGGCAACACTTGGTAAGGAAAATGACAGCGAAGGGTTTGTCGCGAGAATATAAAAAATAGAGAAAAATACGATGGCGGTACCATCGTTTAGCAATGATTCGCCCTCGATAAGTGTTTCTAGTCGCTTGCTAGAGCTGATTTCTTTTAGGAGTGCTACCACGGCAACGGGATCGGTTGCGCTAATTAAGGCGGCAAACATTAAACAGATAGGCCATGTCCAATCCCACGGGAAAATAAATTTCATCAGAACTGCCGTTAAAGCGATACAAATAATCAGCGTGGGTACTGCCAGTATTGAGATAGGCACAAATAATTTCTTAAAAATATGAACATCAAGTGAAAATGCAGATTCAAATATTAAAATGGGTAAGAATATAAAGAGCGCTAATTTAGGATCAATATCACCAACCATTGCATTAATTTGAACCAAAAGGCTGGCTGGATGAGCCTCTGCCCAAAAGTTGCCCAAAAGTCCCGTGAGTAGGCCAGCTGCGAGTAAAGCAACAGTGTAGGGTATATTAGATTTTTTGAGCAGATGCCTGATTAAGCACCCTAAAAATAAAGAACAAGAGATAAATATTAGAATTAATATTCCTGTGTGGCTATGTTCAGGCATCCCATGTTCCTTATCAGGCGAAAAATAATTTTAAGATTTAGGAATGGGCATGTAATAACTTACCGTTTTATCATCTCATTAAGCAAGCCATCTTTAAATGAACCTCAATCGGAAAAACACTCACATAGCCCTGCTATGCTCGAATTTTGCCTCAATCGTTCCATCTAAATATGCCAGCTTACTGAGCGCTAAACCCGTAAGTTATTACATGTCCATTCCATGACTCGATAGAATTAGGCTAAAGCCCCCTATACTGGCTAATAAGCTGGCCATTAATAAAGGTTGGTCTCTTAAGTGAATGGAAAAATCCATAATGCCACCCAAATATAAAACACCAATGATCAAAAGCAACGTAGCCATTGGTATTTGCTTATAATAATAAGCAAAGCACCCAATTGTTAAAATCAATATGGGTAAAAATATTATGGGTGGCATTATATTATTTGAAACAATAAAGCTAACACATGCAATGAGAATAAACCCGCATATTAACCACCAACTTAGATTTTTTTTATTCAAAGAAAAATAAGTTTTAGGGGCAAAAGGATCTAAAATCAAAGTAAGAGGGGTTAAGCATAAAATGCCATTAAATTGCGACAAAATATGTATCATCGTATTTTGTAAACTAACATGCCAAGGTAAACCAAAGTAAGAAATAATAGCTTGATGAAAAAAGATATGACCGGTGGTGGTTGTTAAAACCAGCACTAGGAATAGTATTAACGATGACAACTTATTGAGTGGCTGAATCGCATCGATCCATTTTAAGGCTAAATATCTAGTGAGACATATATAAGAGGCGAACCCTATCGCTTGTATTGCGCTAAAGCTTAATAAATGGCTGTTGATATAGTAGGCACAAAAAGCACCCACTATCATGCCTAGACAGGGATAATATCCTCGTATAAATACCAAAGTAAGTGCAACACCTGTTGCTGGCCAGATAGCCAAAGTAAACTGGCTGAGTATCAGAAAGTTAAGGCCGATATATACAAAAACGGCACTTAATAGAAACTCAGTAAGTATCCTAAGGAAAAATAAAATTTTAAATCTTTGGTAGCTATCTTTTGCTACGACAAAATCCACGTTATGCTGTGAAAAGTTTTCAAAATTTTGCCAATGGTCTAATTTGGAGTTCATATTGCTTATCCACAATAGCAAGAAAGATAAATTATTAAATGCCTACATTGATTCAATATATCAGCAATCTACTGGCTTTCAAAGTTACAGCTCAGAAGAGAAAAACAACTACATGGCAGAAGATATTTGCTATGTCTATGGGGAATTATTATACCCAAGTACTGTAAAATTAATAAAAAAACTGAATCTTAATGAATCAGACACTTTACTTGATTTAGGCTCAGGCTTAGGCAAATTCGCTTTGCAAGTGTTTGTGTCTAGCTGTGTGGGTAATATAGTGGGTATTGAAGCGACAAAGCCACTGTTTGATCAATCGCAAGTGATGCTGGCTAAGTTAAAAAAAGAGGTACCATTTTTTTGGGAGCCTAATAGAACGCTGAACTTGATTTACGGTAATTTTTTAGAGCAAGATTGGTCACCGGCCAGAGTCGTGTATAGTTGTTCGACTTGTTTTACCAGGCAGTTGATTGGAAAAATTGGCGATAAAATTAATCAAACTGATTCCATACAAGATGCTTTAAGCTTAAGACCCATCCATACACTAGAGCGCCTAAAGCTGCATCAAGTTTTTAGGGTGGAATGCAGCTGGGACTCGGCTTTGTGTTATTGGTACAAATTATAGATTGAGTGTTTTTAGCATACGGAGTATTTGAGGTTCATGCATGTCACTTTGTGCCTGCTGCAAGTGTTTTTGTTCTTGTATTAATGCTTGATGTGTTAGATAAGCTCTATTGGTGTCTTTTGCAATATGAACTAGAAATTGATTCGGGTCATCCATTATTTGTGACATTTCAGAATTTTTTCGTAATATAACAGCACACATATCAAAAAGGCTGGGTACAGATTTTTCTCTTAAAAACATTTGTATCTGCGAGCCTTCTTCTGCCCAGTCAATTGCTTTTTTGCCATTATGATCAATATGATGAACACTGAGGCCACATTTTACTAATAATTGACATCCTACTAAATTATTATGGAGTGCGGCAAAATGTAAAGGTGTGGCGCTTTGGTTATCTTTTACATTTAATTTCTCAGGGCGAAAACAGAGCATGTTTTTAAGGCATTGCAACGTACTCGATTTTTTAGCCGCTAGATGTAGCGGTGTTCTGCCGAATTTATCTTGTATTTCACATAAGCTGCTATCATGCGACATTAAAAGCTTGATTATATTAGGGCTGTTTGCTCTTACCGCAAAGTGCAAAGCGGTTTGCTTTAGGTCTGAGGATTGAAATTTTGGACTTGCTCCGTGCGCTAATAAAGCTGGTACCACGGTAGATAGGCCTTTAACAGCAGCCAGATGTAAAAAGGTTATCATTGCATCTAATTTGTGTTTTGGGGGCAATGTGAAACGCCAATCAAGATTTACTGAAATCTTAGGAATAATGCCTAATGCTACCTCTTCATCTTTGGCATAGAGGGCGTGAATTAATTCACGTATATATGTTTGTGTCTTGATACTTTTATTTTTAAATTTGAGCATAAAACATAGCGCCTAATTTACTGATGTGATGGAAGTACAGATTGTAGCCAAAGCATAATTTCCTGTAAAGGTTATTCATCTATCTAGTTAAAAAACATATACTTATCTGGTTAAATAAACCGTTTGTCTTGAATTTATCAGTATTAATTGATATTACTATTTTACCTTGATATTGTGAGCGAACGTTCACTCTGTCGATGTTTTATATTGAACTCTTTTTTAAAATTGGAGGTCTTTTAATAAGAGGATAGAGATTTTTATAAGATTTAGGTAAGGTAATTTCAATGAGTATGCACGGTAGTCAAATTAACAATGAAAAGACACAAGAAATAAAAAATATATTTGTGCAATTAGAAGAAGGAGATAAAGCTTTAAGTGGTAATGCTCAGAAAATTCTGGTGAATATGATTCAGGGTATTATTGGGACTTTAGAACCCAATACACATATTGATAGGAATAATATTGGCATAACGTGTACGACTCATACAAGAACTGATAATAATGATAATGATATTACAGTTGAACTGAGCCCTTTGGCGATGGCTTGTTTTTATGGCTGGGATAACATTATAGAAATGCTATTAAAATCTGATGAATTAACTTTTGATATTAACCAACCAGATGAAGAAAATAAAACGGCATTAGATCGACATTATGAATATTTACAAAAAAATGGCATTTCACCCTCCGATACCCTAATCAATAAACTATTGTTGAAAAATGGCGCAAAATCAAACAAAAAAGGCAAAGCAGCAGTAGAGGATGATTCGCCTGGTATGGATCTAGATGATAGCTTGCAATTAAGTTATGTTGGTGTTGAACCAAAATCAAGCCGTTATAATCAGTTGATGTTTGCAAAAGATGGGAGCTCGTCCAGTAGCGATGGTAAGAGTGAAAAAGTTCAAGAACAACGCAATTTTCAAGCCGCCATGGAAATTATAAGTGATTTTGTTCAAGAAGATTTTGATGAAGTTAAACCACCTTTGCCCATTAGAAAATACTTAGCCGCTCAAGGCGGTGGTGCCAAAGGCGGAGTGTACACAGGTGCCTTACAAGCGTTTTCAGAAAATGGGCTGTATGATGATTTTGAAGTGGTTGCGGGTTCTTCTGCTGGCGCTATAACGGCTTTTATGATTGGCTTAGGCTTGGATGCTGAACAGTTTAAATATGTATTTGATAGCATAAATTTTTTAGATTTTACGCAGATGAAAAAGGGTGGATATAGAGATTCTCTTGGCCCTACTCTTGGGAAAGCAGCTGATCTGGTACAGTATGGCTCCGCGTTTACAGGACAATCTTTTCATGACTGGGCTTCTTTTATGTGTGAGCAAGTATTGGGTGATCCGAATGCAAGCTTTGCAGAGTTGCATGAGGCTGCGAAAACAAATCCTGCATTAAAAGATGTAGTATGCAAGGCAACAAATCTGGATGGTGCTGTAGAATGTACATTTAGCTTCGAAGAAACACCCAATGCTAGGGTGGCAGATGCTATTAGAGCCTCAATGGCTTTTCCGGGAGCTTTTCAGCCTTGGACTATTAAAAATAAAGATGAGACTGTTGTAGGTACATTTACTGATGGGGGGGTGCTTAATAACTACCCGGTAGATATCTTTGGTGCAGATGCTTATCAAGATCCACATTATCCTCACTATACAAAAAATGACAAATATAGTAAAACGCACAGAATAAGCCCTGCAGTTGTTGGGTTGAATTTAACCGGCTCAGTACACAAGTTTGACCCAAGTATTACTCCGATGACGCCTGAAATAAAACAATTGGTTTATAATCGCAAAGGTGTACAGCACTTGGAAGGGCAACTTGAAGTAAAGGGTATTGAAAAGCCAGAAGAAGGTAGTGCTACGTGGATGTTTCGTTCGTTATTTTGGGGGCTTTGGTACAACAAAATGGGTCGAGGCCAAATAGAAGATATGGTTGCCAAACCAAAATTGTATGGTCAACATACGATTCAGATTTGGACTGGTGATATTAAAACCTTAGAATTTGATGTTTCAAAAGAAAAATTAGCAAACGCAAATATTGGGACAAAAAATACAACTAATTTATGGTTAGAGAAACATTGCGATCCAACGCAATCTTATAATGGCACGTTTGAGGCAGATAGTATCGTGGACTTGAAATTAAAGGATAAGTTACCTAAGCGTTATTATGCAGAAAAACTGGAAGAATGTTTCTATGAGTTTAATTTGGAAATGGGAAGGGTTTATTCTCGAGAAGAAAAAACAGGAAAGCAATCAACGGATGACAATATAAGATTACAATATTGGTCTAGTCGAGTTGATATGTTAGCAGAAAAGTATGAAGAAAAATATCCTGATAAAGATGTAAAGGAGATTTTATTCGAGACGTTTAATAGTGCACGTGAAAAATACAAACAAAGAAATAGACAACTCAAAGAAACTAGAGAAAAGCTATCGAAGATTATTAAACCTGAGAAATTAGCAATGCTGATTACAGACAAGTTGGCAGATGGGAAACAGACATCTAGAGATGAAGTGCTGCGTATATTGCTGGGGCAAATGTCCAATATTTTGCCACTGATTATACAAAAAGACAACAATGGACAAAATTTATTAGCGACTATTATAAAAACAGGAGATGCTGTTTTTGTCGATGCGGTGCTCACACAAATTGCTTATACGATTGAGCAATGTAAAGATCAATCTAGATATATTAAGTATGATGCGAGCACATTGTTAAGTGATATATGCTACCCATTTTCTTTTGAATGTGCTTTAAAAGATTCAGATAACCCGGAATTAATAAATGTTTTGCTAAAATCGGGGGGCGAGCCATTTAGTGTAAATAGGCATGACAGTAAAAGTGCAATTCAAATTGCCATCAATCTAGAACGAGTTGAAAGCTTTAAGGCTATGTTAAGTTATTGCAAAGACAACTCAATTAATATTGGCTCACAGCAAATAGAAGGGCAATCATTAGGGCATTATATTGTAAAATATGCATCAGAAGATTTTATTAAAGAGATTTCAGCTGATGAAGAAATGTTGGCTGAAATATTCGATCAATATGCAATCGATAATGAAGGACTAACGGTTGTGGAACGAGCTGCTTTGCGAGTTAATGGAGAGGATTCTCAAAACTGGTTGCTAATGAAAAAGCTTATGAACGATAATTCTTTGGACTTAAATATCATTAAAACAGAAGCAGAGGGAAAAGTAATAGTTCATAACGAAATATTAGAACGTGCGAAAGAAAGATGGGGGTTCTTAGTTAATCCTGAGCTATCTAATAATACCTTGGAAGATAGTCTGCTTGGTGAGATTGTTCTTCTCAATGATGATTCCTTAGAGCACTGGTCAGGGGGGAAGTGTCATGCAATGCTAACGTTAAAATCAAAAGCAATAGAATCAAAAGATGCTGTTTTATCAAAAGCAATAGAATCAAAAGATGCTGTTTTATCAAAAGCAATAGAATCAAAAGATAGTGTTTTATCAAAAGCAATAGAATTAGCAATAGATGATTCTGATACTAAACTTCAAAGTACCGAGGCTTTGATTTCAGTTATTGGACAAATGGCAGAAGAATGGGACAAGGATAAAGTTAAGCAGTTTTTAGAGCAACGTACTAACGATAAAACACTGGTATATTATGCTGCCAAATCTGGAAATGCAGAGCTAGTTCGATATTTGCAAGAAAATTTCCAAGTAGACATTAATAATAGTGGTAACTTAAAACGTCCTTGTGCTTTAACCGCTGCGGCAAAAGCAGGCCATAGTGATGTAGTTGAAGTTATGATGAGCGCTAGTGATCTTGCCCCACGTATCACTCGAAGACAAACGGATCATTATGGCAAAACAGCATTACATTATTTAGCAGAGACAGGAACAGCGAAGGCATTTTGTGACGTGTTATTCAGAGGGGGGGGTGAAAGCAAACCAGAAAATGTACTACAACAGCTTGATGAAGATGGTAGAAGTCCTTTATCATACTTGATTGAGGGTAATAGAACTGAAGTGATTCAGCGTATTTCTCAAGAAATAAAAGATAAAAAGTTAAATTTCAGTTTTGAGGATATTTTTGGTTGGAAATCAGATGTCTCAGATAAATTGTTGCAAGCGTCATGCAAGGCAAGCGCCGATTTGATTTTTGCATCTAAAAATAATTCAGAACTAGGTCAAGAACTATATAAAGAACTATTGAATGGGATAAAAGATCCTGATAAAAGAACAAAGTTTAAGGATTTTGTTGAATATTACTCAGAGCAAAGGTTAAAAGAAATACATAATCAAATTAACAGTGCGCTTGAAGAAAAATATTTTGATTTAGCCCAAAATATTATCAAACAGAATTTAACATCTCCTCAAATGTGTATGGATTATTTAAAAGCATCTAGTGGTGCTGACAGTAATATTAATATTTTAGCGCGTTATCCAGCGATGGGGGAAACACTCGTCAGTCTATGTGAAAAAGTTGAAGTAAATCACTCTGCTGAATTAAAAGAAGTGCTAGAGAAAAAACATAAAGAACGCACAGTGCTTTATACAGCTTGCGAGAATGGCAATGCTGATATTATTAAGTATATCCGAGAAGCTTCTGATGTAGCTATGGAGAATGTAGGTCCTGAAAATTGTTCCTCAGCATTATTGGTAGCAGCAAAAAATAGGCATGATAAAGCCGTCATTGCAGTGATGGACTCATATAAGGGAGAAGGCGTTTTGAGGCGCTTTAATCGTATGTCTAGAGATGCAAGTGATGAAAGTGGAAATACAGCGCTACATTATTTAGCAAAGCATGGTAGTCCAGAGGCTTTTTGCAGGGTACTGATGGGATATGAGAATAAGAAACTATCCAAACTGTATTTGAATAAGTTGAATAAAGATGGGCAATCACCTCTTACTCTATTGTTAAATAATAATAGGTTGGATACCCTAGAAGAAATTATAAAAACAAGTCATATGAAAATATTAGATATGATTCCTATCGCGGATCAAGATAAATTTATAGAATATTTATTTGTGTTTTGGCAAAAGGCTGAGAGTGAGAGTGAGACTGAGACATATAGCATTTTTGTTTATATTATGAGTAATTTAAGCAGCGATGAAAAAATTACGGATGCAATTTTAGAAAAATTGATAGATATGAATGAGTCAAAAGTTCTCGCAAGAAAAGAAGAGTCTGCGTTGAACTCTAGCTCTAGCTCTGTCCAGCCTCAATCAAAAATTTCTGCAGAAAAAAAGGGAAAAAATGCAGTGCAAGGGGAAGTAGAGGGAAGTTCAATAAGACCTGCGTTTTTGTTGAGCAAGGGTTCTGGTTCTGGTTCTGGCTCTGTCCCTGCCCCCCAAGTAGACCTAGATCAAAAAAAGGATGGACTTGATTCAGAGCGTCCTAAGAAAGACACAAGGAATAGAATTTGATTGTAGTATTCACATTAAACCTATCTATTATAAGGTAGGCAGCCCTATCTTTGGAATACTCTGCATTATGCAATGTATTTGTTAACGTATGAAAAATTCAGTTAAATGACTCCTTCTGTCGCTCCAAAATAACCGCTTATCTGCGCACTGACAGACAAACGGTTATTTCTAAATGATAGCCGGTAGTTGGTTGCCTATCATGTTTCCTGCCTATGATTTACAATGCTTCATCTTTTTGGGAGAACAACATTTTCTCAAAAAATATATTTTAATCATCATAGCGCATAAGGGGTTTTATTATGCAACAACTAACGACTCTTCAATTATCACAAATATCTGGTGGCGTAGCCCAAGAGATCCAAGAATTCGTGCCAGCTTCTATTCCGGGTTATGAATTGATTGGATGGCAGCAAGTTATCACAGGGTACGACACAACATCATGGGAAGAAAAAGGTTGGTTTTTCACATCATATCATGTAGAAAAAACACCGATATATGAATTCACACCAATCTTTGCTGGCATGTAATTAAAAGAGCGATATAAAAAGAAGGAAAGACTCATGTTATCTAAAAAACAAATGAACAATATTTCAATTCTGTCATTGGGTATTGGTTTGTTAGCAACAATTGTTGCGCCACCTGCGGCAAGCGCAATCTTTGTGTTTGCTAGTACGGCTGCTATTTCAGCAGTTGCTTTATCATTCATGACTGCGATTTCAAATATTATGCCGAATAATATTTTCAATCATCAATCTACCCATGCTAATAACAATAATAATGCAGGATGGATATTTAGAGGAACGAGAAGACCGACTGTAATACCTGTTCCTGATATTCGGACCACTGTTAATGCTCTTCGTGACCACTCGGTTTTAACATCTGCTTATGTTGTTCCTTATGAATCGGCGCCAAAGCCAGCTGGTAAAACAGTGCGTTTCTTGAACCCTGAAACAACCGCAACAGGTACGAAGATACCAGGAAATGCGACTAATATTCAAAGAGTGATCACAACAAAAGATGGGGTATCAAGGCAAAATAAGAAGACTACTACAATACTTCAACAACCAGTGGTTACATCTATGGGTACAAAAATACCGAAAAATGCAACCAATATCAAAAGGACAATAACGCCTATTTTAAGAGATCGAAGTGGTAGCTCTCATGAAGCCTTACCCACAACAAATCATATAGGCAAAAATGTTATTATTACTAATAGCAGAAGTTATACGCCTCAAGCAAGTCATAGATCAGTACAAAGAGGACATGCTAATCATCCAACGACTTCTCATGATGTACAAACAGGTAATGGATTATCTGGCAAGGTAATCATTAGAACCCGTAGAGCATAACAAAAATATTTCAGAGGCTGAGAGCTCAGCCTCTGAATATATTCATATCTGACTTTGTTTGAATTTATGTTTGACTAACCACAAAATCCCCATAATTTGTATCCCCAATGAGCCTAAGGCCAGTAGTGTATTTTGCCCGTAGCTAGGAATAAAGGCTGGTAAGGCTGAATAGATATGCATCAGGCTCAACACACTAGGAATAATGATATATAGCATAAATAAATATAATACAAAGGTACTCAAAATTCTGGAAGATTGCTTGAAATTAAAATAATGCAGTAAGCAAATATCTCTTAATGCAAACAAACATGTCGTGATAATCAATATGGCAGAAGAGAAATTTGGCATAAGCTCAGAGGTTGGTAATGGCTTAGTGAGGCAAACAAAGCCCATAATAAGTACAAAAGCAAAAGATATCACCCACATAGGCAAAGAAGCGAGCGCTTCAATAGGACGATTTTGTTTTAATCCCGCCCATAATTTTTTATATTGCAAAATAGAGAGATTATCAATAATTGAGGCAACGTATGTAAGTATAAGTGCAATGAGCAAGGCGAAATAGGTCGGTGCGCTTGTATAGATAGATTGTAAACTCTCAACTTTATTGAAATGACTTAAAGCGCTGACATCAAACTTCTGAAGTGTGGCCAAGCCAGAAAAATAAACCAAACAAAAAACATTAAAAACAAGCCACGCCCAAGGGGTATTAGGATATTGTAATTCCTTGGCAAAGCTGCGGTATAGACCAATCAGTCCCCAGGCTAGAAATAATGTGAGAGAGCTTAAAGCAAAATATAAAAGGTTAATCTCTATATTATGCCAATTGACAGTATTAATATTTAAGTTGATAAAAATAAAGATATTAAAGGTCAATAGCCCACCGATAATCAGTGCCAGTAAAAAATATCTAAAAGATTTAATATTTTTATTGTGTCTACTAGAGGGGATAATTTGCAAGCTAAGTAGCAATGCAATTGTTTGCGTCAATAGTCCACCACAAATCAAGACAAAGAGCCTCAATGGTATATTCGTATGTTGGAATATGTTGGCATAGAGATCTGAAAATGAGGCATTGGGACTAGAGGTTTGCAAAGAGAGTCCAAGATATAGCGCGAGACAAACAAAAGCACCATACCAAGCAAACAGGGTGCTACCCAAGAGCTTGCCAATGCTCATTTCAATTGGGGTTATTGGAGATTGGCGTTGAAAATCCCATGTATTTTGATTCACCTCTTCTATGACCGCTTCAGATGCATTTTTTGTGCCCCATAGGAAAATAAAAAAACAAGCTAAATAATATGCCACAGTCGCTGCAAATGAGGTTGTGCCCGCTAAATGGGATAAATATACAATAAGCCCTATTATGATGGGGGTTAAGATCATTCTATGTGTTGAGAAGTCTAACCAAATGTTTTTTCTGAGTTCTGCATTGTTCAATATCATAATGTTACTTATTTTTGTCTTGATTGGTATCTAGATAAACTTCTGCCATCGTTTTACTCTCGTCTGCTAATGCACAGTGCTTGGTGATTTTGCCATTTTTTATGATTAACATATGGGTAGAATAATCTTCCAACTCAGATAAAATATGTGAGGAGACAATAATCGTCATCCCCGCCTCTTGTAGCTGTTTTAATAACGCAGATAAATGCATTCTGGCCTCTGGATCTAAGCCCGATGCAGGTTCATCTAGAAATAATATTTTAGGGTGGCTAATAATTGCTTGAGCAATGGCTAAACGTTGCCGTAATCCTCGCGATAGCTCACTGGCTAGCTTGTTTAAGTGTTGAGCTATTTGAAGCTGTTCGGAAGTTTGTTTAATATATTCTTCAATTTTATTTTTATCTGTATGATAACTTAAAGCGGTAAACATTAAGCATTGCTTTACCGTCAAAGAATCATACAAACCATAAAAATCAGGAAGAAAGCTGCATAGTTTATGGATTTTCCTGGGGTGCTTTAGTCCATCTATACCATCTATGGTAAAACTACCGGAAACAGGTGAATCTAAGGCGGCTAGAGTACGCAATAGGGTAGATTTACCCGCACCATTGGGTCCAACTAAGGCTGTAATGGTTTGTGGCTTGATATTCAAAGAAACGTTATCTAATGCCCGCATATTTGGGTAGTCAAAAGTTAAATTTTCGCATTTGATCATATAATATAGACTTTTAATGTGTGTGTTTTGGTATAGTCTATATTAATTACTAATTGTTTTAAAATTTATCATTAAATTTGTGATGATAAATTTATAATGGGACAAATGAGTTTTTAATCTAGCTTATTTGTTTTTATTTGAAGGATTATGGCATGTCTGAGTCAGCACAAGAGCAGAGCAAACAAAAAAAACATCAAGAACAACAAGAGCAAAGCGTGTATGCCAATCAAGTGCTAACATGTGCTCGAACAATTAGTCATGTTTTTGAGGATCTGGGCAGTGGCCTTGTAGGTTTTATTCCCAATGGGTTAGAGGCTATCTATGACGATATATTAAAAATGCTACCATTTATTGGTGATGTTTTTTGTGTACCGATAGTAGAAACTATATTTAAACTATTCACCGGGATAACCATTGGACAAAGCATCGCTAGAGATATGGGGCGTTTCTTATTCAGACCCATAGGCTTTATGTTGGGTGCGTTATTGGGCACGACTATTAAAAAACAACCCAGTTATAACCGAGGCATTAGTACATTATTGTATGATTTATCTGGGCAGACAGTGATAGGTGCTTTGATAGGGCTGGGGATTTTATTGGGTCTAATGCGATTTACGCATATTTTAGATAGCACTACGTTTCATCATATAGAAATGATTGGGGCGAGCCTATTAATAGGCGCTGTTGTGGGGCTAATGGCAAAGGGACTATTTCTATTAGCTTTGAATATGGTCTCAAAAGCCAATGCGGCCAATATGAGACGTAATGTTAACCGTGCCAAAAGTTTAAATAAAAAGCTAAAAGAGCTTGCAAAGCAAAAAGCCAAAAGTAAGATATTAATGCATGCTCAGGATTTACTTGTTCAAATGAATGGTGCAGCTTCTCAACATCAACTAGAAAAATTTTTGGCAGATCAATATGGCAAGATATCTTATCACACTTATAAAAAGCTAGACAGGCACTTCGATTACTTAACTGACAGGGCTTGCTGTGGAGATATCAACGCGCTTAAAAAATTATATAGGTTGTTACCCAACCGTAAAAGACCCATACCACAAGGTCAATCTGCTTTGGATGAGATGTTAAATAGAATTTTTAATGGCCATACATTATTTCAATTAAAAGATGATGTGGATAATACATATGATAGTTGGCGATATCAGGTTTTGCGGGAAGGATAAGTTTTATCCAACAAATGGATTGCGATTCCCCTGAATTTTCGCTATTTGAATATTCTTTTTTTGTTCCCACATCGATGGTGGAAACGCATTGTGCCACTGAGTATACAGTAATTTTTCACTCTGGCTCATCGGCAAGCTATACGCTTCTGACATATATAAATGTATACGTGCGATTTCGCCTTTCCTTGCATCAGGCACATCTAGTATTTTTTGTGTTTTGTCATAATAGATGCCACAAAACATCTCACAATCAAACCTATTTTGTACAGTATCAAATTTAGTTTTCCTCAGTATTTTTTGCAGTTTTGGTGTAACAGGCAATCGGTTGTGTAAATCATATAACATGATGTTATACAAAGGGTCGGATTGCTTGCAACAACGCAAACCTTTGAATCGTTGATAATTTTTATCAATGCATATTTTTTCTTGATAGCAAACTCGGTGTTGACAGAGCAATTTTTTAGAAACAACAAGATGCCAAGTGATTTTTGCAGATGGGTTTAGTACTGAATTTGAAAAGGGTTCTAATTCGCCATTTTGGCTAAATAAATGTTGACAGAAAAAGCTCTTAGGGGCACTTTGATAAATCTTGAGCAGGGTTTGCGCTACATTTTTTTCTGTTAAGAGAGGGCGTATGGGCATTTGTGCCCATATGTTTGTTCCCCATGAGAGTGCAAAAATAAGTAAAAAACAATACTGCATTAAAGTTGTTTTTTAAGTGTTATTGTTACAATTTGTGATGACACCAGAATCACATAGCATCATGTTTAGCTGTTGGGCGCTGAAGCCATCCATGCGTAGTTGACCGACCGTGATAATGGGAACGCCTTGCGCCATATCTAAAGCGTTATATTTATCTTGTCCTTCAGGTGTTTCAATGTCATAAACATTATATTCAACCCCTATAGTATTTAAGTAGTCCTTGGCTTTGATGCAGTGAGGACACCACTGTGCCATATAAATGCTGACAACTTTCTCTGAACCATAAGCTGTCCCTACAGAGACTTCTTCTGCTTGGCAAACAGAAGAATTAGCTATTGATATAACAAAAAGTAGCCCGAAAATAGCTTTGAACATATTTCTTACCATAATAATCTAATAATCCTTCAGATACAGATAACTTCAAATAGGAAGCATCCGTTGTACCGGTTTCTCACCTAAATTACAACTAAATAAAAAAAGACACCCTAAATTCTTAGTTCAGAGAATTAATTTTGAAGATTTTCAAATTTTTACATCCAAAAATTAATAAGTGAGGATATTTTGAGTATTTTAGAGAGGAAATTGAAACTTTGACGTAGAATTTTAAAAATAGCGCGTCACAAAGCCTTGCTGATGCAATATTTTAATATATTAAAACTTGGCTTAGGCTGCTTTGGGTTTTACGTAAGATTTTTTAGCCTGTCGAATGCCTTTTAAGCCGCCACATTTTTTGGGAGAGAAATTAAGCAGCATTATTTCAGAGCCAACAGCGGATGCAAATTTTTCACCCAATGTTTGTACAAATGAAACCCAATTATCATGTTCAAATTGCAATCTAGAGAGAATTGAGGCAAGGTGACTTGGAATCGAGCCTGCGTGTTTATCTTGTCGAATTGTGCGACCGGTATAATCCACCAACTCTAAATAATCAGATAGTTTAAAATCAATAGTATGTTTTTTAGAATGTATATCATTAGAAAATGGCACTAATGATTGGGGTTGGGGGTAAGTATCCGGATTTTTATTGGATGACTGCTTTACTTGTTTATCTAAATATTGAATACGTTCATAAATAGAAGTGAATTCAGAGGTTTCAGGTGTTTGAGCTACGCCAGCTCTAATCGGATTTAAATCCACATAAACCATTGCGCTTAACAAAGCCCCGTCATCTAATAAAGCTTGAGATTTAAAGCGGCCTTCCCAAAATCTACCGGTACAATCATCTTCTTCATTTACATTTCGCGCTATGTTCTCGTTCAAACATCGCATAAACCAGCTAATACTCGCCAGTCTTTCTCTCCACTGTATGATTTTATATTTTTTATTTTTATTTTCTTCTGCATTATTTTTGAAAATAGACGACCAGCGAAGGATGACTTCTTCATCAGACCATTCTTGCGTGATTTGCTCTTCTACATGCAAAACAACATGATAATGATTGCTCATGATGGCAAACGCACAAATTTTGATTGAAAAAACATCTGCTAGATATTTTAATCGGTTGATCAGCCATTTTTTTCGATGTGAATAATCTGTTTGAGTTAACTCATCGTAACCACAGAGCCAGCTACGGCGTACGCAGCGATTCATTACGTGATAGTAAGGGGTGGCATCTAAATTTATTTGTTCTGAGCGAGCTGTAGGCATAGCTTAATATACTCCATATTTCCTGTTTATAATCCTAGCTCTGAACTTATGTGTTGTTCAACTTTTTAAGGATGTCTATAATAAAAAAAAGATACTTTGTAGGATAACTATATTGAGTCACAAGCATATTAGCTGCTCACAACATATGATTTTATTATGCTTGACGTTAATGTCTGGCTTTATCACCATGCCCCTGTTAGCAGCGGGGCCAATCATGCATGCTTATTTGGGACTTAAATGGCTGGAACACTTTGCACCTGAATATGAAGAAGCCGCCAAACGAGAATTTATATTGGGCACTTTATTTCCAGATATAAGATACATCGGGAAAATTCCACGCAACCACACCCATATTAAAAAAATATCTTTGGCTAAGATATCAAAAACCAAAACACCGTTTGAGCAGGGCATGCAGTTTCACAGCTACGTAGACAATATACGCTTTCATTTTTTAAAGCATCATAAAATTCAAAAACAATTTAATCAATTGCCTAAAAAACATAAAAGTATCTTTATAAAATTAGCAGAAGATCAAGCGATATTTGATGAAAGCAATTGGTTTTCCATTAAAAAATATTTGATCAACCCTTGTGAGGCAGAAGAAAATTTCGAACTAAACTCGGCAACAATTACCAAATGGCATTTGGGCTTAACATTTTATTTTAACGCTTTGCCCAGCACATTACTGAGCCAAATTAGTATGTTTGACAAAGGTATCTTAATGCTGGACGCGGAAACAGTCAACGATTGGAGTCAGTTACTTAAAAGTTATGTCAAAGACGAAAATTTCAAACAATATGTGAACGAACTTATTCAGTATTTTGACAAACAGCTGCAAGCAGAAAAGCCATCCGTGGCTTCATAAGTCTTATTGATGAATATTGACTTCAGCGGCAATACTTTCTAAGTGAGCTTGTAACGCTTGTACATCATTGCCTTGGACTGTGCCAATGTTTTCAAATATCAATGTTGTATCATTTTGCAGTGTGACCTCTACGTTGCCATTTTCACCATCTTGTGAGAAGCTTTCAACTGCATCTGCAAAGGTTGATTCACCATCTTGATCTTCATCATCTACATTAATAAAGGTCAGTTTGTTGGCACCATGTATTCCTAAATCTTTAACAAAGACTGTTTCGGGTGCATCATTTTTACTGAGGTCAATCACAAACTCATCAATACCCTCTCCACCTTGCATCACAATTGTATTAACATTTTTATTCGCTGTTGTAAGCACATCGGCACCATTCGTTCCCATAAGGGTTAATAATGAATTTGGCTCTGCAACAACATTGATGGTCATTTCGGCAGATGATACTTGTCCTGTAGCAGCATCTTGTAAGGTATATCCAAATGATTCACTTTCATTTGCAGACAAATCACCTATGTCATAATTATAATCACCGGCGCTATTCACACTTAATGTGGCGCCTAGTGGTGTATTGATTTCAACATCTTCTCCACTATCTGGTAGACGGATATGAACGGTTGTTCCATTTAGATCGGCCGTGGCGTCTACACCATTTAATTGGGAGATATAAGCATCGGCATCGTTTGTTTCGACACTGATTTCAGCTATTTGTGCACCTTGTTGACCCGCTAAGTCATTGGTTAACAAGCTGCCTTGTACATCACTATTAATTTCAACCCAGGTCTCATCATTATTTGCTTTGACTGTAGCGGCTGACGCAGACAGGACAGATACCAATATAAGGTTGAGATTTTGTCCTGTTGGGTCTGATTTGAATGTCAGGTTATTAGTTGATTTATCGCCATCACTATCGATAATTGTGTACTCTATTAAGTCGAATATATCTTCAGCTGAGCTGGAGCCTGAATCGCCAGAACCTGAATTGTGATCATGTGAACCAGAATCGCCTGAGCCAGAATCAGAATCTTTGTCTCCTGATTTAGAGTCGGAGTCTGAGTCTTTATCACCTGATTTAGAGCTAGAGTCAGAGTCTTTATCGCCTGATTTAGAGCCGGAGTCAGAGTCTTTGTCTCCTGATTTAGAGCCAGAATCAG
>CAZWHY010000026.1:40546-47909 GCA_964633725.1 Uncultured Candidatus Berkiella sp.
TCTTTGTCTCCTGATTTAGAGCCAGAATCAGAGTCTTTATCACCTGATTTAGAGTCGGAATCAGAGTCATGATCATGAGTATCATGGTCGTGGGAGTGCGAGTCATTGTCGTTTGGATTTGGATCTAATTGATATATATAGCTGCCATCCATTTCAAGCTGGAAGGTTGCGCCAGATTCGGTTGTTAATAATGCACCAAATACGCCATTAACGAGATCGCCATTTTCATTAACATATTTAAAGCTATCTACTTTCACTGGGGTATTAGGATCATTGGAATCGTTGTCTGCTCCTAATACATCATTTGACATCACATTGCCGGATAAGAATACAGGTTGGCTTGGATCTGAGTAGTCAAAAGTAATTGCATCTAGAATCGCTTGTGGTTGGTCATCTACAATTTCGATATTTAATGTAGAGGACGCTGTTTTACTCGGGTCAGATATAAGCTCTAACGTATAATTAAATATTTCTTTGATGACATCATCGTGTACCGGCATATCATGATCGGCATTGGTCAATAATGTGTACTTGAAGTCACCTTTGTTGGCATTTACGCTATCTTCTACATTGATAACAAGTATGCCATCATTTGTTTGTATGGTCCAAACATCCCCATTTTTGACTGTTAGGAATCCTGCAATGGACACGTCTGTAATATTCACACCATCCGCAATACTATCATTACCCAAAATATTTCCAGAGGTCATCGTAGGGTGGTTGCCTGGATCTGAGCCAGTCGGTAAGCCACTTTCATAAACAATACCATTATCAATATCAGCAAGAATATCAATTGTTGTAGGTTCTAATGTGATTTTAAATGCAAACTCAGCGGTAGATTGGTCGCCATCTGCATCTTCTATTGTGTATAAGAAATCATCAAGGCCATTACTTTGTGCACCCATTAAATCATAGCTGTAGCTACCATCGGCATTTACGGTCAAAGAAGCACCTAATGGCGTATCGATTGTATCGTTCGGAATTGGGACTGTCACAACACTACCATTGCGTGTTGCACCCGTTAGCTCTGGATGATTGTTTAAATAATCTTCGGCGGCTTGGTTATTATCTAGCTCAAATTGAATGTTGATAACATTAATCGGCTTATCAGCACCAGAGACATCATTGTCAACTAAGTTGCCATTTACCTCAATTGGATTAATAGTATCTAATAATATGTCTTCCAGATTAGATAAGTCTGACTCAACTTCAATAACAAGAGGCGTATCAGATGGATTTGCTAATGGCTCTAAATGCTCATTTACATCAGATTGATTACCGCTAGGTGCAATATTTAAGATGATAGCGTCTATATCATTTTGGTCGATTAGATTTTGCCATGCAGCTTCTTCCTGGTTTGTTAATTCATTACTCGTGGGCTGTGGTGTACCATCAGATAACCAGTATACTTTGTTAACAAAGCCATCTAGAGAGCTATCAGCAGCATCACTTATGATATCAGCACTGGTTTCTTGCAAGGCCGCTCTATAATTTGTCCATTGCTCACTTTGTAAGTTATTAATATAGTCTTTGGCATCTTGGACATTATCAAATTCTAGAGATATCCAAGCATCATCGCTATCATCTCCATTTCTATTCCCTGAGAAGGTAATAATGCTAATTCGAAGTGCTGTGCTTGCTTCATCATAGCTATCTAGCAAAGCATTTTGATTGGTAAGCGCCTCCTTGACTAAATCCAACCTTGATTTTCCACCTGTGCCAGATATCTCTTGACCCATGCTGCCAGAAATATCAATGGTAAATGTTAGATTATAAGAAGGTAAAGGAGGTACCATGACTTCAATGCAATCATTAATAGCGGTGGGCACGTCATCCACAACTTTTATGAGTAAGTTGGCACTGCCCGTGCTGCCATCTGCATCAGATATGGTGTAGTTGAATACCTCTTGTTCAATATTGTTTCCTTGTCCATCCTCATGGGTTGTTTCTTGATTTAAGGTATACTTGAAGTCACCAGCATTATTACCATTTGTTTGTAGTGTTAATGTACCAATGCTCGTTTGGATGGTGAGCAAACCTGTATTATTATTCCATTCAGGACTGTTTTCATCGTAAGTGTCATTCTCAAATTTTACTTCAATGATTGGTGGGTTGTTAATGGGATCGGTGCCAAAATCATCGTTGGTTAATATATTGCCTTCTACCATGGTCGGTTGAGCTGGATTGTTGGGTGCAGGATTATCTGGATCGTGATCACTGCCCATAGGTAACCCACTTTCAAATACACGGAACATCTCACCGTTTGGATCTACGCCATCATCTTCTGGGTTGGGTATGGAATCATCTGTAATTTGGATGATTTGTGTGGCAGAAGAGGCATCTTTATCATTATCATTGATAACATAAGTAAAGCCATCTGATACAGTACCATTGTTATTAGCAGATTGTGGTGATGTATATTCCCAATCCCCATTACTAAAGACTTGTAGTGCGCCGCCAATATCGGTTGTAACCGTTGTTGAACCACCATCCGGAACATTTGCCATGCCGCCATTATAGAAAAATTGAACAACTTTAATAGGCGTATCAGCACCCGAGATATCATTCGCTAATACATTGCCTGTTATGATGTTACCACCTTCTTCTAGTGTGCGAGTACCATCATCTACAGCCGTGGGTACATCATCAATCACCCTGATAGATAACAAATCTTGAGCACTGTCTCCGTCCACATCGGTTAAAGTAACATCAAAATCTTCGAAAATATCATTTTCGCCGTTCGCATCTGGATGTGTTTCGTTATCATGTAAAGTATATTCGTAAGTGATTTCACCTGTACTACTATTAAATGCGGTAATAGAGAGTGTATTATCAAGCGGCGTGGTGAAACTAATCGCAGTAAACACGCCATTTGTAATAACAGGTTGTCCACCGACTGTGACATCATCTACGCCATCGGGTGCAAATACTTTGAATGTACCTTGAACGGTTGTTTGCGCTGCATCTGGGTTGGTGCCATCTGCTAAATGTTCTTCATCAACAACCGCGTCGCCCCCTTGTAGTTTGGGTGTTAGATCTGTGATTAAAACATTATCATCTGCGTCTTTCACTTTGATTTCTTGCAAACCAGAGGCTAAATCGCCATCACCGTCTTTTACCGTAAATAAGAAATCATCATGCACAGGTCCTGAATTATTGTCTACATTAAATGGTGCGGTATAGGTATAAGTCCCATCCATATTCATTTCAAGAATACCGCCTAGAGGGGTTGGGATTTCTTGGTTGAAATCGGAAATAACGACATTGCTACCCGCTTGGACGGCACCTGATAATCCGGCATGCTCAGTTAAGTAATCCTGAGCCTCTTGGTTAGAGTTAAACTCAAAGGTCACAGAGACCATCATAAAGCCTTCATCATTACCAATATCGACATTGTCTTGAATATTGCCATCAAAAGAATTCAGTTGAAAATCAAATGCCAAGACATCATCTACATTGCTCAAATCTGCATCGATTTGTAAAACTAGAGGATTATCAGTTGGATTCGCAAGTTCTTCTAATTCATCTAATGCACCGCTTGAGGCAATATCCACCACAATCGCATTGACATCATTGTCATCTAAGGCTTCTTGCCAAGCTTGCACTTCGGCTGGTGAGAGCTCATTAGAAGATGGGAAAGGTTCACCATCTGACATATAGTAGATAACATCAACATAGTCATCTAAAGCAGGGTCAAGCGCATCGGCCTCAATTTCAGCAATAGCGGTTGCCACGGCATCTTTATAATTGGTCACACCGCCAGCATCTAAGCTATTAACATAATCTTTGGCATCTTGAATATTGTCAAATTCCATTGGGGTGCCCGCATCGGAATTAAACTCAATAATGGTAATCACAAAAGTAGAGGTATTGTCTTTGATAGAATCAAATACCCCGTCATCTTGTGTTAAAGCTTCTTGTATTTTATCTAGGCGATTAAAGTTTTCACCTTGAATTTTATCACCCATGCTGCCAGAGGTATCAATCACAAAAATGAAATTGTGTGGGCTTTTGGTGCTTTCGATAATATATTCACAGCCATCGTGAACGATAGGTCCATCATCTTCAAATTTTAAAGTTTGGCCAATACTCAGCGTTTCTGCATCCGTCGCGACATCACCATCGCTATCTTCAATGGTATCTGTGCGGGTTAATTGGATAAGGTTAGCAGCCGATAACATGACAGGCGAAGTCGACTCATCATGATCCAGTGGATTATCATGAACTACAGATCTTATTTGATCTAAAGTCACAACCCCGTTAGTATCCACTTCCACGGTAAAGACTAATTCATCGCTATTGGCCGTTCTGCCTTCTACGACACCATTATTAAGCGATAATAAAACATTTTCGCCGGTTAAGGTATCTTCTATGCCACTATCAACATTTTGTGCTAAAACAGACAAATCATATTCACTGTTCAATGACCCTGGACCATCTGCACCAAATTCACTATTGGCATTAAAGTTATCTGAAAAATCATTACTAGCGTCGATGTGTAAATCAGTTTCATCAACGACGAGCATATCGCCACCCACATCACTTTGTATATCGATATTAGGGATGTCATCAATAATTCTAATGGATAATAAATCTTGAGCGGTATCGTCATCTGTATCTTTTAAGGTTACAATAAAGTCCTCAAAGATATTATTTTCACCATTTGCATTTGGATGAACTTCATTGTCATGTAAAGTATATTCGTAAGTAATTTCGCCCGTGCTACTATTAAATGCGGTAATAGAGAGTGTATTATCAAGTGGCGTGGTGAAACTAATTGCAGCAAACACACCATTTGTAATAACGGGTTGCCCACCGACTGTGACATCATCCACACCATCTGGTGCAAAAATGGTAAATGTGCCTTGAACGGTTGTTTGCGCTGCATCTGGGTTGGTGCCATCTGCTAAGTGTTCTTCATCAACAACCGCATCGCCCCCTTGTAGTTTTGGTGTTAAGTCAGTGATACGAACATTATCATCTGCATCTTTCACTTTGATTTCTTGTAAACCAGTGGCCAAATCGCCATCACCGTCTTTTACCGTAAATAAGAAATCATCATGCACAGGGCCTAAGTTATTTTCCACATCAAATGGGGCCGTGTAGGTATAAGTCCCATCCATATTCATTTCAAGAATACCGCCTAAGGGTGTAGGTATTTCTTGATTAAAATCGGAAATAACGACATTGCTACCCGCTTGGACGGCACCTGATAATCCGGCATGCTCAGTTAAGTAATCCTGAGCCTCTTGGTTAGAGTTAAACTCAAAGGTCACAGAGACCATCATAAAGCCTTCATCATTACCAATATCGACATTGTCTTGAATATTGCCATCAAAAGAATTCAGTTGAAAATCAAATGCCAAGACATCATCTACATTGCTCAAATCTGCATCGATTTGTAAAACTAGAGGATTATCAGTTGGATTCGCAAGTTCTTCTAATTCATCTAATGCACCGCTTGAGGCAATATCCACCACAATCGCATTGACATCATTGTCATCTAAGGCTTCTTGCCAAGCTTGCACTTCGGCTGGTGAGAGCTCATTAGAAGATGGGAAAGGTTCACCATCTGACATATAGTAGATAACATCAACATAGTCATCTAAAGCAGGGTCAAGCGCATCGGCCTCAATTTCAGCAATAGCGGTTGCCACGGCATCTTTATAATTGGTCACACCGCCAGCATCTAAGCTATTAACATAATCTTTGGCATCTTGAATATTGTCAAATTCCATTGGGGTGCCCGCATCGGAATTAAACTCAATAATGGTAATCACAAAAGTAGAGGTATTGTCTTTGATAGAATCAAATACCCCGTCATTTTGGGTTAAAGCTTCTTGTATCTTATCTAGGCGATTAAAGTTTTCGCCTTGAATGTTGTCGCCCATACTACCAGAGGTATCAATTACAAAAATGAAATTGTGTGGGCTTTTGGTACTTTCGATGATATATTCGCAGCCATCATGAACGATTGGGCCATCATCCTCAAATTTGAATGTTTGACCGATATCTAGTGTATCTGAGTCTGTTGCTGTATCACCATCTTTATCTGTAATGGTATCTGTGCGAGTTAATTGAATAAGGTTTGCCGCAGATAGTGTGGCGGGCGTGCTAGATTCGTCATGATCAAGTGGGTTATCGTGAACCACAGCTCTTATTTGATCTAGTGAGACCACGCCATTGGCATTGACATCTATCGTAAAGACTAAGAGATTACTGTTGGCCGTTCGACCTTCTACGACACCATTATTAAGCGATAATAAAACATTCTCTCCGGTAAGTGTATCATCTATGCCGCTATCAGGGTTCTGTCCTAATATAGATAGGTCATATTGACTGCTGGTTGTACCTGCGCCATCTGCGCCAAAACTGCTATTAACGTTAAAGTTGTCTGAAAAATCATTACTGGCATCGATATGTAAATCGGTTTCATCAACGACAAGCATATCATCACCCACGCCGGTCACGTTCACATCAATACTAGGACCATCATCTTTAAAGGTTAAATTGGTGCCTAGATTAAGCGCTGCGCTATCGGTTGCACTATCGCCATCTTTATCCGTAATGGTATCAGTACGAGTGAGCTGTATTAAATCAGAGGCTAGCGAAACCGCATCATCAGGGTTGTTACTATCAGGATGTTGTAAGGCTCTGATTTGATCGAGCGTGACAATGCCTAAATTATTAGCAGATAAGGTAAAGACCAGTTCGTTAGTCACATCTGAGCGGCCTTCGACTACGCCTGCATTCATCACTAAAACAATATCTTCGCCCGTGGCGACATCGATTAAGCCGGTTGGGTCAGCAGCGTTCAGCGAAAGTGCATAAGCAGAGCTAACAGAGCCCGCGCCATCTGCGCCATAATCAAGCATTGAATTGAAATTATCGGCAAAATTAGCGCTGTCGTTGATATTAAGATTCGTTTCATCAACCATCATAATATCTGCATCAGAAATTTTTGAAACATCAATGCTAGGGCCATCATCTTTAAAGACTAAATTCGTGCCTAGATTAAGCGCTGCGCTATCGGTTGCACTATCGCCATCTTTATCGGTAATCGTATCCGTACGAGTTAATTTAATTAAATCAGAATCTAATGAGACAGGATCATCAGGGTTGTTACTATCAGGATGTTGTAAGGCTCTGATTTGATCGAGCGTGACAATGCCTAAATTATTAGCAGATAAGGTAAAGACCAGTTCGTTAGTCACATCTGAGCGGCCTTCGACTACGCCTGCATTCATCACTAAAACAATATCTTCGCCCGTGGCGACATCGATTAAGCCGGTTGGGTCAGCAGAGTTGAGCGAAAGCGTATAAGCAGAGCTAACAGTGCCTGCGCCATCTGCACCATAGTCAA
>CAZWHY010000027.1:0-47146 GCA_964633725.1 Uncultured Candidatus Berkiella sp.
CCTGATACTCACTTGGTAATGCACGGTTCTTCTTCTGTTCCACAAGAATGGTTAAAAACCATCAATGAATTTGGTGGTGATTTAGGTGAGACCTATGGCGTACCAGTGGCAGAAATTCAAGAGGGCATTAAGCATGGGGTGCGTAAAATCAATATTGACACAGACTTACGTT
Source organism: Uncultured Candidatus Berkiella sp. (assembly GCA_964633725.1). Classification (GTDB taxonomy): domain Bacteria; phylum Pseudomonadota; class Gammaproteobacteria; order Berkiellales; family Berkiellaceae; genus Berkiella_A. Next base: position 173 of record CAZWHY010000027.1, read on the forward strand.
TGGCAGTGACGGGTACATTAAGACGTTTCTTTGCTCAAAATCAAACAGAGTTTGATCCAAGGAAATACTTGAGCCAAGCAACCCAGTCAATGAAAGAAATCTGTATTGCACGTTATGATGCTTTTGGTGCCAGTGGTCAAGCAGATAAAATCAAACCTATTATGTTAGAGCATATGGCGGAGCGTTATTTGGGTGGTGATTTAGAGCCTAACGTAAAATAAGCAATGTAAGTATACCTTCTGCTCTTGTTGTTATGAGAGTGGAGGGGTACAGGTTATTAGACAGTAGGGACACCTTAGCAGTATTAAAAGGTTCAACATAAAGTAATGTATCAAAGTATTTTTAACAATATGCTGAAAATAGGCTATTGGTTATTTTTCTTAACCGCGATTTTATCCGTGACATTTTTGTATTTTAGATGGCAACGTATAGAGCGCATTGAAGTGCCGATGGGACATTGTGATTTAAGACAAGGTGCCTGTGTTTCGGAGCTGGCGTCTGGGGAAATTATCACCTTACAAATTAAGCCCACCAATATGCCAGTATTAACGTCTATAGTTCTGGAAGTCAAAACACAAAATATTCCTGTTGAAAAAATGCAAATCAATTTCAAAGGCAAAGAAATGAATATGGGTGAGTTCACCTATACATTACAGCCTAGGAAAAATGGTATTTATACAGTGCAAACTATTTTGCCGACGTGTGTGCAAGAGGAAATGATTTGGCAGGCTGTGTTAAATATTGATACGCAAAATAAGCATTATCGAGTGCCTTTTCATGTTGTGAATGAAAGACCACAACAACAAGTCAAAAAAAGCCCATTTAATCAAATGGGCTAAATGCATATATACAGGGAAGCTGACTTTTACATACTAAAATCAAGCGACTCGTGTACGACACCTAATTCAACAGCTGGCTGATGGGGCGCTAATAATTCTGGACTAGAAGAATGTAACGTGGCATCTGCTTCTGCAGAGTCTGCGCTTTTGCTTTGGTTTTCACTTAAGTTCAGTAAGCGATCCTCAATGTGTATAACATCACTAAGTTGTATCTCATCGGTCTCTTGTGTGAGCTCAGCCAGTGCTTTTAAGTGCTGAATATGTTCATAATATGCTTTTTCAGCTGGTATGAAATTTTGTTGAACAAACGTATTGAGTGTTTCGCGAGCGTCGTCAAATTCAATCGTTACCGATTCAAGCGCTTTAAATGCCTCGATAGTTTTCAGCGTTTCTATTTCGACTATTTTCCATTTTGCTCCAGATTGCTCTCGTGCGATGTCTAATAGTGTATTTAGCTTGTCCATAGGATTGTGATCGGTATAATCTATACTATAATCTGACTCGGTGTCAGTAGGCTTGAGATAATCACGCACCTGCTCAAAACCCCATTTAAGGCTCCATTTTGCCACATCAAATGTACCTTGGGCTAATTCCTTTGTGACCCACATTTTGGCATACGTCATATCCTCATTAGGGAATAAGATATGTGCTATTGCAGGTGTTAGCAATACGATCGCGGCTTGTTCGATACTACTGATATCTATATTTTGAGTGTCATCTGAGCTGTTGTTGGTTGCCAGTTGCGCGATGATAAGATTTTTCGCTAGCGTTGCGGCCTGGGCTTCAAAAGCTTCTTTGACAGGCTCTACTTTAGTGGCTGCGTTATAGTCTGCTTTTCTTACTTTAATAAATTCATTTAATGTTGAATGATAGCTATCCGCGAGTTGTTTGCCGGTAAAATCTAATTTCATGCCTTTGGGGGGTTGTAAGATATCATTTACTGAAATAGCCTCGCTAGAGGGTTTTAGGGTTATGCTGCAACCTTCCGTATAACCGTCATTATGAGTGCCAAAACTAATTTTAGAGGCATTCGTTGTGTGGCTAGGGGTTTTTATATCAAATGGCAATTGAGTCACTTGTGCTATCTGAGACTCAGTATTGCTGTTAAAGATGCTTAGTTTTTTCAGTTGTGTACTCATACTGCTTGTACCTCAAGACCTTAAAATTAAAGGGAAAAATTAGTAAACTCATTAGTTAGGAAGAATACTATAGAAGTACATGTTAGTTGTCAAGCAAACTGTGCCGTTTGTCAGGCTTAATTAGGATTTATCAGAGCTTAAGAATATTAAAGCCCAAATATATAAGTATGCATGGACTATTGCGATTGATTTTAAACAAAAAAAAGCCCACTCCAATAGGAGTAGGCTGAAGGCAATCCGGGGAGATTGCCGGGTCCCATCCTTGGGTTAGGGGAAATTTGTCTTATCTATCCGAATACTTCAGCAGTTCCGTCACCCTCATGCATATCTACAGATTGGTGTTGTTGATGATGTTGTTGGGAGTCTGCTAAGCCTCCTCCTGAGTCATTGTCAATAAAATCTTCAAGCCCATCTATAGCTTCACCAAAGTTGAATAAGCCATCGCCACTTGAGTTATCGAGCACGTCGGCCATAGGAATGGTATCTTCCTCGGCTTCTAGTTTAGCCGCATTAGCCTCAGTCAAAGTATTTTCAGCCCTAAGAAAATCTTTATTAGCTTGTTCTAATACAGGATTTGCATCTATAAGTCGAAGGTTGATATTTTCAACCTGTGCTTCTAAGGCATTAGTTTTTTCAACGTCATGTTCAAGTTGAGCTGCTTTAAACTCAATATCTGCTGCTTTAAATTCTGTAGTTAGTTTTTCTACGTTTCCTTGGGCTACAATTCTGGCTTCATCAGCCTCAATTTTTTGAGTTTCAGCTTGAGCGCTTTCATTTTCTAGAGCTTCAATTCTGGCTTCTTTAGCCTCAATTTTTTGCTCTTCAGCTCTAGCTTCTTCAGCTTCAACTCTTTGTGCTTCAGCAATTCTAACATTTTCAGCTTGCTGTTCTTCTAAGGCTCTTTGTGCTTCAGCAATTCTAACATTTTCAGCTTGCTGTTCTTCTAAGGCTCTTTGTGCTTCAGCAATTCTAGCGTTTTCCGCTTGTTCTTCTAAGATTCTAGCTTGTTCAGCTTCAGCTTCAGCTTCAGCTTCAGCATCATCATCAAAAAGGCCGCCAAATAAGTCATCACCTAAGTCATCACCTAAGTCATCACCTAAGTCATCACCACTAAGGTCATTTTCGTCAGAAGCATCATCAATTTCTAATTCCAGCTCTTGTGCTATCAAAGGCGCTTTTTCTACGACTAAATCAATGCGGGTATCTACTTGTGTACTGGCTTCTTCATTTTGAACAATATGTTTTTTAAGTCTTGCGCTTTCATCTTCTATAGAGCCTATTACGCCATAATCAGTAACAAGTATGGTTTCACCTACTTTAAGGTTTGTTGCGGTAGAGTCTATTTTATTAAGGGCTGCGTGAAGGATATTGAAAAAGTCATGCCCACCTTCAGATAGTACAACACCTTTAGGGTTTTGCATGTGGAGCTGTTCGCCTTTTGTCACATCTGGCATGTCTAGCATGGCAATGTCATTCAGTTCTGCTAAACCAGCCTTTTCACCCCAGTTAGTCTCTGTATCTGTGTCAGCGGGGTTATTTTTAGAAAATAACTGTTGAGCTGCGATTTTCATGTTCCCAGCAAATTCCCTCAGAGTTTCTGCTTTTTTTACCAAGCCCAAACCTTCTAATTTTTTTAGTAGCACGCTCATTTTATTTATACCTCAAAGTTCAAATGTCAAAAATGCAATAGTTAGGAGCAATACTACGGATCAGGCATTTAGTTGTCAAACAAAACGGGACGAGGGGTATTAGTGGGAGGTTTAGTAGATAAACGGTTGTTTTTTATTGATAAATGGGTGGATGAATGGCACTAGAGAATGAAATATTAATGTTTAGATATGAGCTCTTCTATATAAGGTAATACGGTGTCTAATAATAATGGCTGAGCCTCTGCCGTGGGATGAATGCCATCAGACATTATCAACTTAGTCTCCAGAAAAATATGCTCTTGGATAAATGGCACAAATGAAATAGAGTGTTGGGCATGCAGCTCAGAATAGAGTGTTTTGAATCCGAAAGTATATTTTTTGCCATAATTGCGGGGCAACTGTATACCGAGTAATAAGACTTTGGATTGGTTTTTAAGAGATAGGGTAATCAACTTATCTAGGTTATGTTTAATGCTTAATAGTGGATATCCGCGCAATCCGTCATTGCCACCTAATTCCAAAATAACAATTTGCGGCTGATACTCTTTTAATAGTTGGGGCAATCGCTGTAGACCACTCGCTGTCGTATCGCCTGTAATGCTACTGTTGATCACTTTCCAGCTAGGGTATTCTGCTTTTAGCGTGTCAGATAGCAAGTTAACCCAGCCTTTTTCAACAGGCATATAATAAGCCGCACTTAAGCTGTCACCCAGTACGATAATAGTATTTGAGTTAGCATTTGAACATGCACTAAAAATCAGAGCAAATAGGCACACAGTCCAATTTCGGGTAAAGTAAAAAAATATACTCTGGCATAATATGGAAACTGGCATGACAATCCTTCAAGCCAAAGGCTTAGCAAAATCTATTCAAACACCCAAAGGGGTGCTACCCATATTAAACTCAGTAGACTTGAGCGTCAATCAGTCTGAAAGTGTGGCTATTTTGGGTTCATCTGGTTCCGGCAAGACCACGTTATTGAGCATATTGGCTGGGTTAGATTTGCCTTCAGATGGAGAGCTTATTGTTCACGGTGAGATTATCTCGTCTATGGATGAAAATCAAAGAGCTATTTTCCGGTTGGCGCATATCGGATTTGTGTTCCAGAACTTTGAGCTGCTACCACACTTGACTGCGCTAGAGAATATTATGTTGCCTTTAGAGCTGAGTGGAAAAAGGGTGACTCAAGAACCCGCAAAAATATTATTAGAACAATTGGGACTTTCACAGCGAATCGATCATTACCCCGCCCAACTATCTGGAGGCGAGCAGCAAAGAGTTGCTTTGGCTCGTGCTTATGTGATGCAGCCGACTATTTTATTTGCGGATGAACCCACTGGCAGCTTGGATGAGCATACTAGTCAATTAATTATGCAACAATTATTTAATTTGAATCAGCAGTATGGCACAACATTAATATTTATCACTCATGACGTTGTGCTCGCCAATAAATGCGATAGTTTGTACGATTTGCAAAATGGACAGCTGACAAAACAGTCAGATAAAATCTTATGATATCAAAACAATTTATTTGGCGAACCTTACAAAGAGAAGTCAAAACGCTCGAGCTTAAAATTGTGATGCTGGTTTTGGGTTTGAGTACTGTATTCTTATTAATGATAACATTGGGCTTGAAAAATGTCGCATCACATTTAAGTGACAATGCTCAAAGTCTATTGGGTGGCGCGCTTATTTTAGAATCGTCATCCCCTATTCCAAGCGAAGTGATTGAGCAAGCCCAAAATTATGACTTAACCTATACCCAAAATATAGGTTTCTTTACGATGGCGAGTGGACAAGAACAGTTTTTATTGATTCAGGTAGAGGCTTTTGATTCGAGCTTTCCGTTAATAGGCAAATTAGAAATTAATAAAAATGATGGGGTGTTCAGTACAAATGAACTGCCGATAGAAGGGAAGGTTTGGGCAACGGAAAATTTATTTAACCATCTCAATATATCTGTGAATGATACCATACAAATTGCAGACTACCCATTAACAGTTGCTGCGAAACTAATCACCTTCCCTTTTATGTTATCCAACACGAGCAGCTTTTCACCTATTATTTATATGCACATGAAAGATGTCTATAAGCTCGATGTGATCCATCCGGGTAGTCGGGTCAATTATAGATTAATCTTAAAAGGGGATAATCAAAATATTCATGAATTTTTGTCTACGCCAGACCTTAGAAGTGGTACGTTTAAAATAACGACGAAAGAAACAGGTCGGCAAAGTATTGCTAAGCCATTTAAAATAATTGAGCGATATTTATCGATTATTATTATCATACAAAGCTTGTTGGCGAGCATCGTGATTGGTGTGAGTGTCTCTGAGTATGCAAAAAGGCAATTGCCTATTGTGGCAATATTGCGAACATTGGGCGCCAGCCATCAAGTGATTATAAGTACCTATGGGATTGCACTGAGTTTGTTGTTTTCAGTGATTATCACTGTGGGGGTATTGCTTGGATATTTATTATTAAGTTTGATTTTTAGTTTTCTACATCCCTTTGGTATTTCCAGCATACAATGGTATGGCTCAAGTTTATGTTTTACACTTTCTATGGTTTTGGTTATGGCTGTTTTTTGTTCAACGCCTGCTATTTTGTCATTAAAACATATTCCCATACAGATAATGTTGCGCTCAAAAGCAAGTATGGATCAAGTTTTTAAATCTCGTTATCATTTTATGTATTTTCTTGCATTGATTTTGATGGTGGGTATGGTTTGCTTTTATACAGAAGAATTTGTTGTGCCTCTCAGATTATTAGCCTTATTTACCATTGTTGCGGTGTTAGGATTTTGTGTGTCATTTTTGGTTTGGGGGATGTTCAAAGTATGTCAGAAAATGGGTTCCCATTCAGTTCGGTTTGCGTTAAATACCTTATTAAAGCATCGCTGGCAAGGTATTATGCAATGTACGGTCTATATATTGATATTCTCTATATTGATTTTTAGCGCGATTATACAGTGGGATATTTTAAGTGCATGGCGTGCGCAGTTGCCTAAAGAAACCCCCAATTATTTTTTGGTCAATGTTCAAGCTCACGAAATAGACGAATTGACGCATTGGTTTCAAGCAAATCAACTCTCGGGGATAGATTTTTATCCAGTTGTGAGAGCACGTTATTCCCATATGAATAATAAGCCTGTGAGTACGTGGGGGGCAGGACAACGCGACCCAACGGCTCATTTAGGCTTGCGTCGTCCTATCAATTTGACCTGGATGCAGACGTTACCAGAAGATAATAAACCGGTAGGTGGGGCAGATTGGCAAAAGGTACAATCAGGAGAATTGTCTGTTTCTGTTGAAGTAAAGTTTGCGCAAAGGCATGGGATATCTTTGGGCGATATTTTAACATTCCAGATACAAGATAAAGCCATTAGTGTTAAGGTTGTGCAGCTTAGAACACTTTCTTGGCAATCCTTCAGGCCGAATTTTTATATTATTTTCCCTGTCGGTGTTTTAGATAAATTTCCGCATACGCTCATGGGCAGCTTTTATTTGCCTTTGGAGATGAGGCATAAAATTGGCGCATTGCATCAGCAATTTCCACAAATCAGTATTGTTGATTTAGAGGCTATTTTGCAACAAGTCAGCACTTGGATTTTTAAAGTTTCTAGTATTTTAGAGATTATATTGAGCTTGATATTATTAAGCGGGATGTTGCTTATGGCGATTATGATGCGAGCAACATTAAAGGCGCGAGTCCATGAAAGCGCACTATTAAAATGTTTGGGTGCCTCTCGTGAATTTCTGAAGAAGATTATTATAATAGAGTATATGATTCTAGGGGGCGTATGTGGCGTGGTTTCTGGGGTTTTAGCACAAATGGTCATGCATGATATTGCATATGATTATTTTAATATAACTTATAATATCGGTTGGAAATGGATTTTAATCGGCTTTGGGGGCAGTGTGACTTTATTGGTTTCATTAGGATTGTTGGGTTTTAGGCGGGTCATCAATGCGGCGCCTATTGAAATCCTCAGAAATGCAAGATAAGGATAAAGAGGATGAAAGGTAAAATAAAAGCAGAAGAAATCACGGATACAGACATTAAGTTAGGCCGTTGGGCTGCATTAAAATCGTGGGTGCAAGCAGGATTTAATATAGGTTGGGACTTAGGGCAGGGTTTGACCCTGTTTTTACCCAAAGGTTTGCTACAGCCGTTCAAAAACATTGCCCCACAAAAGAGTGCCAATCGTAACCACGGAAAATCATGGTGGCAGTCATTATCTATGGTAGATAAATTCGGTTATTATTCTAAAAAAACCATCAAGGGTGGGTTTTTAACACCGGCGATGTATTTAGCGCATTATATTGTCAGTCCAGTCTTGGGGATTAGCGTTGGTATATTGGCCATGTTACCCGGATTAGTTGGTGGGCTAGTGTTCAATCAACATATTCGTAATCTTGAGTATCACTATGCTGTGGATGTGGTTAATAAACATAGTGCAACAGCTGTTTGGGGTGCAATAGGGATGAGTGCGCTGTTAACCTATAGTTGGATAGGCGGTGGGTTTTGTATGCCTGGGTTTACCTTGCCTAGTATTTGGCTGATTCCCGCCTTAAGTATTACGCCATTTTTAGCCAATTGGCTTGTGCCGATGGCAGTGGCTTATAGCCTCATGGTTTTATTGAGTGTTGGGCAGTCTTTTGAGCGAGTATATGATATTTCTAAATTATTTGCATTTCATTCTAAAGACAAGCAATCATGGACTTTCCCTTTAAAAGGTAAGATTAACTTTAGGCTTAAAAACGAATCAATAAAAAAACGTACTAAAGAGATGTGTTTGCATGAGATAGAAGAAATGTCTAAGCTGTATACGCAAAAATCAGATGAGTATAGACAGCAGTTTGAAAAAGATCCATATCAACGTGAACTGACACAAAAAGGTTTATTGACGCAGTATGGCTTAATTGGTGAACAATCAAAATTGATTGATGCGCTTGCAAAAGCAACTGATCTAGACTCTAAAAATGTTATACTAGATCAAAGAGAAGTATCCTTTGCCCTAAGAATCAGCCGTATTAAATAAGAGACAGCTAGAATGATTAAACGAATTTTTTGGAACGGACTGCAAGCATTTGTGCCAATTGTATTGACATTTGCAGCTGTCATTTGGGTATTTAGAAATATTGAAACGTTCTTTGGTCGTTTTATACAATATTTCATTCCGATAGAATATTATTTTGATGGTTTGGGTATTATAGTTGGTATTGTATTGGTTTTTGTTGTAGGTATTTTGGTTAATGCCTGGATGACCAAAAGCATTTACAATTTAGCAGATAAAATTGTCAAAAAAATTCCATTTATCAAAGTACTATATAATGCCATTCAAGAGCTTATGCAGTTTTTTGACAAATCCAAAAAAAATCAAGCCAAACAGGCCGTGTTAGTGCCAACGGCATTGGGTAAGGTTATAGGCTTTGTGACGCGTGATGATTTATCTGAATTACCAGATGTGGTAGGGGGCAAAGAGCAATGCTTGGTCTATATCCCGCTAAGCTATCAAATCGGTGGCATTATGATTTCGGTGGCTAAAGATCAAGTCGAAAAAGTAGATTGGGATGTGAACCAAGCTATGAGTTTTGTTTTGACAGCAGGCATGTCGAGCGCGCCGGTTAAGAAATAGCTTTGTAGGGGACGGCCTCTGTGCCGTCCCAGTTTTTGCTAGAGGATCATATTGTTCAATTCAAGGGACGACACGGAGGTCGTCCCCTACACACTTTTCAGATGACAGCGCTTGATTCAGCCTCAGCCAATTTTTTCTGACTCTCTGCCTGCATTTGCTTAAAATGTTGTCTACAAGTCGCCAAATAAGTATCATTCCCGCCGATGAATATCTGGCTACCTTGAGTCACGGCGTTGCCATTTTCATCAATACGCACATTCATGATGGCTTTTTTGCCGCAATGGCATACCGTTTTGATCTCGGATATTTCATCCGCCCAGCCAAGCAAGTGTTGACTGCCTGGGAATAAATTACCTAAAAAGTCAGTACGTAACCCATATGCTAATACGGGAATTTTTAAAGTATCAACCACATCGCTTAATTGTTCCACTTGTTCTTTGCTTAGAAACTGTGCTTCATCAACTAGCACGCAAGCCAATTTTCTTAGGGTTTTCATTTTATTTTTAATGCAGCTCAACAGATCAAAATCGGACGCAAAGGCAATGGCTTTTGCATGTAAGCCAATTCTAGAGTGGATTTTACCGGCTTCGAAACGGTCATCTAGTTTAGGCGTAAAGAGTATAGTCTCCATGCCGCGTTCGTTATAATTGTAGTCGGATTGTAGTAAGGTTGTGCTTTTTCCGGCATTCATTGCGGAATAATAAAAATAGAGTTTTGCCATTTTATCTGGGTTCCAAAATTTGAATGCCGTTAGAGGTTGCCATGAATACTTTGTCGGCACCTCGTTTGGCAAATAAGCCACAGGTGACAACGCCGACAATATTATTAATTTGTTCTTCTAAGGCGATGGGTAATGTAATATCTAAATTATAAATATCTAATATATGATTGCCATTGTCTGTGACCACACCATCTCTATAGGCAGGATCGCCGCCTATTTTGACTAGCTCTCGTGCAACATAGCTTCTGGCGAATGGAATGACTTCTATGGGCAAAGGAAACTCGCCTAATTTGAGTTTGTATTTGCTTTCATCAATAATACAAACAAACTCTTTGGCAACCGCAGCGATAATTTTTTCACGAGTCAGTGCTGCGCCTCCGCCTTTGATCAGTTGGCAATGGTGGTTACATTCATCGGCACCGTCAACATAAAGTGAGATAACCCCTTCATTGATGTTGAGTACGGGGATACCATGTTGTTTTAGTTTTTCTTCAGTGGCGATAGAGCTGGGAACCGCACCATCAATTTTATGTTTGACCTTTGCCAAAGCGTCAATAAAAAAATCAACAGTGGAACCTGTGCCCACGCCGATAATGCCGTGTAAATTAACTTCGTTGATAACGGCTTCTGCGGCTTGTTGTTTCAGAGAATCTTGTTGGTTCATAGAAAACTCCTGATATTAGGCTAGTTGGATAATGATATCCCAATGGGGTTTCGATACGGGTATAATGGATAAACGATTGCCTTTTTTAACTAATGCTAAATCATTTAATTTCGGTAAAAGCTTTAGTTCTGTCAGTGTAATGGTATCTTTGAATTTCTTTTTAAATTTAACATCTACCATAAACCATCTGGGGTTTTCAGGAGCGCTTTTAGGATCGTAATACGGAGAGCTCTTATCAAATGCGGTATGATCAGGATAAGCAGATTTCACCACCGTTGCGATACCAACGATACCAGGCACTTTGCAATTAGAATGATAAAAAAAAACCTCATCGCCTGGTTTCATATCATCACGCATAAAATTGCGTGCTTGGTAATTGCGTACGCCATCCCAATGTTCTGTTTGTTTTGGCATTTTTTTCAGATCATCAATGCTAAAAGCATTAGGCTCAGACTTCATTAACCAGTAATTTTTACTCATGGGCTCACGCTTAAGATAGTGCTCTAAATTATTATTGTTATCTAAGATGGGATATTGTAGCACAAGGCTCAAGACTCGAACTTAAGGAATGGGCATATAATAACTTACGGGTTTAGCGCTTAGTAAGCTGGCATATTTAGATGGAACGATTGAGGCAAAATTCGAGCATAGCAGGGCTATGTGAGTGTTTTTCCGATTGAGGTTCATTTAAAGATGGCTTGCTTAATGAGATGATAAAACGGTAAGTTATTACATGCCCATTCCTAAGAAGAAAGATATATTTTTTTTTCAGTGACGACAGAATGGAGTGGTACATCACGCTCAGATGTTGGTACGGCGTGTATTTTTTGAAATTGATAAGCTAACCCAATTCTAAGGGGTTTAAGGTTATTTTGATATTTCTGGAATAACCTATCGTAGTAGCCTTTGCCCATGCCCAGTCTATTGCATTGTTTATCAAAAGCGACAAGTGGAATAAAGACCAGATCTAAAGCGTTGGGATAAATCCAGTCGTTAGGTGTATGGTTAGGCTCCCAAATACCGTACTGATTTTTATGCATACGCATGCTAGTCGTATAACGGCAAAATCTTAGCTTATTTTCAGAGGTGTCTATAATGGGGAGGTAAATTTTTTTGCCTAGTCTAAATGCGGTTTGCAAAATAGGCATAGGATCTAGTTCGCCTTGCATCGTCATATAAAAGGCTATTTTTTGAGCTTTGATAAAATATTGTTGGCGCGTAATTTGAAGCCATACAGCAGTAGAGGCATAATTTTTTTGATGGCTTGTGAGCTGTTGTCGCTTGGCTTTAATATGCTTACGAATTTTTTGCTTGTGTTTCACGAAGGTTTTAATCTTTCTCCCAAAAAAGGTGGCTTAATCCGGAATGCCGCTACGCCTCTTGTCTCGAACCCTTGGGTTCAAGTGGGTGCCCAGATATCATTTCAGGCTTCCCACTCCAAGGTGGGCTTGCACAACAATGATAGGTTTTGGCTCCCAAGTTTTATAGCATCGGCTCAAGTATCAGTAGGTGTTAGCAAACAACCCAGACTAAGCCAGTTCGTTATGCTTCTGTTTTAGTTGAAGCATATGTTACTTCACTTTCACTAAAATCTATTTCAGCCTGCTGTGATTCAGCCTGCTGTGATTCAGGCTGGTGTGATTCAGACTGGAGTGATAATGTGTCATCTTTTGAACTCGTCGTATACTTTTTAGTTTGAACTCTAATAATCGCGTCGTCAATCTTATTTTTCAATAATTCTATTCTGTTGCTGAGGTCATCCACAGGTGCATCTGGACCTTGATGCAAGGTAATCAACTCATGCGCAATATTTAAGGCGGCCATCACGGCTATACGTTCTGTGCCAACGATTCGGCCATTAAGCCTGATTTGGCGCATTTGTTTATCTAAATAACCTGCTGCAAGCTTTAAAGAATCTTCTTGTTCTTTAGGACACCCAATACGGAATTCTTTACCCAAGATACTAATCGCAGTACCTTTGTTTTTGTCCTGTTCGCCCATTGACCACTCCAGTTAATATAAATAATAGCATTCCCATATAATATATTAGGCCGCATCATACGGCGCGGTCAATACAAAATACGTGTATATGCCTCTCGATATTTTAGAGTATGACAAGAGCCTGATTAGAAGTTTGATGAGACCACCCAAGATAGAAATGAGATAAGCATGTAATAATTAAGTAAGCTAAGCAATGTGTGGTGAACTATTCGAGTGAATTATGATAAGCTTACAGGCCGTTGTGAAGCTGGAGAAAATCTAATGCAGTCCGACAATAGTTTGTTATCTACCTACGGTCAAATTCAACCCATTATTGAGCGATATCGCACACGTGTGACATCCTCTTATTTATTTGGCTTTATTGCCGCAAAAATCATGCGAGGGGAGAGAGACGTAGAGCTAGCATTAGCTGATTTACGGGGACAGCTGAGCTTAAGTTTTGAACAAGAAAATGAGTTTGCACCTATTTGGGCACAAATGTATGCTGCGGGCAGCGAAAGTTTGAACGCTGAATATTTCGAGCTGATAAATTTGATCCCAAGTGACGATTATCCTTTGTCTATGCGTTTATTTTGCTTGATTGACCTAATGAAGGGGTTACTGAGTGGCTTAGACATAGAAGCCTATGAAAAATATTTCCAAGAAAATGAAGCTATCCAAGAAATTTTCCAAGATTTTCAGGCGATTACAGAGATGGATGTGGATGCTGAGGATTCAAATGATAATGAAAAAAATTATATGGAAATTGAAGAGTATATTCGAATAGGGATTATGTTCTTAGCAGAACACTCGTTTGCGTTAAGACAAATAACACAAGCACAAATACAGTCCGATCAAGTTCAACACTAAATTCGATACTAAACTCGAATAATTAAGGATGCAAGGATGGTAGATTATAAGGCAAGAAGGGAGAGCCTATTTCAAAAAATGCACGATAATAGCTTGGCGGTTATATCTAGCGCAACAATGCAATATCGCAATGGTGATGCAGAGCATTTATTTCGACAAGACAGCTATTTTTCTTACCTAACAGGTTTTGAAGAGGGCTTTGCGATAGCCGCATTCTTGAAAATTAATCAAGTAAACCATTATATTATATTTTGCCAAGATAAAGAGCCGGATAAAGAGAGGTGGTCTGGTTATCGCGTCGGCGTGCAAGGTGCACAATCTGAATTAGGTGCAGATCATGCTTATTCTATAGTTGAGGCCAGTATTAAGTTGCCGCAATTATTCAAAGGTGTGCAAACACTTTATTATTTAGTTGGTTCACATCCTGCATTCGAGGGGAAATTATTTTCTTGGATTCAAAGTTTACGTCAAATGCAGCGTCAAGGCATAACCCCACCTGAAAGATATTTCGATTTAAGAGTATTGCTAGATGAATTTCGTGTCGTAAAAGACCAGGCAGAACTGGAACTCATGCGCAAAGCGGCTGATATAACGATGGATGGGCATAGAAGAGCGATGCAGACAGCCAAGCCGGGTCTGTACGAGTATCATTTAGAAGCTGAGCTGCAATATGCTTTTTGTCAGGGGGGAAGTCGTAGTGCTGCCTACAATTCTATTGTTGCCTCAGGCTCTAACGCTTGCGTGTTACATTATGTCAAGAATAACTGTGAGCTAAAAGATCGAGATTTGGTTTTGATTGATGCTGGAGCAGAATATCAAAATTATGCAGCAGATGTTACTAGAACCTTTCCGATAAATGGACAGTTTACAGCAGAGCAGCAAGCTATTTATGAGCTTGTTTTGGCATCACAGCTAAAAGCCATAGAGACAATCAAACCAGGGGCAGCCTGGGATGTTATGCAAAAAACAATTGTTGAGGTTTTGGTCACAGGCTTGGTTGATTTAGGTATCTTACAGGGTGAGGTCAGTAGCCTTATTGAACAAGAGGCTTATAAGCCATTTTATATGCATAATAGTGGGCATTGGTTGGGGTTGGATGTGCATGATACTGGGCATTATAAAATAAAAAATAAATGGCGTCCCTTAAAAGAAAATATGGTTTTAACGGTAGAGCCTGGGATCTATATAGACCACGATAATGAATCAGTACCTGAGAAATGGCGAGGCATTGGCGTGCGCATCGAAGATGATGTTGTGGTGACGGAGTCTGGCGTTGAGGTGTTGACAGAGGCCTTGCCTAAAACAGTGAGTGATATTGTTCAGTTTATGAAATCTTAGCTTTTAAAATAAAGAGGGGCTGTGAAAGCATATCATTTTGGTATCATTGGTGGCGGATTAGTTGGGCTAACGATGGCTTTGGCATTAAGCCAGTTATCGTTGCCTATCGTGGTGCTGGAGGCTTTTGCCTTACCAGGCACACGAAAAAACAAATCTGAAATGGGTACCATTGCATTATCTTATGCTAGCGTCGCTTTTTATAAAAAACTAGGGATATGGTCAGAATTAGAAAAGCACGCAGTGCCTATTGGGGCAGTACATGTGACGATGCAAGGGGCTTTAGGCAGCACAACTTTTCGGGACAAAGAACTCGGCAGCCCCTATTTAGGCTATGTTATTGGTACAGATGATATTAAACATATTCTATATGCCGCATTAGAACAAATACCTCATTGCGATATCTACTCGCAGGCCAGATTAGACTCCGTAACATATGATAATAAACTTTGGCATATTCAAAGCCAAGCGCAAAAACTTAAATTCACATCAAAATTACTGATTTCTGCCGAAGGCGTCAAAAGCAGTGTGAGAGCGCAGCTTAATATGAGTGCTGTACGCACGGATTATAAACATAAAGCCCTTATTTCAAATATTCAGTTGTCAGATAATTTAGCAGGCGTTGCTGTTGAGCGATTTTTAAAAGAGGGGGCAATGGCATTATTGCCATGGCATGATAATTTGGCCGTCATGATACTGTCTGGCTCAGAAGATCAAATTTCATCACTGAATAATTTATCAGAACCTGCATTATTAGCCCATTGCCAAAAACAGCTGGGTTATCAATATGGCATTATTCAGAAGATGGGAGCAAGAGTCTGTGTGCCATTACGAATGCAGCTTGCAGAGCAACATTTTTATAAGCAACTTATTTTTTTAGGTAACTGTGTCCACAGTATTCATCCCATTGCTGCGCAAGGGTTTAATTTAAGCGTGAGAGATATTAAGCGATTACTGGCGAGTATAATAAATCATGATTTGGCAAACCCTCAGTATTGGGGGGAGATCTTGGAAGATATTACCCAATATGTTGAGGCAACACAACGCGATCAAAAAAATATTATCTTAGCAACCGACAGTATTGCCAAAGCGGTTCATGCGGTTCCGGCGCCCTTAAAAGCAATGGGTATTAATATTTTCGAGCATATGCCATTTCTTAAAAAACAAATGGCTATGTTGGGTATGGGGTTGAGTGTTTAGGCGATGACAAACAATTTTGATATTATCATCAATGGCGGCGGTATGGTTGGGCTTAGTCTGGCATTAGCGTTAGGGCAGAGTGGTTTTTCTGTCTGTGTGATTGAGGTGCAGGATATCATTGAAGCAGAGCTTAATCATGATTCTCCATGTGATTTACGTGTTGTGGCCTTAGCGAAAGGAACAATACAATTTTTTGAGCAGCTAGGGATATGGCAATCTATTCAAGACTTTCGTGTTGGCCGAATGGAAAATATACGGGTATGGGATCAAGACTTCTCTGGGCGTGTGGATTTTTCTGCAGAGCAAGCTTTAGAACAAAGTTTGGGATACATTGTTGAGCAAAAAAATATCTTGCAGGCATTGCGGGTTGCGTTAAAAATATTACCTAATATTAGCTACCGAATTAACACGCGGTTACAACAAATACAAAAAGATGTTATTAAAGTACACTGCACCCCGGAACAGGGTGATACCTTATCGGCTAAGCTATTGGTGGGATGTGATGGCGGGAGCTCCTGGGTTCGAACCATGTCAGACATTCAGGCTCATATTGTGCCGTACCAACAGCAAGCGATTGTGGCAACGATAGAAAGCGAAAAGCCACACAACTATACAGCCTACCAACGGTTTAACCAAACGGGCGCATTGGCATTGCTGCCATTGTACCAAGATAATTTATTGTCTATTGTATGGAGCGCTCATGAAGACTGGGTGCCAGAATTATTGGCATTGTCCGTAGAGGATTTTGAGATAAAACTAAGCCAAGAAATAGATTTTGTCTTGGGCTCGTTGCGTTTAAAAAGTCAGCGAGTTGCTTTCCCGCTTAAGCAATTACATGCCAAAAGCTATGTGGCAGATAGAACCGTCTTATTAGGAGATGCGGCTCATATTTTTCATCCTCTTGCGGGGCAAGGGGTTAATTTTGGCTTAAAGGATGCCCAAATTTTGGTGGCAGTATTGCAAGATGCCAAACAGAAAAACAGAGATATTGGCCTGGGTTATTTATTAAAGCGATATGAACGGAAAAGAAGATATCATAACCAGTTAATGATTTATCTCATGCGTGCGTTCAAAGAAGGCTTTGGTACACAGCATACGGCAACAGCATTTTTTCGTAACGAGGGATTAGATTGGGTGAATCGCTCGAATATTTGCAAACAGTTTTTCATTCAAAATGCATTAGGGTAAAAATACTAAAAATAATGATTAAGACAAAGGAGTGTATTATGTTAAAAAGAACCCCATTATTTGAACAACATTTGGCATTAGGTGCCAAAATGGTGCCATTTGCGGGCTGGGAAATGCCACTACAATATGGTTCTTTGGTTGAAGAGCATCACATGGTTCGAAAATCTTCAGGCGTGTTTGATGTTTCGCATATGCGCGCTGTCGATATAGAGGGCGTACAAGCTACAGAATTCCTGAGAAATTTATTAGCGAATGACATTGCCAAGCTCAAAGAAGATGGTCAAGCACTTTATGGGTGTATGTTAAATCATCAGGCTCAAATATTAGATGACTTGATCACGTATAGAATCAAAGAAGATTTTTATCGTGTTGTGGTCAATGCCGGTACAACAGAAAGCGACTTAGATTGGATGCAAACCAACGCGGTTTCTTTTGAGGTTAAAATTACCCCACGTTATGATTTGGCTATGTTGGCGATTCAAGGGCCAGAAGCGATCAATAAATTAAGTGGTATCTTACCCCCAACACTTGGTGCGAGTATAGAAGCTTTGAAGCCATTTAAAACCTTGATGTATGAGGGCTGGATGGTCGCGCGTACAGGTTATACGGGCGAAGATGGCGTAGAGATATTATTACCCAATGAAGATGTTACACAGTTTTGGAATCAATTAGTTGAGGCGGGTGTTGCCCCTATCGGTTTGGGTGCCAGAGATACTTTGCGTTTAGAAGCCGGCTTAAATCTTTATACCCAAGATATGGATGATACCGTGACGCCATTAGACTCTAATTTGGCCTGGACGGTGGATGTCAAAGACGAAAATAGAGATTTCATTGGTAAGAAAACATACCTTGAGCAAAAAGCGCAAGGGGAAAATAAAAAATTAGTGGGTGTTGTGCTAGTGGATAAAGGGGTGCTCAGACCCAAGATGAAAGTGTATCAAGATCAAGCAGGAACGCAGTTAATGGGTACGCTGACCAGCGGTACTTTTTCGCCCACATTATCAGAAGGGATTGGATTCGCAAGAATTACCCCTCAAGATGACACAACATGCTGGATAGTAATTCGAGGAAAAACAATACAAGCGAAAATTATTAGACCGCCTTTTTTGAAGGCCGGGAAAGCAAATTTTGAAATTTAAAAATAAAGAATAATAAATAATAAATAATAAAAATTTAAGGATAATACAATGTCGAATGTACCTGATAATTTACGATATGCCTCAACGCATGAATGGGCAGAAAAAACAAATGATACAGATATTAAGATTGGCATTACCGATCATGCTCAAGCGCTATTAGGCGATATTGTATTTGTTGAATTGCCAGAAGTGGGACAAACCGTTGTGGCTGGTAAAGAATGTGGTGTGATTGAGTCGGTAAAAGCCGCCAGTGATTTTTATGCGCCTATTTCAGGTGAGGTCATTGCCGTAAATAAAGCACTGGTAGAAAGCCCAAATCTTATAAACGAAGATGCTTATCATGCAGGCTGGATTGTTCAAATTAAAGCAAACGATATAAACGATTGGGCGAAATTATTGGACGCTCAAAGCTATCAAGCCACGGTCACCGAAAAAGCTTAAGGAGTTAGGGATGCCATTTATTCCACATACAGAAAGGGAAGTCAAAGAAATGCTCCAAGCCATTGGAGAAACGGATATTGAATCTTTGTTTTCTGAAATACCAGATAGCCTCAAAGTCAAAAAAGCTTTAGATTTGCCTTCGGGTATGACAGAGATGCAACTATCTCAACATGCAAAAATGCGTGGCAATGAAAATAATCTCATGGCTTGTTATTTGGGCGCAGGCAGCTACGACCATTTTATTCCGGCTTGTGTTTGGGATTTGACCTCAAGAGGCGAGTTTATGACGGCGTATACGCCTTATCAAGCGGAAGCCTCGCAAGGTAATTTGCAGTTGTTATGGGAATACCAGACCATGATGGCATCTTTAATGGGGTTGCCGGTTTCCAATGCCTCATTGTACGATGGGGCGAGTGCTTTGGCAGAATCCGTGTTAATGGCTTTGAGAACTCGGCGCAAAAAGACGATGTCTGTTTGGGTGCCCATGGGCTTGCACCCACATTATCGTCAGACATTGGTCGCTATTTTAAAGCCGCAAGACATTGAGCTAGTAGATATACCCTATCATTTGGAGACAGGCCTGCTTGATATGGCCACATTAGAAACTAAGCTAAAAAGCGGTGTTGCCTGCGATGTGTTGATTATTTCTCAACCCAATTTCTTTGGTGGATTAGAAACCGTTGATGCGCTAACAGATTGGGCGCATCAAAATAAAGCGATGGTGGTAGCGAATGTGAACCCTATGGCGATGAGTTGGTTAAAGCCGCCAGGAGAATGGGGTCGCAAAGGTGCAGATATTGCGTGTGGAGAAGGGCAGCCTCTTGGTGTGCCGATGAATGGTGGTGGACCTTATTTTGGGTTTATGTGTTGTCAGCAAGCACTGATTCGACAAATGCCGGGTCGCTTAGTCGGTAGAACAGTCGATCATACTGGGGCACCTGGTTTTACCTTAACATTGCAAGCGCGAGAGCAACATATTCGCCGAGGTAAGGCGACCTCTAATATTTGTACCAATCAAGGTTTATTGGTTACGGCTGCGACTATATATATGAGCGTGATGGGTCCTGAAGGTTTAAAACGTGTGGCCTATCAATCTTACCATCAAGCTGAGAAATTATATGAACAGTTGTTAGGCGTGGACGGTATTGAGCCGGTCTTTGATAACGTACGTTTTCATGAATTTGTGATTAGAACAAACATGCCCGTCAAAGATGTTTTGTTCAAAATGCAAAAATCGAATATTCAAGCAGGTGTTTCTTTGTGTGACTATTATCCGGAGTTGGATAATACGTTATTAGTTTGTGCGACAGAAACAAAAACAGACGAGATGTTAAATAATTATGTTCAAGCAATGGATAAAATCTTAAATACTTAGATTTTTGAGGATTTAATTATTTCAAGATAAGGAATAAATATGGTTATTTTTGAAAAAAGCACAGAAAATCGTCGCGCGCACTCTCAAATGCCTGACGCGGTTGGGGATTACAAAATCCCAGAACATATGTTAAGGGGTTCTAAGCCGTGCTTACCAGAGCTATCAGAATTAGAAGTGGTTCGACATTTTACACGGCTATCACAAAAGAACTTTAGTATTGATACACATTTTTATCCTTTGGGTTCTTGTACGATGAAATACAACCCTAGAGGAGTGCACCATTTAGCCATGCAGCCTTGTTTTACCCAATTGCATCCCTTGACAGATGCGGCACTGGCGCAGGGTACGATGGGATGTTTATATGATTTACAAGAAAGTCTTAAAACCATTACGGGCATGGATGGTATTTCTTTAACGCCTATGGCGGGCGCACAAGGTGAATTTGCAGGGGTACGGATGATCAAAGCGTACCATGATGCGCATGGTGATTCTGCCAGGAATGAAATGATTGTCACAGACTCTGCTCATGGCACTAACCCCGCATCCGCTGTGATGTGTGGTTATAAAATTAAAGAAGTGCCTACCAATGCAGAGGGTGATGTTGATATGGCTGCTTTGCAAAAAATACTGGGACCTAATACGGCTGGTATTATGCTCACAAACCCCTCTACTTTAGGCTTGTTTGAAAAAAATATTATAGAGGTGTCACAAGCTGTTCATGAAGTTGGCGGCTTACTATATTATGATGGCGCGAATCTGAATGCTATTTTAGGCAAAGTACGTCCTGGCGATATGGGTTTTGATGTCATGCACTTGAATTTACACAAAACTTTTGCAACACCACATGGCGGTGGTGGCCCAGGCAGTGGGCCTGTGGCTTGTGCAAAACGCTTGATACCATTTTTACCCTTGCCTGTTGTACAAAAGCAAAGTGCTGGAAACTACACCTGGTTGAATGAGCAAGAGGCACCTCAAACGATTGGTCGTTTATCCACATTTATGGGGAACGCGGGTATTTTATTGCGAGCATATTTTTATATTCGAATGCTAGGGCGTGAAGGGGTTACTCGAGTGAGTCAATTTGCAAGCTTGAATGCAAACTATTTGTTAGTAAAGCTAAAAGCCATTGGCTTTGAAGCCGCATTTCCTAAACGGCGAGCAACACATGAGTTTATTTTAACGTTATCTAAGCAAACTAAGTCTACCCACATTACCGCGCTGGATGTTGCAAAAAAAATGTTGGATGATGGTATTCATGCTCCCACTGTATATTTTCCATTATTGATTCCTGAATGTTTATTAATTGAACCCACAGAGACGGAGTCTAAACAGGTGATGGATAATATGGTTAATGTTATGACTAAAATTTGGCAAGATATGCATGAAAACCCGGAACGTTTGCAAGAGGCGCCTAAAAACTTATCGTGCGGGCGTTTGGATGAGGTTAAAGCCGCTAGAGAACTAGATTTAACCTGGAACCCAGAACAAAGTTAGAACGTTAATAATATTTAAGGATAGTAAAAAACAGCAATTTGTTTTAAGAATGTTGCTTTGTTATGTAAATAGACATTGGCATCTACAAATTTTTCGGTTACTATCCTTAAAACCTTTTCGAAATAAAGGTTCAGTTAGCCTTTATAATAATAATCCTTTTTAAGGTGATTAAGGACGATTTCCATGCGAGTGAAAGCCGTACAATTAGCATCATTATTTCTTTTATCCCTGGCCGCAAGTACAGGGGCACAAGCCGAGATACGCAGCAACTTTTTAGTAGGTGCTGAGGCGGGTGTAGAAGCAAGACACACACATTACAATTTTGACTATGTTCTAACTTCAAATGCAGTTGCTGGAACAGCAGGTCAATTACAACGTAACCAAACACGCATCACAGATACAGGCAGTTTTCTAGGCTTGTTAGCAGGTTGGCAGATTCAATGTGGCAGAACGCTACTGGGTGTGGAAGGCAACGTTAATTTCCGCAGCTTTGAAGAAACCAAGCAAACACTTTTTGCAGATAATATTGTTACAGTTGCAGCTGCACCGGGACCACCACCAGTGCTAGCAACAACAACGCCTTATCTCGCGACTGCAAAATATGAGCGTGGAACAGCCTATCAACTAACAGGCCGTGCAGGTTGGTGGTTAACACCGTTCTTTATGCCATATGTTCGATTAGGTCTACAGTACAGTCGCGATCAAATTACTTTTAGCGCACCAGTTCGTCAAGTACAGGGTAATCCATCATTTTCTGAGAAAGAAAGCGTATGGAGTGGTGTCGGTGGCATCGGTGTAGAGATTCCAGCATTTGGCCCAACCTCTGTAAGGGTTGAGTTTGATTACGTTTACTCACCAAGTACTTCTTGGTCAGATATGACGGGTCTTATGCAAGGTACACATAGAGTAGATCATCCTAAATCCTATATCGGTAAAGCCTCTTGGGTTTGGAACTTCGAATAAACACCGAATAAACACAAGTGTTTATTGTTAGATAGAATCAAAGCCGAGCACTTGCTCGGCTTTTTTCTTGGATTTAAATTTGGATTCAAACTTGGATTTAAAAAAAATTAAAAATAAAATAATAGTTTAAGGTGCAACATGAAACAGCTAGTCACAGCATTGTCTCTTTCAACTGCTTTATTGGCAGCTGCTCCTGCTGCCAACGCCTATTGGGAATATAATTTTCTGATTGGCGCATCAGCTGGCTATGCGGATAGAGGTGGGAATCTAAACTTCAATAGTACGTCCCCTGCACCTGCAAGCCTGCCTACAGACTTTTCTTTAAACCATACGGACAATGGATTTATTTGGGGTCTGTTGGGCGGCGTGCAAGCAACTTGTAATCGCTGGTTATTTGGTGCAGAGCTCAGTGTTGATTGGCATGATTTTGATGAAAATACGCAATACACACGGGCAGGTGCTGCCGGTATACCTGTTTTACTGAATGCACGTTATGAACAAGGTACAATAGTAGGCTTTAGTTTTAGGGCTGGCTATGAGATGGCGCCTAGCTTCTTACCTTATGTGCGTGTAGGGGCAGAAACAAGCAGTGATAAGTTTGCAACGAATGGTTCTGTTGGCCCGGGTGGCGTGCCTTTCTTCGTTCTAGAAGACTCTAAAAATGTATATAGATTCTTGTTGGGCATTGGCTTAGAAATACCTTTGCGTACTATTCCAGGCTTAGCGTTTAGAGGTGAATATAATTATCACAGTAAAGGCAAAGTGATTAAATCGACTGGCATGGCCTCTGATGCGGCAACTTCTGTTGGCTCTAGTATAAAGCCAGATGCGCATGCTGCGAAATTTTCTGTTGTTTGGAATTTTGTTTAGGTAGTTTTATGAATTGTATTGGGCGTAATCTTGTTTCGCTTTTATCTCTCCCCACCAAGTCATGCTACCCTCTCCTGAAAATCAGGAGAGGGGATATGTTCCCACTCAGCAAACTTTAAATTCTTTGTTAACTATTACACTTGCGTTCTCCATTTTTTGTTTGTGATATGTTAAAATTGCTGCAAAGCATTATTTGGTGATTTGCTTAGTTTGCCGCCTTTGTGGAAAAATACACGCAAATAAAGTAATTAGGTTTTTAGTTTGTGATAGATGAAAATGGATTCAGGCAAAATGTTGGCATAATATTAGCTAACAAACAAAATCAGTTTTTTTGGGGTAGACGTATAGGACAAGATGCTTGGCAGTTTCCGCAGGGCGGCGTTAATGCGGGTGAAACTGCAGAGCAAGCAATGTTTCGTGAGCTAGAAGAAGAGGTTGGCCTCAAAGAAAAAGATGTTAAAATTTTAGGCTGTACGGATGACTGGCTAAAATATTTACTGCCCAAGAGACTCGTTCGGGTAGACTCTACGCCACTTTGTATCGGACAAAAGCAAAAGTGGTATTTGTTAAGCCTGGAATCAGATGATAGCCAGATAAAATTGGATGAATGTGTCAAACCAGAGTTTGATGATTGGCGCTGGGTAAGCTATTGGTTTCCTTTGCACCAAGTTGTTGCTTTTAAACGAGAAGTATATCGGCAAGCATTACTAGAATTTTTTCCGCTCATGCTGCATAAAGATAAAAAAAAATATGAGCTAGATCCCTTGGATCGATAGCAGTTGGATACAGATATTTTCCCTGATCATATTTTTAAAAACCCATAGGAGGGGGTGGTGCTTAATGTACTGAGGCAAATTGTACAAGAAGTGAATGAAGCACAAGACTTGCAAGAGGTCTTGGGTATCATGGTGCAGCGTGTTTCAGAGTCTATTCAAACAGAAGCTTGCTCTGTTTATTTAGCCGATAAGCGAAAAAAGCATTACAAACTCGCTGCCTCTATAGGTTTTAGTGAAGGTATCGATGGTAAGGTGACCATAGGTTTTTCTGAAGGCTTAGTCGGTTTGGTTGGCGAAAGAGAAGAGCCTATTAATTTATCTCACGCAAGCCAACATAAACGTTACCGCTATTTTCCTGAAACTGGGGAAGAAAAATATCACGCTTTTTTGGGCGTACCTTTGATTCATCAACGTAAATTAGTTGGTATTGTGGTTGTTCAGCAAAGAGAGCCACGACGCTTTGATGAAGATGAAGTATCTTTTTTGGTCACCGTTTCAGCGCAGCTTTCGAGTATTATTACCAATGCCCATATCTCTGGCATGCTGGATGATTTTGAAGCGCCTAATACAGATTATGAATCGCACCATAATACTATCAGCGGTATTCCCGCAGCGTCTGGAGTAGGGATTGGCGAAGTTGTTGTCGTATATAAGCATGCGGATTTAAGTGCGGTTATAGATAAGCCTGCTAATAATATCCCAGAAGAAATTGCACGTTTTAAATCAGCTTTGCAAATGACGCATAATGATATTGCTAAGTTACAATCTCGCTTAGATCAAAGTTTACTGCCAGAAGAGAAAAGCTTATTCGATGCTTATCTCAGTATCTTAGATAGCCAAAGCTTAAAATCCGATATCATTAGCCTAATAGAGGCAAACCATTGGGCACCTTGGGCTTTGAGAAAGGTTATCAAAAGACACATTCGTAAATTTGAAGCAATGGATGACTTGTATTTACGTGAGCGGGCAACGGATATTAGAGACTTGGGACAAAGGGTTTTAGCCAACTTGCAAAGTGGCACGCAAAAGCCACAAACCTACCCAGAACAAACAATCCTGATTGGTGAAAATGTAACGGCGTCTATGTTAGCAGAAGTACCACAAGAATCTCTTGTCGCCGTGGTATCAGCCAAAGGCTCTGCTAATTCACATGTTGCTATATTGGCTCGGGCAATGGGTATACCTGCTGTTATGGGGGTCAGTGGCTTACCGATACACAAGCTAGATGGAAAATGTATTATTGTCGATGGCTATAATGGCGAGGTATTTACCAGCCCAAGCCAATCGATGCAAAAAGATTTTGCTTTATTAGCCGAAGAAGAAAAAGAACTATATCAAGGCTTAAGTGAGTTAAGAGAACTAAGAGCCGAAACGCCAGATGGTGTGCGAGTGCCACTGTGTGTCAATGTGGGACTGGTGACAGATATTAGACCTGCATTGCAGGCAGGTGCTGAAGGCGTAGGGCTATATAGAACAGAAGTGCCTTTTATGATTCGGGATCGTTTTCCGGGAGAAGATGAGCAATGTTTGATTTATAGACAATTGCTTGAAAGCTTTGGTAAGCGAAATGTCACGCTGCGTACTTTAGATGTAGGGGGCGATAAAATGCTACCTTATTTCCCCATCGAAGAGGAAAATCCCTATTTAGGCTGGAGAGGGGTACGTATCACTCTAGATCATCCTGAAATATTTTTAGTACAACTGCGAGCGATGTTGCGAGCCAGCGAAGGTTTGAATAACCTAAGTATTATGTTTCCAATGATATCCAGCCTGAATGAGCTGGTGGATTGCTTGCGTTTATTAAGGCAAGCACATCGGGAAGTCGTAGATGAGGGCATCATGGCTCAATTTCCTAAAACAGGCGTCATGATAGAAGTGCCTTCGGCGGTGTATCAAATACAATCACTAGCAGAAAAAGTAGACTTTGTATCTATAGGTAGTAATGATCTCACACAATACATATTAGCCGTAGATCGGAATAATTCGTATGTCGCCAATATGTTTGATTCCTTGCATCCCGCAGTGATTAAAGCCATCCAGTTGGTTGTGGATGGGGCGCATGACTTAGGCAAAAAAGTCAGCGTTTGTGGTGAAATGGCCGGTGATCCCGCGGCCATTATATTGCTTTTGGGACTGGGCGTGGACATCTTAAGCATGAATGCCCATAGTTTACCTCGGGTGAAATGGATTATTCGTAACTTTACGATGGTTCGTGCCAAGCAATTATTAGAAGAAGTTCAATCTTTTCATCAAGCCAGCGATATACGATTGCACCTAGAAAAAGCATTGGAAGATGCTGGGCTAGGCGGATTGATTCGAGCTGGTAAATAAAGAAATGATGTTCATATTTTATGCGGTTCTAACGGGCGCGATTGCAGGTATACTGCCTGGTTTATTTGGCATTGGTGGGGGTATCGTATTGGTGCCAATGATTCACTTCATGCTAATCCAACAAGGTTTCCCTGTTGACGGTCTTATGCAATATGCGATTGGTACTTCGTTAGCCACCATGGTATTTAGCACGGCTTCCGCCAGTTTTTTTCAAATTAAAAGAGGCTTTGCCCTTTGGGCATATTTGAAAATGATCGCGCCTTTTATGATCTTGGGAGGTATTATAGGCGTCGGTTTGGGAGATTATTTTTCTAATAATCTGTTAAAAATAATATTTAGTATATTTTGTATTTTAATGGCGATTAATTTTACATTTGGGAAGTTGCCAGATAAATTACCCAATAAAGTATTAGATAAACCAATCGGTTCAGAGCCGCCTAAGGCACATTGGGGCTTCTGTTTTCTGGGTTTAGGGGTTGGGAGCTGTGCTGGTCTGCTTGGCATCGGTGGTGGTGTTTTATTGTTGCCTGTATTGACCCGTATGGGATGGCCTCTCAAAAAAGTAGGTGGTTTGGCTGCGATTTGTACTTTCCCGACCGTTTTATTTGCGGCAATTAGTGCAATGTTCTTTGGTTTAGATGCGAGTTACCAACCTACTATGCCACACTTGGGCTATGTTATATGGCCTTTAGCGCTTATACAAGGCTCTGTTAGTTTGGTGGCTGCATATTTTGGTGTGCATTTAGCGCATATCCTGCACGAGAAGCAATTAAAAAGAATCTTAGCTTGCTTATTACTGTTGATTTCTGGACTAATGTTTCCATGGAAGTGATATACTCTTAGCATTTCAAAAAACCTGCTTTGGGTATTATCGGAGCTTTGTCGCAGCATGCTACAGTATCCTAGTTTTAATCCAGTCATCATCCAAATTACAGATAGCTTACAAATTCGCTGGTATGGTGTCATGTACCTAATTGCATTTGCCGCCTGTTGGCTAATGTTGCGCTTTAAAACCCGAAAACTATCTGGTTGGGAAAATTCCGATCGTGTGAGCGACTTAATTTTTTATGCCGCTTTTGGGGTTATATTAGGGGGGCGCATAGGCTACATGCTGTTTTATGCGATGCCGCAGTTATTGCAAGAGCCCTTGGCCATATTGAGAATTTGGGAAGGCGGTATGTCTTTTCATGGTGGGCTGATTGGCGTTATCCTCGCTGTGGTTTTGTTTGCTAAAAAATATAAACTATCTGTTTTGATGTTGGGGGATACAATTTTCCCCTGTGTGCCTATTGCTTTAGCCGCAGGCAGGCTGGGCAACTTTATCAATAGTGAATTATGGGGGCGGGTCACAGATGTCCCTTGGGGGATGATATTTCCCAACGGTGGGGCATTGCCCAGGCATCCCTCTCAGTTATATGCCATCGCCTTAGAAGGCTGTTTGTTATTTATTATATTACTAATGTATTCGCGAGCGCCTCGTAAGCCTGGACAAGTCTCGGGCGTCTTTTTAATGGCATATGCGATGGTGCGTGTGTTTGAAGAATTTTTCCGCCAACCTGATCCTCAATATGGTTATTTATGGGGTGGGTGGCTCACCATGGGACAAATTTTATGTGTTCCAATGTTTATTGCGGGATTGATTTTATTTATCAGAGCTGGCAAATTAAATCTTTGCCCTAAAATGTGTAAGAACTAAGAGTCGTTTAATGAAACAGTATTTAGATTTAATGCAACAGGTTTTAACTCAGGGCGATGAGAAAACCGATAGAACTCAAACAGGCACTTTGAGCCTTTTTGGGCATCAAATGCGCTTTGATTTATCGAAAGGTTTTCCTTTGGTGACCACCAAAAAGTGCCACTTGCGATCGATTATTCATGAGTTACTTTGGTTTTTGCGTGGTGATACCAATATTGCCTATTTAAAAGAAAATAAAGTCAAAATTTGGGACGAATGGGCTGATAGTGATGGCAACTTAGGGCCAGTCTATGGTAAGCAATGGCGTTCTTGGGCTTCGCATGATGGCCAAGTGATTGATCAAATCGCCAATGTGATTACAGCGATCAAAAAGCAACCAGACTCTAGACGTTTGATTGTTAGCGCCTGGAACGTAGCAGATGTTGAGCACATGGCACTACCGCCTTGTCATTTATTGTTTCAGTTTTATGTGGCCAACGGCAAACTCTCTTGCCAGTTATACCAGCGGAGTGCAGATATATTCTTAGGCGTGCCTTTTAATATTGCCTCTTATGCTTTATTAACCATGATGGTAGCACAAGTGACAGGCTTACAGGTTGGGGATTTTGTGCATACAATGGGTGATGCGCATTTATACTCTAATCATATAGAGCAAGCGAAGCTTCAGCTAGTGCGAGAGCCTTTTGCTTTGCCTAAAATGGTGCTCAATCCTGATATTAAGCATATCAATGATTTTAGATTTGAGGATTTTGTATTACAAGATTATCAAAGCCACCCTCATATTAAAGCACCTGTTGCGGTATAGCGAGTTATCCATGCAGTTAAGTTTAATTGTGGCAGTATCTGAAAACAATGGCATAGGCTTAAATGGCACGATGCCTTGGCATTTGTCTAGAGATTTAAAACATTTTAAAGCCACCACAATGGGCAAGCCTATTATTATGGGGCGCACGACATTTGAATCTTTGCCCAACCCATTGCCTGGACGAACCAATATTATTCTGACAAATAACAAAAATTACCAAGCCAAAGGTTGCATTGTTTGTCATAGTAAATCAGGTGTATTAAATTATTGTAAAGATGAACCAGAAATAATGATCGTAGGCGGTGCGAAAATATATCAACTATTTTTACCCGAAGTGAGTACTATTTACTTGACTCGCGTACACAAAATTGTGCAAGCTGATACTTATTTCCCAGAATTAGAACCAGATATTTGGGTGGAAACCAGCCGTAGCTTCTATCCTAAAGATGATAAAAACGAGTTTGATTGCAGCTTTGTCACATTGAGAAAATAGCCAAAATCTAAATCTTTCTTTGTGTGAAGCTGATCAAACAAAAGGATCATGAGCAGTTAAGGAAGATATATTATGCTATCGTATGTAACGCTAAATCAAGTTATTAAAGAAACAGAAGTAAATCTACCTTTTAATAAGCAAAATGGGTTTGCTGATAATTTTTCTAAGCAGGTAGAATATCAGAGATTTGGAGACGTAGGAGAACAGGCCAGTGATATAGAAAAACAACTTTCAGCGCTAACGCTTTCCGAACCCAAACCCGAGGAGAAAGAGGCCGAACCACCAATTACCAAAAAATATTTTACACCGCCTCATCAACATAAGGATCCATTGTTCGCTAAATTTACAGCGGTTTCCCGCAGTGCTGATCCAAGAATTGGTTCCCGCAATCTGCGTTGGGGCGTAAATTGGGAACAGCTAGTATGCATGGAATACAGTGCGTTTGTCAATTTTGCAGGCAATAGAATAGGAAAAATGATTAGCTCTGAAGAAATGGGAGCGCTTATTTTATTTCGATTACTAAGACAGCTAAAAGGCATAAAAATAGAGCTAAAAAGATTCATGGAGATTAGTGAGAAACCTATTAATGGGGAGTCTATTGAGAGCCCTGTTAGTGAGAAGCCTATTAATGGGAGGGCTATTGAGGGATCTAGTATTGATTCAGCCATACA
Source organism: Uncultured Candidatus Berkiella sp. (assembly GCA_964633725.1). GTDB lineage: Bacteria > Pseudomonadota > Gammaproteobacteria > Berkiellales > Berkiellaceae > Berkiella_A. Next base: position 30,453 of record CAZWHY010000027.1, read on the forward strand.
AGATTTAGTTGTCAAAGCATGTGAACAAGCAAAGGCATTAACAGAAACACTATGTAAGAATGATAAGGCTGAATGTTCAATATATGCTATACACCGTACAATGGAATCGATTGGAGAGGAGATGCGCGAGACTGCTAAGTTACAGTACGGTTTTCCTAGCCCAATATACAATATGCCTTATTCTGCTAAAAAGTCTGTAAATGCGTTACAATTTGCCATTGTTCGAGGTTTTAAATATTTTGCTGAAAATTTTTATACAGGTTTTTATGCGGAAAAAAGCAATGAGGTTAAACCTTTCTATTCTCGAATCGCTTCCTGGGAGTATCTACATGATCCAGACGTAGCAAAGTCAAAAAGAACCCACTGGAAGGATACATGGAGAGCCTTGTATGACTCTTTATATAATAGCAGTGAAGAAAGGAAGGATAAGGAGCCTTTGTTTAAAGAATGTGAAGAAACATATATAACCAAATACAAAGAGATTATTTTGGCACGTTCCGACCATGCCTTCTTAAAAGAGAGGGGAAGGGTATTTGGTGGTAAGGAGCGTTTAGAGATGTCTTATAGCAAGAGCGCTGAAAAATTCAAACCGAATGGTTGAGAAATAGTCTGTAAGTTTTCATTCTAGCCAACAATCAATAAAAATAATTTAGGGATGTTTATTATGTTCTTGCGTCATTCACTCAAGTCATGTATTGAGGCAATAGAATTATTTTTGTGCGAGAATATTGATCCTGAGTATGAAAGAGTTCTTGCCGAAAAAATTCAATATGTGCCTAATAAAAAGTTTGCTCTAAATGCATCAAGCTCTAGTTCTAGTTCTAGTTCTAGTTCCAGTTTATCTCAAGATTTATCTCATTTATCCTTAGAGAGGAAAAAGATCGCAAACAGCAAGAACGATGGGCAAAGTGATAATAGTATCTTAATAGGGGAGCCATCGAGGTCGATGATATTTAGCGCTGATATACAGCATAGAAGCAGTTTTTCACATTCATCTTCAAGCATCCAATCAAATGTGGACAGTATAACGCTTTGTAATAAAGTCTCATGGGGTGAGCTAATGACAATGTCCGTCGATCATTTTGAAGAATGTTATAATAATATGCTGAAAAATCAGAGAACGCTAAATTTATGGGCTTTAAAACGCATTATCATTATCAGGTTTGTAAGGGTCTTGGGGCAAATAGAGAACAATATGGATTTGACTGAGGTTGCGTTAAAAGACGCAGTGGATAACGCAGCAAGTGATGCTATTGATCTCTTAGAGTTGGCTAGGACGGATGCTGAAGCAAGTGTTTGGTATATAGAGTCTCTAAAAACAACGCATGGAGCGGGCCAGTCAGAGTTGCTTGTTCAGGCGACACAATTTGTTTTGGCTCAAGCTGCAGCTAAAATGGAAAATATTGATTCTTATGAATATAAACTGCCTTGTAATAATGTTTTTGAGCTAACAAACGAAATGTTACACAACACAAATAATGTTGTGTTATTGGCCTTGAAAAAGGCATTTGATTATTTCGCATGGAGTCACTTTAGAGAGGCCGCTACTGCAAATTCAGTTGTAAATTCAGTTGTAAATTCAGCTGTAAATTCGATGAGGAAAACGCTAGGTTATGCGTTACCTCAGCCAGAGCAAAAAAGGGTGCTCTGGGAATCGACTATACAAAAACTTTTAAAACTTGTATCGGATGAGACGAGTTTGCAAGAGGATAGGACGCTAGAATTTACAGATGGTGAAAAAGCGTATTTAGCAAAAGCTATGAGTATCTTAGAACAGGCTAAAGTAGAAGTTAAGGAAAAGTATGGCTGTGAAGTGCCTATATTTACATCCTATAGTGATATGCTAGTGGGGCTGGCCAGTCGGCATGAGCTTTGCCCTAGTAATTCTGAAAGAATTAGATTAAATTAAGACTGTTATATTGAAACCCCCTGAGTATTCCGTATAATGGGGGTTATATTTTAGTTAACCATCTTTCTGTTTTCTATGGCCAGAATATCTCCTAGAACCATCGGCATTATTGCGCACTATTTTACCCAGGCGTTAATTAAGACTGTGCGTATCAAAATAGGGCGACATGCGAGTGTGGATGCCAATAAACCTACTGTCTATGCCTTTTGGCATGGGACTCACTTCGTGCCGGTTATGTGTGTTAGCCGTGTATTAGCGGCGAATAAAGCGGTGGGATTGGTGAGTGCTTCTAGAGATGGAGAAATTTTTGCAACCTGGATGGCAAAGCTGGGCTATGAGGTGATTCGAGGATCATCTAGTCGTCGAGCGGTTTCTGGATTGATGAAATTAATTCAAGCAGTCAAAAAAGGCTATTCAGTTGGGATTGCTTTAGATGGTCCGCGTGGACCTATGCATGAAGCAAAAGATGGGGCTTGCTTTATTAGCGCCAGAACCGGCGTGCCAATACAACCTATTGGTGCCGTGTATGTACACAAACATACATTCCAAAAATCCTGGGATAGATTCCAGTTGCCTTTACCCTTTGGCAAAGCGGCATTATATTTAGGGGAGCCAATTTATGTTTCAAAAGACGATGAACCTAGTATTGTTAATGAAAGACTGAAAAAGGCAATAGCCCACTGTGAAGAGCAGGCCGCATTACTGTTAAAATAGCATGCCCATTCCTTACTCGTCTTTATATAGGTTTACTCAAGATTTTTACAGTCATTATTTCCCACAAACAAACTTTCTGTTCTATCCTTTATAGTAACCAAATCCAAGTTTAGAATTAAATAGTTGTGTCAATGGTCAATAATAAAGATATTAATTTTCAAAAGCCGATATTTAAATATATTGTGGGTTTTGTTATTGCAATGTCACTACTACCGTTATGTTTGACGCTTTTTGGCTTTGATTTCTCTACGCCGTTGCCTGCTTTACAGACACTGACTCAAGACACACATAATTTAACCTCAGACAGTGTGTTTCAATATTTGGTTGGCGCTTTTTGGCACACCATTTTAGAGTGGAGTGTCGTTGTGATTGCTCTTTTGACGGTCGTCTTAACATTGATTCATTTTAAGCTAACCGGAGATTTAACCGCGCCTATTATCGGTATTGCATTATTATGTTCTGGCATTATGGATGGGTATCAAACGTTAGTTGCAGATAGGTTGATTATAGGGATGACGGATAGTCAAAACTTTATTCCTTTTTCATGGGCCGCATCTAGAACATTTAATTCTCTCCTTATGATGTTAGGTGTCGGAATACTGCTGCACAAAAATATAGACAAATATAAATCAAATTTTGGATTTATTTCATTTATAGGGTTTTTGTTGGGTAGCGTTTCTGTCGCGCTTATATTTCTTCTTTCTTTTAGTGATAAATTACCAGATACAACATTTTTAGATTCATTTGTCGCTCGGCCCTGGGATTTGATTCCACTATTTTCTTATTATATTCTGGGCGCGTATATATATCCGAGATTACATAAAAAATCTCAATCTATTTTTTCTTTTACGCTTTTGGTTAGCCTTATTCCCTATGTGGTTGTAGAGATGCATATGGCCTTTGGTTCAAGAGACATATTTGATAGCCATTTTAATATGGCGCATTTTGTGAAAATTATTGCATACTTAGTACCCTTTATTGGCTTATTATTGGATTATATACATACTTACCAAACGGCACAAAAAACACAACAAGTATTGGCAAGCAAAAACACTGAATTATTCATCTTGAATCAGGATTTGGAGACGGCAAAAACAAAAGCAGAGATACTTGCCTCTAGAGATTGTTTGACTAATTTATTCAATCGGAATGAGTTTTTTAGAAATTTAGAAATCTCACTACAACGAGCGGTAAGAGCTGACAAACAGGTAGGTTTGCTATTTATTGATTTGGATGATTTCAAAGAGGTCAACGATACATTAGGCCATCGTGTCGGTGACGCATTATTAGTGAATATATCTAATACGCTGGTAAGAATGACACGAAAAGTGGACTCTGTTGCCAGGTTGGGGGGCGATGAGTTTGCCATAATACTAGATGGCTTAACAGGACCACAAGATGCCGGGTTGGTCGCAGAATCTATTATTGAAGTTTTGAGTATGCCACAAAATTGTGATGGCAAAATTGTTACGGTTCATGCCAGCATTGGTATCAGCATCTCGGATGGGCATTGTGATCCTAAGGATATTATTCAAAAAGCAGATATGGCTATGTATGCCTCCAAAAAAGATGGAAAAGGGCAATATTGTTTTTATGATAATGTGAAGCATGCCAGTTGAGAGCGTAGGTGCTCCTAGCGCTCAACAAAACGCTAGGGAATCAAAAAATTATTTAGAGCAAGATTTTTTCTTTGGTTTTTCCTTTGGGTTCCCCTCTTTAGCAGGCTCTAGATTGTGCTCGCCATCATTTGGGCAATATTGTATACCATAGAATTTTTCGTAACCAAGCTCAATGGCTTCACAAACACCCTGTTTAGCTTCTTTTGTTTTATTATATTTTTTTTTATGTGGCATGAAGACTATTCCTAAAATGAAAAGAGGCTATTTTAAAGTGGGTGAGTCGTAAATGCAACATGGTTCTCTCTCTACCATAATTTCAAGTCAACCTAACCTAATGCCTGCCTGCTCAGCTCAAGGTTAGGCATAGCTCTTATCGTTATCTTCGTTTCTTGGATGAGGTGTTTATTTTTTTTGCTTTTTGTCCTAATACACCGGGCTGGGGTGGAATAGAAAACTGGTCAAAAAGGAACGTCAATGCAGGTTTGTGAGTGTTATTTTTATCTTTTTTTCTGCCTTTTTTACCCTGATCTGATAACCGATTGTTTCGGTAATGCTGTTTTGTAGCTGTTTGGTCTTTTGTATACAGATATTTTTGTAGTTTTGATAGTTTCTCTACTGAAGTCTCTCTTTTGTTAGATAAAAGATGACGGGATTGTTGTCCGAGATCTGCTGTGGAAACTTGCTCTTTTTCTGGGCGTTGACTGGGTGTTTTTAAGCTACGGAAAAGAGCTGATAGCTCTATTACCTGTTGGACTAAACTTTGGTGGTTTGTAGGCGTTTCCGGCTCAAATTTGTCAGGAATACGTTGTATTCGTTCAGCTTTAAATCGTGATGGCAATTTTTCAGGTGTGTCGTTACCTATATGGTTCGCCTGTTCATCTGAGTGAATAGGTTTGTCAGAATCACATTCATCGTCATGGTCTTTACTGTCTTTGATGCTACTATATTTGGCGTCACTGAAATCAACGTCACTGAAATCATCACCACTGAAATCATCGTCACTGCTATTTAGTTTATGGCCATCGGCATTGAAACAATATACATCCTTTTGCTCTATATGGTGGCGTCCATTCACATCATATCCATGAATATTATATCCATCTGGATCAAACGTATCTATATCACGTCCATCAGCATTGAAACGATATTTCTTTTGCTCATTATAATGATGCCCATCAATGTTATATCCGTGTGTATTGTATCCATATTTATCTATCCCCTTTGCATCGAAACAATATTCTTCTTTGTAACTGCTGTATTCGCTATCGCTGTATTCGTTGTCGCTGTATTCGCTGGGATTATCTTCATCTGGATGATAGTCTCCATGTTTATCAATTCCATTTCTCGTAAAACCATATATATTGAAACAATATTCATCTTCATATCCATCTGAATCAGAGTTATGATCAGAATGAGCTATATAATCAGGTCCAACTTGAGTGTCATCATCTAATGCTTTTTTTTGATTTGTTTTTCGTAAAAACATGTTTCATTCCTTGGGTGAAAAAGGAATAAAGTTTAATGTATAAAAGGAAGGAACACAATGTTAATGCTGGCAAGCGCCACAAAAGTAAGTACTTCGTTGTCCAACTCGGATAATTTGTATGGGGGCTTTGCAGGAAGAGCAAGGTTTATCGGCTTTGCCGTATACTTTTAAAGATTGGCTGAAGTAACCTGGTTTACCATCTGTATTTGAAAAGTCTTTTAAAGTGGTTCCGCCCTGTTTGATAGCTTGCTTTAAGATACTTTTAATCTGCTTACTTAATGTTTGATATTCTTGTAAGTTAACATCAGCGGCAGGTCTTAGGGGGTGAATTTTGGCTTTGAATAATGATTCATTTGCATAAATGTTACCCACGCCCACGACTATTTTCTGATCCATTAAATAATTTTTAATAGGTGTTTTTTTCTTTACAGATTTATGAAACAAATATTGGCCGTTGAATTGAGCATCAAGAGGTTCTATGCCAAGATGGGACAATAATTTATGTGAAAAAGGATCTTTGCCTAGCCATAGTAACGCGCCAAACCGCCTGGTATCATTAAAGCGCAGCACTCTACCAGAATTTAATAATAAATCCACATGGTCGTGCTTTGATGGTTCGATAAACTCAGGCAAAATTCTCAGAAAACCAGACATACCCAGATGTAGCACAAAAAAACCAGACTCCACTTCAAATAATAAATATTTGCCACGCCGCTGTATAGAGAGTACAAAGCTACCTTGTAATTCACGTTGTAGTTTTTTATAGGGGATAGGCCAGCGTAGCGCTTCCTGTCTACAGATTATTTTGTCAATGCGATAACCAGAGACAAAAGGCTCTATTCCTTGGCGTGTTACTTCAACCTCTGGTAGTTCAGGCATAGTTTAGTGTGCCTCTGATTCAGTATTGTAGGTTAATGCTTTGTAGCCAATATCTGTTCTGTAGTAGGCACCCGGCCATGCAAGCTTTTTAACTAAACGATACGCTTTGTTTTGTGCATCTGCGTAGCTATCGCCTAGCGCGGTGACACAAAGTACTCTGCCGCCGTTTGTCACAATATTGCCATGGTCTATTTTTGTACCTGCATGAAAAATCTTATAGTCTTTATAATTGGACAGTTCTTTTAGATTGGGGATATTGATGCCCGTGTCATATGAGCCAGGATAGCCATTTGAGGCTAACACAACGCCTAGAGCCACTCTAGAATCAAATTCTAATTTTATACCCGATAGTTTTTTATTAATGGCCGCTTGGCAGAGCATCGCAAAATCTGTTTGTAAGCGTAACAGTAATGGTTGTGTTTCTGGATCGCCTAGGCGGCAATTATATTCAAGTACGCATATTTGATTATCAGGTGAAATCATTAAGCCCAAATATAAAAATCCAACATAGGGTGAACCTTTTTGTTTCATACCCAAAAGGGTGGGTTTAATGGTTTGATCGATGACTTGTTGATATAAACTATCCGTCATCATCGGTGCGGGAGAGTAAGCACCCATGCCACCTGTATTAGGTCCTAAATCACCATTATCCCGTGCTTTATGGTCTTGACTAGTGGCAAGAGGCACAAAATTTTCGCCATCACATAGAACAATAAAGCTGACTTCTGTGCCGCTTAAAAATTCTTCTATTAAGATAGTATCACTGGCATGGCCAAATTTTTTATTGGCCAGCATATCTTCAATTGCAGCACTTGCACTGGCTTTATTTGGGCAGATAATAACGCCTTTGCCACTGGCCAATCCATCCGCTTTTATCACAATAGGGAATTGACAGTGTGCTAAAAAATCATTAGCCGCTTGTATCTCTGAAAAAGAAGCGGCTTGAGCCGTTGGGATAGCATATTCTTGCATAAACTGCTTGGCAAAAACTTTAGAACCTTCTAGTTGCGCGGCAAATTGGTTAGGACCCAAAATGCTCAAGTTTTGCGTTTTAAAATAATCTACCAGCCCAGCGACTAATGGCGCCTCAGGTCCCACTACGGTGTAGGTGATATTTTCTTGTTTTACAAAATTTGCTAAAGCCTCAAATTGTAGAGGTGCGATATCAATGTTCTGTACTTTGGGTTCTCTATGCGTGCCTGCATTACCAGGCGCTACATAGACTTTTGTGACCTGGGGCGATTGAGCTAATTTCCACGCCAGAGTATGCTCACGTCCACCATTACCGATGACTAATAATTTCATTTTGTATCCTATTACCTGTATTGGGTGGCTTAATGTAAAAACTGTCTAATATGGGTAAAGACCATGCTGATGCCTAGTTCATTTGCGCGCTTGATAACATCCATGTCTTTTTTGGAGCCGCCAGGTTGAATGATTGCCGTGATTCCCAATTCATGAGCCAATTCCACACTATCAGGAAAAGGGAAAAAAGCGTCAGAGGCCATTACAGAACCCACTAAATCAAGTTTTGCTTGTTCAGCACGCATCTGTGCTATTTTGATACTAAAGACTCTAGAGCTTTGACCTGCGCCGATGCCTATAGAGGTTAGGTTTTTCGCTAGTACAATTGCATTGGATTTTACAGATTGAATAACATCCCAAGCAAATTTCAAGTCGGCTAATTGCGCAGCGCTAGGCTGTGTGTCAGTCACGACTTCTAATGTCACAGAGGATTGTGTTGCCGGAGATTGTATTAATAATCCACCTTCAATGCTTTTTGTTTCCCAATGTTGTTTCTTGATTTGTGCCTCTAGAGTGTTATTTTTTTTATATTGCATGAGCCTACAATTGGGTTTACTTTTAGCCACTTCAAGAGCTGCTGGGTCAAACTCCGGGGCAATCATAACTTCTACGAACTGTTGAGATAAAATAGTATCTATTAATTTTGCATCGACTTTTTGATTAAAAGCAATGATGCCACCAAAAGCAGACTGAGGGTCGCATTGATAGGCGTTGGCATAAGCATTCGATAGCGTATCAGATTGTGCGACCCCACAAGGATTCGTATGTTTCACAATCACACAGCTGGGGGTATCAAATCGACGTACGCACTTTAGAGCGGCTTCTCCATCTAAGATATTATTGTAAGAGAGCGCTTTGCCTTGGCGTTGCTTCGCATGGGCAAAACAATTTTCAGGTGATTGCTCTGATTGGTAAAATGCGGCTTGTTGATGTGGGTTTTCACCGTAGCGCAAAACTTGTTTTAATTGATACTGTGTATTGAGTGTTTGGCCAAAAATATTAGCCGAGCTATCCATACTGTCTAATTTGGACAAATAATTGGCAATCTGGCCATCATATTGTGCCGTATATTGAAAAGCTTTTTGTGCCATGGCAAAGCGAGTTGTTTCTTGTATGCCATTATGAGAATCTAATTCTTCTATAATATGAGTATAATCTTTTATGTCGGTGACAACCGTACACCAGCTAAAATTTTTCGCGGCGGCACGTATTAGAGTGGGACCGCCAATATCAATTTTTTCAATGGCATCTGATAATAGAACATTATTTTGAGCAACAGCTTTTTGGAATTGATACAGATTGACCACAACTAAGTCAATATCTTGTATGCCATGTTGCGACATAATATCTAAGTCGGTATCACGCCTGCCTAAAATGCCACCATAAATTTTAGGATGTAATGTTTTGAGTCGGCCATCCATCATTTCAGGAAAACCAGTATATTGGCTAATATCAACAACGGGTATTTGGTGGTCTCTTAGTTGTTGTGCGGTTCCACCTGTGGAGAGTATTTCTATACCCTTATTGTGTAGGGCTTGCGCAAGTTCGACAATACCGGTTTTATCCGTAACACTAATCAGTGCACGTTGAATGACGGTGGTTTTATGCATGTTATTTTCGCTTATTTTTTATTCTATGTTGTATTCCGCTAAACGTTTGCGCAATGTGCCTCTGGCTAAGCCTAGCCATTGAGCGGCCAAACTTTGGTTGCCTTGGCAATGTTGTAAAACTTTTTTGAACAGGCCTAACTCAACCTCTTTGATAACCATCGCATGAAGTGCCTCTATAGATTGATCTTCCATGGTGATGATATATTGCTCAATCATATTGGCAACCACTTCTCGTAAGGGTAAGTTTTTGATTTCTTCTGTCACATGGGTATCTAAAGTCATCATCATGCTTCTTTTTGTTTTTAATTTTAATCTGAAGATTGTTCTTGTTCTATTAGATGGTCAAAGTATTCAATAATACTTTCTAGCTGGGCATCCGGATTGGCTAAAGTATTAAAATGCTTTCTAAAATGGTTGCTTTCTCTTTGACCTTTGCTATACCAGGAAACATGTTTGCGAGCGATATAGGTGCCTCGATCTGAGCCATAAAAATCGTAAAGATTTTCTAAATGAGACAATAAAATATTTTTAATACTTTGGGCACTAGGTTCATTGAGCTTTTGTTGTTTGGTAATGAAATGATGAATTTCATTAAATATCCAGGGGCGACCTTGAGCGGCTCGACCTATCATAATGGCATCTGCCTGAGTTTGTTTTAGTACTTCTAGAGCTTTTTCAGGGGTGTTAATATCCCCATTGGCAATAATAGGAATATTCACAGCTTGCTTAATCGCTGTAATGGTTTCAAATTCCGCTTCACCTTTAAACATGCAGGTACGCGTGCGTCCGTGTACGGCCAAAGCTTGGATGCCTGAGCTCTCTGCGATGTGGGCAATGCGAACGCCGTTTCTATTGTCTTTGTCCCAGCCGGTTCTAATTTTTAAGGTAACCGGAATATCCACAGCCCCAACAACAGACTCTAAAATTTCTTGCACTAATTTTTCATTTTTTAATAGCGCTGATCCGGATAAAGTGTTGCATATTTTTTTGGCCGGACAGCCCATATTAATATCAATGATTTCCGCGCCTTGATCTTGATTGATCTTGGCGGCTTCTCCCATCATTTTAGGATTGGCGCCTACAATTTGCACAGAGACAGGGCGTGTTTCGCCAATATGATTTGCACGTCTATGGGTTTTTTCACTGCCATGTAATAAAGATCCAGCGCCTACCATCTCTGATATAGCAAGGCCTGCGCCTAAGTCTTTACACAGTTGTCTAAAAGGTCGATCGGTGACGCCTGCCATAGGTGCCAATATCAATGGTCGCTTGATATGATGAGGACCTATATAAAAGCCTTTATAGAGAGAATTCGTGTTTTCCATGATATAGAGCTCTTTTACGTCTGTTGTTTTCGTTTGCCAACCAATAACACCCAATCTTCATCGTCTAAACAATAAGGGGCAAAATCAAACCATTGTGCATAAGATTTTTGCAGTTCTGAGACTTGGGATTTTAATATGCCTGCCAATACAATATATCCTGAGTGATGACACAAGCTTTGTAATAATGGTGCCAGCTCAATCAGAGGGCGCATTAAAATATTAGCCATGATAATATCACACACCGGAATATCACTGACATCATCAGATAATATAGGAAGTTGTTCTTTGGTAACGTGATTTTTCTCAGCATTGATTCGGGTGCTATAAAGCGCTTGCGGATCATGATCAATACCATAACATTGTTTCGCGCCTAGTTTTAAAGCGGCTAATGCCAAAATACCTGTGCCACAACCAAAGTCTAAAACTGTTTTGTTTTTAATGTCTTGGCTGGCGAGCCAGTGTAGACATAACCGCGTTGTTTGATGCTGACCTGTACCAAAAGCCAAACCAGGATCCAGATGCAAAACTTTACCACCTAAGGAGCTAGAGTCAAATCCAGAAGGGCAAATCCATAAGCGCTGATTAAACTGTATGGGTTTAAAATGTTCTAGCCATGTGATTGTCCAATCCTGATCGGGTAAAACTTTATGTGAAATAAAGCTTTTGGGAAAAGACTGATTGATATGGCTAGCGAGGCCATCAGGGTTGAGGGTCATAGGGAATAAGCCTGTGGTGATGACTTTTTCCCATAAATTGACCTCATTGGGTTTTGGCTCCAGTATAGGTTGATCTTCCGCATCAAAATAACTGACGGCCAGAGCCCCCTGAGATTCTAGTAGTTCAGTGATGCTGTCTACTTCTGCCTTTTGGCTGGAAACAGATAATTCGTACCAGGACATCTTCAAGACTTCATCTTCTCTTCAAGGTAATGTATAGAGGTGCCGCCTTGCTTGAAACCATTGTCTTTAATTAAGCTTTGGTGAAGTGCAACATTTGTATCGATACCATCAATCACAATCTCGTTTAAAGCATTTGCCATTCTGGCCATCGCTTCTTCACGATTGTGACCATAGGTAATGAGCTTAGCGATTAGACTGTCATAATTAGGTGGCACAGTGTAAGAGTTATATAAATGCGAATCTACTCGAACGCCTGGTCCGCCAGGGGCATGAAACCAATTAATCTTGCCGGGAGAAGGTAAAAAAGTTTTTGCATTTTCCGCATTAATGCGACATTCAATGGCATGGCCTTTGACTTGGATATCTTCTTGTTTAATATCCAAAGGTAAGCCTGCAGCGACTTTGAGCTGTTCTTTTACCAAATCGACACCTGTGATCATCTCTGTAATAGGATGTTCTACTTGAATTCTGGTGTTCATTTCAATGAAATAAAACTCATCGTCTTGGAATAGAAACTCAAATGTTCCTACGCCTCTATAGCCTATTTTTTTACAAGCATTGACACAGACTGCACCGATTTTGTCACGTTGCTCTTGCGTAATAAAAGGTGCGGGCGCTTCTTCTAATACTTTTTGGTGGCGTCGTTGCATAGAGCAATCTCGTTCTGCTAGGTGAATAACATTGCCATGGTTATCGGCTAAAACTTGTATTTCAATATGGCGAGGTCGCGTTAAATATTTTTCCATATAGACCATATCATTTTGAAATGCCGCTTTGGCTTCTGCTCGCGTGAGCGCAACAGCGTTGACTAATGCGGCTTCGCTATGAACGACACGCATACCACGACCACCACCACCGCCTGATGCTTTAATAATAACTGGGTAGCCAATACTATGAGCCATTTTAATATTTTCTTCTGGGTTATCTCCCAATGGCCCATCTGAACCTGGCACACAAGGCACGCCAGACTTTTTCATAGCCAAAATAGCAGAGACTTTGTCTCCCATTAATCGAATTGTATCTGGTTTAGGGCCTATAAAGGTAAAACCACTTTTTTCGACTCGGTCGGCAAAATCTGCATTTTCTGCTAAAAAGCCATAGCCTGGATGAATGGCGACAGAATCAGTGATTTCTGCGGCAGAAATAATAGAGGGGATATTTAAATAGCTGTCCTGGGACGCGGCAGGCCCAATGCAAATCGCTTCATCCGCTAGTCGAACAGGTAATAAATCTTGATCGACTGTAGAATAAACGGCGACAGTTTTGATGCCTAGTTCATGACAGGCTCTTAATATTCTTAGGGCGATTTCACCCCGATTGGCAATAACGACTTTATCTAACATAATATTTACTTTACTTAATGATAACTAAAGGTTGACCATATTCCACAGGTTGACCATTCTCAACCAAGATAGCGCTGACGGTACCGGCTTTATCGGTATCAATTTGATTCATCATTTTCATCGCTTCCACGATGCACAATGTATCGCCAACGTTTACTTTTGTGCCAATTTCTATGAAGGCAGGCGCATCAGGTGATGAGGATCTGTATAATGTGCCGACCATAGGTGAATTAACTGTATGGCCATCTGGTATGGAACTGATTTCTGCCGTTTCCGCAGGCGTCGCTACAGGTGTTGCTGCGATAGTCATGGGAGCAGCTTGAACTGGCATTGTTTGTACTTGGTGAGACATCATCGGTACATCAATATGACTTCTGATACGAACAGACTCTTCGCCTTCTTTGATTTCAATTTCAGCAATACCTGACTCTTCAACGAGCTCGATTAATTTTTTTATTTTACGAATATCCATAGAACTTCTCTAAATGTAGTAAAAGTGAGTTAATACAAAATTTATCGCATTATTGCGTTAAGGCGATTGCAGCATGGAGCGCCGCTAAATAACTCCAAACACCCAGTCCAGAGACAACACCTTGCGCTAAATCGCTTAGGTAGCTTTTATGTCTAAAGGTTTCTCGGCTCATGGGATTGGATAAATGTACTTCAAAAAATGGGATGTTCACCGCTAGCAAAGCATCACGAATAGCGATACTGGTATGAGTCCATGCTGCGGGGTTAATAATAATCGCATCTTTTTTGTCTTCACCTGCCTGGTGAATCGCTTCAATCAGTTCATGCTCTTTATTGGTTTGGAAGCATGAGATATCGTGGTTTTTTGCCTCGGCAATCAGACGCTTATTGATATCCTGAAGGGATAGTTTCCCATATAATTTGGGTTCACGTTTGCCTAATAAATCCAGATTTGGGCCGTGAAGCACGATTATTTTTGCCATCTTATGTTTTAAGACCATGAAGTACAAGGTGAGCAAATTTTGCCTGATATAGCGCAAGATGTCTACATAGTTACCCAAAGATAGCGGCAAGATTGTAGAAATTTAGCAAAACAATGTAGTAAATTCCAAAATATAATAAAGTTAACAAACATTATTAGTTTTGTTGCATAACTCATTGACCGTGTTTAAAAACTGTGACAATTGGCCTTTTCCGATGATACGGCGCTCTACTTGTTCTTGCCCATCCTGATCATAGAAGAGTAAAACTGGCGGGCCATACACGCCAAGAGAGTTAAGTAACTTTTCCTTGTCTGTATCCATTTTTGTGACATCTATTTTGTAGAGTGACCAATTATTGAGTTTACTCTGAGCTTCTGGTTGCTTGAAAATAATATCTTCATTGTGCTGACAGACAGTACACCAATCCGCAGTGATTTTAACGATGGAGAGTTTTTGTGAGGATTGTTGAACCTTGTTGTGCAGTGCTTGGGTAGAGCCAATATTTTCAAAATGTAGTTTTGCTTGTAAAACTGATTGATTTGTTGTCGAGTGAAACATCCATTTGAAGGGCTGTAATGGATGAGGTTGGCCTTGCATGATGCTAATGGTTAACAGACAACCATAGATAAAAAATATCATTCCGATATCTTTGGATAATTGTCGCCAGCTTGAAAATGTGCCTAACATAAAGGCAACCACAAAGCTCCATAATACCCACAACCCGGTTGATAGCCACTCTGGCAAGATGCGGCCTAATAGCCAAACACTCAAGGCAAATAATATCGCAGCAAACACTTTATTGACAACGTGCATCCAGTTGCCTGCTTTGGGGATATAGCGCCCGCCCAGTGTACCCACAAAAATGAGCAAAGTCCCCATGCCCAGTCCCAGCATAAACAAAGCGGCAGCGCCCAAAATATGATCGCCTGTTTGGCTGATGTAACTTAAAGCGCCGACTAGAGGCGCGCTGACGCAAGGAGAGGCAATCAAAATCGCAAGCGCACCCATCATGATGGCGTTCAAATAAGAGCCCGCAGGGAATTTAGCTTGTATTTGGTGGATTCTATTGTGTAGGACACCAGGTAAGCTAAGGTGAATTTTGCCTAACTGCACCAATCCCAAATAAGCAAAAAGGGTTGAAAATAATATAATAATCCAGGTTTGTTGAAATAAAGCTTGGAAATTTTTACCCATCAGTACAGCAAGGCTACCAATGAGAGCGAGCATAGCAGACAGGCTCAAGGTGTAACATAGTGATAATAAGAAAGCTTTTTTAGTATTAAGATTTTTTTGCCCGACTAATACAGAGGACAAAATAGGCAACATCGGCAATACACAGGGCGTGAAGCTAAGCAGCACGCCAAATAAATAAAAAGTAAGCAAGCTCTTTAATAAAGAGCCGTTAAATAAAGTCGCTACAGATAAAAAGTTATCGTTTGGCTTATTAGGGGTAGATTTGAGAGCAGAAGATGATAAGGGTTTTGTTGAAATAGCTGTATCACTGATCTGGCTAATTTTATGATTATCGATAGTGGCATAATAGTGTGTTGTATTGGGAGGATAACATAATCCTTTTGCGGCACACCCTTGATAGGCTACTTCAAATATTAAGGTATGGTTATTTTCTAGCCAGATTTTTTCTAATGAGATATCAAGTGTTAGATTATTTTCATATATAGCCTGCTCGCCAAAATAGGGATCTTGTATGATTCTAGAGGGTTTTGCGATTGTATTGATATCGAGTTTCTGTTTGAGGTTTGTATTTTGTTTAGATGAAATGTTTACACTTAATTTATCTTGGTATAAATAATATTCAGGTGCAATGTTCCACTGTAAAGTCGCTTGATTGGGTGCTGTTTTTTCTATTGAGAGCGAAAAAGCTGAATCTGCTGGTAAAAATTTTGCTGCCGGGCGTTGCCCCAAGTCAGATAGGGATGGAGATGCAGACCAGGCACTGTATGTAACGGTGCTCAGCAGTATGGTAAGAAAAATAATGATGGTGCTGTATGTAAACTTTTTCACGATATTAATCATTTGTCCCTAATAAATCTTAACTGATATTATACATATAAGACCCCAAAGGGGTTAATTTTCTTACAATCAAACAATAAATTGGGTGTGAAATATGAATTTGGAGTATTGTGTGGTCCATTGCTGCTGTCCCAATGAGGAAACAGCAGAAAAAATAGCAAAAATTTTGTTAGGGCAGTGTTTAGTTGCTTGTGTGAATATTATCCCAGGTGTTCAGGCTCATTATGTATGGCAAGGTGTTACAGCTGTAGAGCGTGAAGTGATGCTGGTGATGAAAACAAAAAAAGAAAAGCTACAGGGCTTGGAAAAATGCATATTGGCAGAGCACCCATATGATTGCCCCGAAATCATCGCGCTACCGATTGTGTATGGAAATTCAGATTATTTGAAATGGATAGATGACTGTGTTTCTTAAATTAAGGTGCTAGAGAGATATGATATTGAACGAACAGAGCATCTAAATTCTAGAAGCTACAAAGTCGCGCGTTTTGGAATAATGATGTGATTCAAAATTTAAATGGTGTTTTAGAACAAATATTAATTGAAGCAGAAAAACAGATGCAGCCTAACCCTCACCAGGCTTTCAGCCGTCCTCTCCCAGAATTGGGCGAGGAATTGATT
>CAZWHY010000028.1:0-117 GCA_964633725.1 Uncultured Candidatus Berkiella sp.
CAAGTAAATTAAATGTTCCAATTGCGCCAATTATATTAACGGGCATAAAGGTATCATCAATATTATCCACATCTGTAGCCGTTAAGGTGCCATTTGTGGCCAGTGGCGCGTTGGTTT
>CAZWHY010000028.1:217-1692 GCA_964633725.1 Uncultured Candidatus Berkiella sp.
AAGCTGTCATCTGGGTTATCCACATCTGTAGCCGTTAAGGTGCCATTTGTGGCCAGTGGCGCGTTGGTTTCGATGAGGATTTGTGCATCTGAGCTGACAATGGCAGCATCATTTGTACCATTAATTGTGATACTGACCGTGCTGGCGGTGCCATCAATACTTTGAACATTATAAACTTCATTGAGACTGTCACCGACATTTA
The DNA here is from genome assembly GCA_964633725.1 of Uncultured Candidatus Berkiella sp. GTDB lineage: Bacteria > Pseudomonadota > Gammaproteobacteria > Berkiellales > Berkiellaceae > Berkiella_A. The sequence goes on from CAZWHY010000028.1 coordinate 420, forward strand.
AGCTGTCATGAGCGCTATTGGCTAAGAATGTCCAATTGCCGTTGGCGAGTAAATCAAATGTACCTATAGAACCGGAAATGTTAATGGGGATAAAGCTGTCATCTGGGTTATCCACATCTGTAGCCGTTAAGGTGCCATTTGTGGCCAATGGTGCATTGGTTTCAACGAGCATTTGTGAATCTGAGCTCACAACCGCGGCATCATTGGTGCCATCAATCGTGATGGTGACTGTGCTGGCTGTGCCATCTGCACTTTGAACATTATAGACTTCGTTTACACTATCACCAACGTTTAGACTATCAAATGCGCTATTGGCTAAGAAGCTCCAACTGCCGTTGGCTAAGAGATCGAATGTACCGATAGCGCCGATAATGTTGATTGGCATAAAGGCATTATCTGGGTTATCAACATCTATGGAAGTTAATACGCCGTTGGTAGAAAGTGGTGCGTTAGTTTCAAGTAGGATTTGGGCATCTGAACTGACAATAGCCGCATCATTACTGCCATTAATGGTGATAAAAAGATCGGCACTATCTGAATCTTGACCATCAGTTATTGTATAATTAAAAATATCTTGTATGGTGTCACCGGGCGATAATGCATCTACAAGTGGATTAGCATTATCTAAGGTATAAGTAAAAGAGCCGTTGCTAAGCAAGTTAAGTGATCCATACAAACCAACAATCACTCCTGTTGTCGCAACTGTCAAGGGAGAGGGGCCAGCATCAGGATCATTGTCGTTATTGAGGACATTTCCCATGATATTATTGGGAACAACATCTTCTGTTATGTTTTCACTATCATCAACAGCCTGAGGAGCCTGATTCGTTGCATTAATTAGAACGCTTACTGTGGCTTCATCCATACCACCGTTACTGTCAGAGTTCATGTATGTAAATGAACCATTTAGAGCAGGATTATCAAGAACAAAAGTAACAGTTTGATCAAAGTAGTTAGCTGAGACCGTGCCATTTACAGCGTTCCCAACAGAAATTAAGTATATTGTATCTAAATTTGCATCTGTGTCGTTCGCCAATAGTTGTGCAAAAGTATATGTAATGCCAAGATTTGCATCAACTGAATCATCATTTGCAATTGGCCCTATATTGTCTTCGGCCGCTTCATCTTCCAATGTAAATAACCAGTCAGATTCTTCACCTGAATGTGAGTTGTGATCATGAGAGTGTGAGTGATGGGAATGTGAGTCGTGATCATGTGAATGTGAGTTGTGGTCATGTGAATGTGAGTTGTGATCATGCGAATGTGAGTTGTG
>CAZWHY010000028.1:1792-30613 GCA_964633725.1 Uncultured Candidatus Berkiella sp.
AATGTGAGTTGTGGTCATGTGAATGTGAGTTGTGATCATGCGAATGTGAGTTGTGGTCATGTGAATGTGAGTTGTGGTCATGTGAATGTGAGTTGTGGTCATGTGAATGTGAGTTGTGGTCATGCGAATGTGAGTTGTGATCATAGACTTGATCTTGAACGCCATCATGTTCTAACGAACCCCAGCCCGAAGTGCCATTAAACCCTCTGTAACCTCCGCCATCTTCATCTCCAAGCTGAAATGTAAATCCATCATTATTTGCCTGTTCTGTTAAATTAAAAATTTCATTGGTGTCAAGGCGGGTAATAGTACCATTATTCATAGTGCCACTTTGTAACACTTGCAGATCGTCACCATCTGCATCTTGACCTACGGTGGCTAACATAACACCTTCATAGGTAAAATCTACGTCCCAATATCCAGCATCAAATAGCGTATTATTATATCCGCTGATATCTCCACTTTGTGTTGGGAAGTTGTTATTATCGGGATCTTGAAAACCAGCATTACTATCATCATAGCCACCAAATACTCTTCCATAGATATGTATGGTGTTATTAACCGAATCATACTCTAAAAATAAGCCCGCACCCTCTGCATCAGCATTGAATGTAAATACATCTTTAGCAGAAGTGAGATCATATAGATCATTTAACCTTAGTGCATAAAATGGGGCGGCATCTTTGCCATCTGGATGGTTATGTATTCTATACGTGTCAGACTCTATTATGGGATCACCAGGTGGATTGAGTAGTTGGTTTAAAGACAACATGCCATCAGCAAATTGAAATGATTCAATGTTTTTAACAATGTCTTCACCATCTCGATTTGCAACAGTATCTTTTATAGTCAAAAATCCAGAGTTCTGTGTGATAGTATATTCATCTCGATTCCCTGAAAAAATAGCTTTATCAAAGCCCCCGCTATTAGAGCCTCCGTCAAGGTAGTCATCACCTTGACCCCCTGTTAAAGTATCGTTACCTTTGCCACCAAATAAGTTATCATCGTCCTCATTTCCTTGTAACGTATCATCTCCATCCTCACCAAATATTGAGTCGCTGCCTTCACCACCAAGGGCGGTATCATTTCCTTTGCCGCCTAAAATTCTATCATCACCTGTATCACCAAATAATTGGTCATCACCACTTTGACCTGCTAACAAATCATTGTCTGATCCACCTCGTAAAATATCAACACCATCACCACCAAGTAGTGTGTCATCACCTGCCTCTCCCAGTAAAGTATCATCACCACCTTTACCTACAAGGGTGTCATTGCCATCACCACCATAGATGAGATCATTTTGATTGCCGCCGACTAACATGTCAGCGCCAGAACCCCCAAGTATGGTTGATGCGCCTGTAACCCCTTTAACAATAACGCGGTCGTTACCGCTACCTGCATCAATGAATACCGATCCATCAACATTATAGACATTAATTTTATCGTTACCAGAACCCCCGGATACAACAACATTTCCTTCTACATCCTGAATCATGACATTGTCATTTCCCGAGCCCACTTCTACCGTAACATCACCCGTTACGCCATTGATGGTAATTTTGTCATTACCTTCTCCGGCATCGATGGTAACATCACCGGTGATATTATTGATCTTAATTTTATCTTTGCCTGCTCCGCCATCTATAGTAACGATTCCAGTTAATGAGTTTATTTTAATGACATCATTTCCATTGCCAGAATTAATGACTATCTCTGCATTATCCGTAGCACCATTGATTGTTATTTTATCTTTACCATCTCCGGTATCGATGATGACTGTCCCGCTAATATTATTGAGTTTTACCCGATCTTTTCCATCGGTACCATCTATAATAGTTTCATCGATCATTACTACACCTACTTCTACTTTGTTAGTGGCGGTAGTCAATGATTTTAACCTACTACCATACTGCAATAAAAAACATCCCACCTGTTTGGGGTGGGAGTCTTTAAGTAGACCACCTTTTAATCTTCTATTACAACAGTCAAAAATATTAGCAATGCATTTGTTTTTAAAGTTTTATCAATAAATGTAATTGGGTATAAACAGTTAGGGGCAATAAAGTAATTTAATGTAAATTTGATTGTTGTAAATACAGAACTGTGCAAAAGAACTATTTTGAGTAACTCTTTGATAGATTGTGATAAGTCAGCCACCAGTTTGACTGGTGAGATAGTGAGAGTGCACGATAGTGAAGAGGCATACATGATTTAGGCATACGTACACAAGTTAATAAGAACACCTTCCAAACACGTAATGTTTCAAGTGGTTTGATATATGGAAGGGAAGAGCGAAATAGCGGGAGCCCGAGAATTTTTAGGGAGGATCGAAATTTTCTCGGACATTACTGTGGTGTCAGGAGAAGGGCAGTGGCACTAGATGGGATTGTCAGAATTTTACAATCCCAGCGACTTCGCGATAATGATTTTTTGAATATCGCTTGAGCCTTCATAGATTGTGGTGACACGTACATCTCTATATATACGCTCAATGGGATAATCGCTCAGGTAGCCGTAACCACCGAATATTTGTAAACATTCTCTACAGACTTTTTCAGCGGTTTCGGTGGTGAAAAGCTTGGCCATGGCGGCTTCTTTTAGAACCAGTTGCTTAGCGTCATGTTTTGTAGCTGTATGATATAGCAATTGTCTAGCGGCTTCTAGATTGGTCGCCATTTCTGAAAATTTAAATTGTATGGCTTGATGTTGAAACAAAATTTTACCAAAGGCTTCACGTTCATGAGCGTATTGCAAGGTAACATCAAATGCTTGTTGTGCCATGCCCAAAGCTTGAGCCGCAACGCCTAGGCGTCCACACTCCAATGTAGAGAGTGCTATTTTGTATCCTTGACCAATTTTGCCCAATAAATTTTCTGTGGGGATTTTCAAATCATTTAAAACAATCTGGGCAATGTTAGATGCATGTTGCCCCATTTTACTTTCTATTTTGGCGACCTGAAAACCGGGTGTATTGGTTGGTACAATAAAAGCCGATATTTCTTTGTGTCCACGGTCTGATTGACCATCTGATTGACCTGTTACCGCAAAAACAATGGCAATATCTGCAACATCACCTGATGTGACGAATTGTTTTACGCCATTTAAGATAAAACAATCATCTTGTTTGACTGCTTTGGTCAGAATATTTTTAGCATCTGAGCCAGCTTGTGGTTCAGATAGGCAAAAAGCACCTAATAATTTGCCCGCAGCCATAGGTTTTAAAAATTTTTCTTTTTGTTTTTCTGTACCAAAATTCAAAATAGGTAAGCATGCGACACTATTGTGTACACTCACAATCGTCGCGGTTGCACCATCTGCTTTGGCAATTTCTTCTAGGATGAGTACATAGGCTAGGTAATTGCACTCAGAACCTTGATAGGCTTCGGGTATGAGTATGCCCATAAAGCCAGCTTCTGCCAGAGCATCTATTGCAGGTTGAGGAAAGGTTTTTTCTTTGGCCCATGTATCTGCAAATGGTTGTATGTGTTTGGTGGCGATCTTCTTGGCAGCCTGTTGAATTAGGCAGTCTTCTTCCTTTAGTAACATTTATAACATCCTTGAGGATTGCTGTATTTGTATTCGTAGGATAGGGGAATTTTAAGTCGGTGAAAAGTTATTCTGCATTACAATCATTGACAAAATAATTTATGCATCGTATTGTTGCGAGCTCAAATTATGAAGTGAGAGAGATATTAATATGGAAAAAGAACGTCTTAGAGCGTTAAATGGACTTGAGTGTGAAAATATTTCAGGTGGTCTTTATTGGCCTAACCCAGAACCTATTTTTCCTGAACCAAAACCAAAGCCAGCGCCTCAACCTAAGCCTCATCCAGAATCTTATTAATGAGTCAGCAAAAAACATGGGGTAGCGTTATTGCTGCCCTTATATTTTTATTTTGTTTTTCTAGCTCTGTATTGGCTGTTGGGCACAAAACAGGCGTGTTTTGGGAGGTAATATCTCCTGATGGAAAAGTAAGTCATTTGTTGGGAACATCACATCTTAAAGATTTAGAAATGGTTGAAGTATTTGATATGCTGGAGCCATATTTAAAGATCAAAAGAGTTGTATTGGTTGAATATATTGTAAAAGATGAAAATGATAATCAATTATTTTTAGATACATTATATAACCACCAAGGTTCTCCCATTTTTCATGAGCTGATAGCTAAAAACAAAGATATTTTAATATCGTTATTGGATGATTCACCTAAGTATATCATCCGAAATTTAAAAAAAATCTCTCCCGCTATTCTTTATTCTCACTTGTCTAATCCAAGCATAGAGACAGATGAGTTCATGGATATGAAAATAATAAATTACACAAATTTGCATGATATTTCATTAAAAGGGCTTGAAGAGGTTAAAGACTCAATTCATGCGATAGAGCAGATTGGGGACGAAATATTTGTTAAGTTAATTTTAGAAGGTGTTAAAAACACTGAAAAATTAATTTCAGCGAGAAATAAAATAAAGCAATTATATTTTGCCGAAGATCTAGTCGGTATGCAAAACACAATACAAGATCATGATATCGATAAAAAATTAGCAGATGAATTTTTAGAGGTGATGGTCTTTAAAAGAAACCAGCATATGCTCGAAACTGCTTTGCCTGAGTTGGAAAAAGGGAATGCATTTATTGCTCTGGGAGCCGGTCATTTAGCCGGCTCACAAGGTTTTTTGAATTTGCTAGAAGAGAATGGCTATCAATTAAAAAGACGCCATATTTTTCATTAGCTCGGCAGAGCCGTTGACTTTTTCTTTGTTCCCCTAGTTATCTCTTTGTTCATCTGTACTTGTCTTTTTTGTGTACGCTCCCATTCCATTAGCCAAGGTTCAGAACCGTGACCCCAAGTATCAAAATTGGGATTGCTATCTGCAGGATTTTGAGGAAGCTGCAACGTATGGGGTTGTTTTGAAGTTTCTACGCAAGAACATAATATTAAAGCAGCGGTCACGAGAATAGCTTTATACAGCATTATTTTTTGCCCTTAATTTGAATGTTTGTTCAAGATTGCCAGAGTATACGTTCTCATATTTTTTCACAATGGAAATGATGGGTGTTAGGTAGATTGATTTCTTAGTATGTAGGCTTGGTATTTAGACAGTCATACTCTAAGATGTAGCCAAAGAAAGAGATATGCTATTAGCCTTCTTACTATTAGGCTGGTAAAATTTTGTGCTAATTCTTAAAGATGCAAAAATACATTGCAATGCAAAAGGAGATCTTTGTGAGTCAAGACCCAAAGACTGTAGCCACATTTTCTATTCAGTATCAGCGTTACCTCAATGAAAATGGGGAGTTTGAGAATGAGTGTCCAGAGTATTTGAAAGATCCCGACAAGATGAGAAAAGTCTATCAGATGATGGTTAAGACCCGCTTATTTGATAGAAAAGCGGTTATGCTTCAAAGGACAGGGAAGTTGGGAACCTATCCTGCAACACTAGGTCAGGAGGCCATTTGTGTCAGTATTGGAGCCTCTATGCAGGAGGATGATATTCTCTGTCCATATTATCGTGAATATGGCGCACAGTTTTGGCGCGGAGTAACGATGGAAGAAATTCTGCTTTACTGGGGCGGTGATGAAGAGGGCAGCAACTTCCAAAATAATAAACATGATTTTCCTATTTGTGTTCCTATCGCGAGTCAAACCTTACATGCCGTTGGCGCGGCATTTTCCATTCAATATAAGAAGCAAAAACGTGCCGTGGTTACCACGATTGGTGATGGTGGTACCTCTAGAGGTGACTTCTATGAAGCGTTAAATTGTGCCGGCATCTGGAAACTACCAGTAGTATTTGTGATTAACAGCAATTTTTGGGCGATTTCGACCCCTAGAGATAAGCAGTGTGCGGCAGAGACACTTGCTCAAAAGGGCATTGCTTGTGGTGTGCCGGGTGTACAGGTTGATGGCAATGATACTTTTGCTGTAAGAGATGCGGTAGAGACTGCATTAGAAAGAGCGCGTAATGGAGAAGGCCCGACAGTGATAGAAGCGATGACCTATAGAATGTGTGATCACACGACAGCAGATGACGCGAGTCGTTATAGAGATGATGCAGAGCTTAAAGCCAATGAAAAATATGATCCTATTAGCCGATTAAAAAAATATCTTATTAGTCAGGGTCATTGGGATGAAGAACGAGAAAAACAAATGATAGCGCAATGTGGAGAAGCCGTGGCACAAGCCGTGCAAAATTATTTTGATGCGCCTACGCCTCCCGCGGAACATATGTTCGACTATTTATTTGAGACGCTACCCAAAGCCTATGAAGAACAGTATCGTGCTTTACAACAGGGGGTCAAATGACAATAATTACTTTAGCCGAAGCGGTAACCCAAGCCCTTGCTTATGAACTAGAGCATGATGCAGATATTGTGTTATTAGGGGAAGACATCGGTAAAAATGGCGGTGTATTTAGAACCACAGAAGGATTGGCAGAACGATTTGGTGAAAACCGTGTACGAGACACACCTTTAGCAGAAAACCTTATCGCAGGGTTAGCCGTGGGTATGTCGGCTACGGGGTTAAAGCCGGTAGCAGAAATTCAATTTATGGGCTTTATTTATGCCGTGATGGATCAAGTTGTCTGTCATGCTTCTAGGTTGCGCAATCGTACACGTGGACGTTTAAGTTGTCCTATGGTGATTCGTGCACCATTTGGAGGGGGGATCCATGCGCCTGAACACCATTCAGAAAGTACAGAAGCGATGTTCGCTCATATTCCAGGTTTAAGAGTTGTAGTGGCATCCTCACCTAGCCGAGCGTATGGATTATTATTAGCCGCAATGCGAGATCCCGATCCGGTATTATTTTTAGAGCCTAAGCGTATTTATAGGTTAATGAAAGAAGATGTACCTGATGATGGTGAGGCTTTACCCTTGGATGTGTGTTTTCAGCTCAGAGATGGTAATGATGTGACATTGGTGACATGGGGCGCGATGATTCATGAGACTTTGCAAGCTGCGGATGCATTGGCGGCAGAAGGTATTAGTGCTGATGTGATTGATGTGGCAACGATTAAGCCATTAGATATGCCAACCATTTTAGAATCTGTAGAGAAGACGGGTCGTTGTGTGATTGTGCAAGAAGCCATGGGGACATGCTCGGTCGGTTCTGAAATTTCTGCTCAAATATCAGAGCGTGCGCTCACATCGTTGATGGCGCCAGTCAAACGCGTATCGGGTTATGACACTATTATGCCATTATATAAAACAGAAAAAATATATATGCCGAGTAAAGAGCGGATTTTAACTGCAGTGAAACAAGTTTTGGAGTTTTAATGAAAATTTTTAATTTACCTGATTTAGGCGAAGGCTTACCAGATGCTGAAATTGTCCAATGGCATGTTTCAGAGGGCGATACCATTAAAGAAGATGAAGCATTGGTTTCCATGGAGACCGCTAAAGCTGTTGTAGAAGTACCCTCTCCTTATTCAGGAAAAATTCTAAAACTTCATGGTGCTGCGGGTGATGTGATTCAAACCGGCGCGCCTTTGGTTGGATTTGATGTTGTTGAAAAAGCAGATACGGGAACGGTTGCCGGAAAGATAGAACAAAGCAATGAAGTGATTCAAGAAGCTGCGGTATCAATATCGGGTAAATCATCAGGCATCAAAGTATTGCCCGCTGTCAGAGCATTAGCCAAAAAGTTAGATGTTGATTTAAGCGCGGTCACACCAACAGGCACAAATGGCATGATTACAGCGGATGATGTCAAAAAAGCCAATGAGACTTTAAATGCAGCAGGACCATTAGAATTACTGCGCGGTACTCGTAGGGCGATGGCGGCGGCTATGTCGCAATCACACAGTGAAGTTGTACCCGTAACCATTAACGATGATGTGGATATTCAGGCATGGGCTGAAGGTGGGGATTATACGGTTCGTATTGTCCAAGCGATGATCAAAGCATGCCAAGCAGAGAAATCGTTAAATACTTGGTTTGATGGACAAGCCATTGGGCGCAGAATGCTAGATTTTGTAAACATAGGTATTGCTATGGACACACAAGATGGTTTATTTGTGCCAGTGATGAAAGATGCACACACGAAAGATGCTCAAATGATTCGTGAAGAAGTGAATACGCTGAAAAAAGAAGTGTTAGACAGAACCATTGCGGCAGATAAACTTCAAGGGTCAACAATTGTTTTATCTAATTTTGGTAAGTTTGCTGGGCGTTATGCGAATGCGGTTGTTGTGCCGCCAACAGTGGCTATTTTGGCCGTAGGGGCGTTGCGTCAAGAAGTTGTGGTGGTGAATGGCGACCCACAAGTGCACGCGGTATTGCCGCTTTCTTTGACGTTTGATCACCGGTCTGTTACTGGTGGGGAAGCCACGCGGTTCTTAGGTATTGTGATGGAAGCGCTTAGAAAAGCAGAAGTGTAAAATTGTCTATGGTATTTGGGGTTGTTTGTTGTGATGCAGACAACCCTTTTAAGTTTTAGTTTGGTTTTTTCAAGGTTTATTGGACTTTGAGCTCGAAAATAGGTTTGCGACTGTATCACAAATAGCTTCATATTTACTATTTAAAAAATTCTTTATGCTACTCATTAACCCTGATTTGTTGCAGTTTCCAAAAACTTTGACCGAATCTTCGTCTTGCTTTTCTATAGCAATACTAGATACTTTTTGAATAACCTCACCATCTTTTACAGCAATAGATGATTTTATACTAGCCGTAATGAGAGAGCTGTCCGATGTGATCATATCTCCAGATTCAGGATTGACATAAGCTCTAGGGCTTTTTATTTTTTCTTCGTATTCCACTTTTCCTTCAGGCGTTATATGAAACTCAGATTCTAAGATAGGCGTATTATTTTCTTCGCCTGCATTAGGATAAAATCCCTGCTGTGTTGCTAATTGCTCTATGCTATCTCTACCGGCAAACAAAAAACCGTTTTGGTTTGCTGTTTGAGCAATATAGTTAATTATTTTTCCCGAATCTTCATTTCTAGGTAGATTATCGAGCAAGCTGGTTTTTAGCCAATCTAGGAGCTCTTTTCCGTATTCTTCATCAGACATACCTTCTTTTTGGGTAGGGCTTTCTAAGGTATTACCGTCAGGCGTGATTATTTTTAACTTTCCTGCTCTTGGCAAATCATTAATGGTAATACTTTCTGTTGATGTCTTTGGGTGCGTAATATTCTTCTCAATTTCTTGAGCAAAATTATAATGATTTTCTTGTTTATGCTTTTTAAAACCAAATAATGGCATGGTTTGTCCTGCTTTTTTAGGTTATTGATACTTAATTGTTTGAGTCTCAAAAAAATCAAAAGTTCAATAAAATTGCAATAACAGGAAAATTTAGTGGAATATAGATGTAAGTTGGGATGAGAATATTAGATTGGCTGTATCTACAGTCAGCGTTATTTTTTAACATTTCAAAAAAAAGGGTTGCTTGTTCAGAGCAACCCACAATGGTAGTAAGGTTAAATTAGTCTTAAATTAATACTTAAATTCGCCACATTTTTTACTAAACAACCAATCTATTGATAGTCTTCCAGGGCCATGTACCATCAGTACCATCATCATGACGCCCCAATATAAGTGTTGATTAAAGCCCGCGGTGCCATCATCTGTCCATAAAAATGGATATGAAAATACAGCCACAATGTTAAATACAAATAATCCGCTAGCAGCAAAACGACTAAATAAGCCTAGTAATAACATAGTTGGTAATATAAGCTCGGCAGCAGTGCCCAAATAGGCTGCTAATTCTGAAGGGATTAGGGGGATTTCATACTCATACTTAAATAACATTAAAGTACTATCCCAATTACTGAGTTTGGATAACCCGGATTGCCAGGCAAATGTCACAAACAACCACACACGTAGGGTCAAATCCCCCAAAGGCGAAAGGTAGTTTAAAAACTTAGTTAAAAGCGTATATAGCTTTGCACTTTTTTCTAATGCTGAGCCTAGTATGGCCATCGTTATTCCCTTACATTTCAAGTATAAAATTAATTATATAAACACAATACAAACAACTGCTTAGTATAATAGACCCATGCTTGATAAGAAAACTTACAGAACTTTCAAAAAAAGCAAAATCGATAGCCAGACGTGTATGTGCTAAGATTGTGTGATAGGTCAATTTACACTGTGGATAATTTAAGGAGCATACTATGCAAAAAGGGATAATGGCGCTATTGGTTGGCTCTGCCATGTCGTTTGCTTCGCCAGCTTTTTCGGCGGAAATGATTCGATATGAGCATGAAATATATACAGGCGGTGATGATCACTCCAGATACGAAGTACCTCATGATGAGCAATATATTGAGCATCAGAGAGAGCAGAATAGACAGGTCAAAGCAACCAAAGACAAAGAAGGCCATCCTATCTTTATCGCTTTTCCAGATAGAGATTAAACTTCCAAGTAAGTTATTACATGCCCATTCCTAAGTTTACGGGTTAATTTAATTAGCCCGTAGTCACAACCTGCCGTGTATCTATATTCAACTATTCTCTAGTTATACATCTAGTCATAAAACTGGTTTTATATTATGAGCTGCTAACCTTATAAATAGATAATATTCTAGGGAGAGTAGAGCGATGTTGGTTAGAAAAACAGTATTGAACATGATTGTCTTGGCAAGCTTTGTATTCAGTGCCTCTTTGCAGGCCAATCCAACCAATCGAAGTAATTCTGGGGGCGATGAGAAAATGGGGGGCAGTGTTCGCACAGAATCGAGTATTCAATACCTTCGTTCTCGATATGGTGAAGATCCCAGTCGTTGGCCTTGTGATCAACGTGTTGATTTAGGCGTCCCAGTTGATCAGATTAGAGCGGGAGAGCCTCCAGCGGATAGTAATGGTGTGCGAGGCATGCGTCGTATGCGAGATAGGGCAAATTAATTTTTTAGATGGATTCTGTCTCAGGGAAATTCTCGCATGAGACAGAAGAATAAAACAAAACTCAAATGTAAGTAGTGTAAACAAGATTATGTTCGGGCAACAGGTGCCTTAGGTGGGTTTTTATATTCGGAATACGCGGCTGTCATAATTGTTTCTACGATACCTTTATCACTAAGCGAGCAATTGTACATTGTTAAAATTGCTGCTTGGGTAGATTCTGCATCTAGCGCTTGATCAGTAATCTTGCCATTGCATTTCATTGCGAGAATTTTATTTTTATGTAAAACTTTTATGGTCATCGCATGAATTTTTTTACAAATAATACCTTGCGCAATAGCAGGAACACCTCGAGTTCGAATAAAGTTTTTAACAGCTAGATTGGTTGCTTGCCATGCGTTTTGGAAAACTTGACTAAAAGAATTTTTATTTTCTGCATTATCTAATTCATTAGAATCGTTCATCCATTTTTTATATTTAGGACTATTCTCACTAACAAAAAAATGACTCAAAGATTCTAAAAGACTTCTATCAAAACTTCGTAGCGCTGATTTGCAGTCGTTTAAGAATATTTCTGGAAACTCTACGACTTTATCCATCCATGACTTCGTAGACGGAGAACTTATCAAGAACAGTGTACTCTTTGTTTCTGTGTTCATCGGCCATGCTTTGAAGTATTTACACCCTTGCACAAATAATCCGAAGCTCAATACTGCTCCAATAATCAAAAACGGCATGCTGACTGCCCAGCTCATAAATCCACCCAGTCCTAAGCTATAGGCTAAGTTGTAGGCAAGGAAATTGATTTTTATTGCGCCGTATAGGCCGCATATAGACGACAATCCCATTACAAGTAAATGTTTAGTTGGAATAATCAGGGGATGTTTGTTGTTCATAGTAGATTCCTTATCATCGTCAATGGAGGCGAAATATTAGCAAGAGCACTCACAAAACACAAGTGTTGTCTGCATGTGTCGCTACTCTGCAAGGTTCGCTATTTATTCTGTTTTATTCTGCATTTTTAGACTTATGTATAAGGCCATGGTATTTATTGCCCACGTAATCTACGTTTCACCTTTACAAACAGTGTACCCACCCCAATGTGTTTCAGAATGTTTCAAATAAACTTTGAACCATCCCTACTTCCATATTGTCCTACTAAGTATTAAAAGCAAAACGTATTAACAGAGCATATCGCTAAGCTGGAAGTTTTCTCAGAATTTAGCTATTTGATTGATACGGATATAGTGAGGTTATTATGAAGATTCTGCGTAATATATTGATGGTTTCTTTTTTGGTGAGTCCACCCATTGCAATGGGACATTTTGATGTTTATTGGAAATCGCATGACGCTAGGCACGATAATGGCATTCGTTATAACACGGGTAAAGAATCAGATAAGCAATGTGTGCGCTCTCGATATGGCGATCCCTATAGCCCTTGGCCTTGCCAACGTGTGCAAAAAAATATTCCAGGCAACTCTTATTTTTATCGTAGACATTATCCAGGATTATTAGACACGCCTGATAATAGCGGTGTTGAAAGAGGTCTTCACAGATTACGGGATAGAAAATAAAATAGTAAAACATATAATCAAAGCCTGTTTTGAGCAGTCTTTGGTTTGTGTTTCTTGACTTAATATAAGGTGTATATGCTTGAATGTGTAGGATAACTTCTTTATTCTGCTATCCTATGTTAGGATTCATACTATTTTTAAGCTAGTATGGATTCCTCAAACAATATGTCTCACTCTGGTCCCAAAAATTCTCCCAAAGACTCGTTAGAAATCTCTTCTGAAGAGGCCATGCAGCAACTGATTCTTGCAAACCCAGAACAACGTCTCAGGTTAATGGGTAATGTGACTCAAGCACGACACTTATTCGACTTTATTCAAGAACTTTGGGGTAATGGACAAGTCTCTGCAGATGATGCATTTGAAGCACTAAAGTCTTATCCAGACATAGACAGTATTTTAAGTGGATCTCAAAGCCTGAAGCAAATCGTTTTTACGGTCAGTCAAAATGAACCTGGGTTATTTGACTGCTCCCATCCTGATATTACACATGAACATTATCATGAAAATATTAATATTTTAAATAAAGTATTAGAAGTATATTTATTTTTAGATAAATATGTCAATGAAAGTGATGAGCATGCTGAAGTTTTTGGGCATATTAAGCTGAATATTTTAGATAAGAATATAAATTTATTTCGGCATTACGCACGATTCGGCAGTCGACATTCTTTTGATGCAGAATATAGAGAAGTACACCTATCTATTTTTTCTCAACTAGAACACATAGACTCCGCCTGTGAGGTTTTTGAGGAATGTAGTCATATTTTCGCTCAAGCGTTGGCAGATGAGGATGCTTTAAATGGTTCTAAAAATAAGGTTCTGCAGCCTTTTTTATGGTCAATATATCTGGGGGCGATAAACTCATACTATGCCAATATTATACTGGCTTACCATCTGAAAGATAAAATATTATTAGAGGATTCTCTGGATAAATTCAATGATATCACTGTATTTGTTGGTAAAAATATAACAAAAATCTGTCAATACTCAAAAAAGGGTATATCAGGCTGTATACAAGAAATAATCGAATATAAAACGCATATAAAAACACTGTCTACGCATGATATGACACCAACTGAATTAGAGCAAGAAATAAGGAGTATGTATGACTATCTTGGAGGTATGGTATTAACAAATGGCATAAACGATAACATAATTTCTGCGTTAATCGATAAACCAATGCTCGAAGATATTATGGTCGAAATCAAAATGTTAGCAAGCTATGTGGAGTGCGAAATAGTGCCAGATAGTTTGACGAAAATATTCACTAATCATATTCAAATGGTTCGCTCTATATATTATCAAGAGCCATCATTGCATGAACTATTGGCAATGAATACATTAATGCGGACATGGACAAAGTTGCTAATGGCTAAAATGCCACAAGCTCAAACTAAATACTTAGAACTAACATATGAATCGATATACCTTATTAATCGCAGTTTGCAGTCTAAGCTACCTGCCCATATCTCCCATGCCTTACTAGAGAGTGTAACAAATAATATTGAAGAACTTGAGACGGTACTAAAACTCAAAGACTTATCTGTTGATTCATTAGCCCAATGGATTAATGGTAGCGATGTAAATAAAGAAGACAAAAAACAAAAAAGAAGCAAAAAAAAGAAAAAGCATGGTAAAAAGAAGTCGCAGAGTAAAAATAAATCTTCATCTAGCCAAGCGGTTAATTCAGATTTGGATAAAAAAGAGGCTGGGCAATCGAAAAGTTTATGCCGAGTGTTTGATAGCATGCAATTAGATGCTAGCGTAGAGACAGATGAGAACGCGCGGCCACCCAGCAAGAAAGAAAAGAAAAATCCGTCTAATAGTTTTAATGAGGTTGTTAGTAAAAAACCAGATGCTTTACTTGTTATGCCTGCTCCTGTTTTTCTAGTCAAACAACATAATTTGCCTGATGAGGATATTCCACTTAACTTTAAACCTGGCGTTGTTGTTGCCCATATAGAAGAAGAAAAATATTCAACTGCTGGGCTTTTGAATTTCAAGATGCCAGAAGATGTTTTGGAGATTATGATAAGGTTAGAAAACTCAGGAAGCTCCAGTTATATCTATGGTGGTTATGTTCGAGATGATCTGCATAAAAAGCCATATAATGATATAGATTTAGTGGCGGATTGTGATGAAATGACATTTTTAATATTGTTTCCTACCGCCAGAAAAGAAAAAATGTTATTGCACAAAACAGTTTATCATATTGATCAAACCATTAGTGTGACACTGTGCCCTGACTTAGATTTAGAAGTTTTCTGTCGTGAAAGATATTTAGCTGCGAATGCATTGGTGGCGAACAGGAAAGGTGAAGTCTTAGATCCTTTGGGTATTATGGCATTAGCGATGGCAGATAAATTAACCCCTATGCCAGGACAAAATATTATTGCGGCATATAAAGCAGATCCTAGTCGGATGTTTAGGACAATACGCTACGCAACCCATTTGCAAAAATTTTGGGATAAAGATATCCATCAAGCACTAATGGTTTGTGGCAGAATGATAAATAGAATGCCTTTTGGTCAGTTTTTATGCCATTTTGGTGAGCTGTTTTTAAGAGGTTCGGGTGAAACCCATCTGTACTTATTTTTAAATTTGGGTATGTTTCCCAATGTGAGTTTGCCACTAGGCGCTGATTGGGGAAAATATATTAGTGAAAAATCTATGTCTTTTCATTTTATGAAACACGAGCTGGCTCAAATTGATAGGTATCCTGTAAAAAGTAGAACAACGCAAAATAGGTTATATTTGTTAACATTGTTTTTATTGCCCGCATTAGAAAAAATGCGTTTCATTAATAATGGTATAGAAAATACATATAATATATCGGATCTTGAGACTTCTATAGACCAAGTTCTAGAACAATTTTTCTTATTATATGAAGGGGATATTAAAGAGGATAGGAAAAAATCCTACCATTCTCAAATGAAAGCATTAATATTACAAGTTGTTTGGCCGAAATTTTTGCATTATCGTGATTACTTTATACAGCAGAACTATTATTTATCTGTCATGCAAGCACCACCAAAGTATTTTTATGAGGCGGTAGTTGATAATCATCGTCATTTAGTAGCAGCGAGCAGCTCATCGATAAATTCTACACCAATGTATCAATCATATCTCAATGGTGGCACAACTTATTATAATGCTTCTCAACAAGAAGCCAGTGTTTCTAAGAAGGCTTATAGAGTGTGAGTTATAAGCCCCAGTTAATATGCCAAGCCATAACTTACGTTCTGTTTAGGTTGGTTTACTTTAATTCATGAAGGTGTTTATACTGGGTTAGCTAATCTATTGGCAATCATAGTAAGGACATTATGATGGAAGATAAGTTATTAAACTTTGACAAACCAGGGTTTTTCACAAGGAGTGTGAATTCACTATTCGCGTCAAGTATATGGCATTACCCTCATTATTTATTTAATCAGCTTCTCTACCGCTCTACAGCGGCACTTTTAAAATATAATAATTATATTGCAGAGGACGGCAAACATCCCGTATGGAATATTGCTTTAGGCGAGTTATCGGATCAAGCGCTTGAGGAAGAAAGGAATGTAGAAGCAAAACTATATTTTCTTGGGTTCAGAGTGATGAGTGTTAATGTCTTTGTTGAGGACTTAAAGGATTTTTTTGAAATCCAAAAAAGGTTTGCATTTAATGCTGTTTCGCAACTCGGTAAAGGCTCCATGGAATTCATGGCACAAAATTGGCATGATAAAGCTACCGAAAAGCAAAAAAGTGCATTGATGAGAGCTTTGAATAATAATAAAGACTTATTATGGTCTAATGCAAATGAGACTTTTCAAAACTTGCCTCATACGTGGAATAATGATCGTTGTGCCGCACAGAACTTTGGCATTATTCCACTTAGAATTATTTTTAAACAAATATATGGTGATGTCGCCTTGCCGGATAAAGTCTTTGATTTATCTGAAGAATATGAAAAATTATGGCAAGACCTTGATTACTACACACCTGCTAAAGCAAACAAAACGATTGCAGAGTTTAAAAAATTATCTCAAGAAATTGGAATGGAAATTGCCGAGCAAGATTCTCCATCAAAGCTAAAAAGCACCCTGGAAAATTTGCAAAATTATATTTCAATGAATGGTGAAGAACAATTAGTTCCAGAAAATGACGATTTTAATTATTTAGGTATATTTGGTATTACTCAGAACATTTCTAGGGTCATGATAGGTTTAACAAAAGTTCTGTCGGATGAAACACATATGGATATTTTGTTTGAGGAAAGACAAAGATTGTTAGAGGCAATGGAAGAAAGAGGTATCGATCCAGCGTCTAAAGAAGCCTTGTCATATATTAAAAGTCACTCTGAAGTCTATCATCGATATTTTCAAGAACTATTGCGTACTCAGCATGTAGCGCCAGTTGTATACAGGGTAAATACGTCTCTATTTAGCGCAGTGACAAATGGCAATGTTACGCTACCTGCTCGATCAATTAATATTTGCCCACAAGGCCGTATGGTCAAAAATGAAAAAGTTTGGGAAGATCCAGATGCGTTTTATCCTGAGCGTAGTGAATATAGCTTTGAAAAAAATAATGCGCTCGACCCTACCAAAATTACAAAAAATACAAGTCAAAAACCTCAAGTATTCGGTGATCCCGGTATGAGAAAATGCCCAGGGCAACATATTACGCTTGATATTTGTTTCGCTGCATTTTGGAATGGCGTCGATTTAAAATATACCCTAACAGATGAAGAAAAACAAAAGCTTCAGGTTGTACCTGATAAAACATTGCATCATGCACATTTGGTAGACGATGTTGCTCGCTCTATCAAAGGGGTATTAACGGCATATGATGCTGCTAATATGAATGCACCAGCATATGATGTAGAAGCTGAGGAGGAAGGAACTGTTTTGAGTCATAGGGCAGACAATAGTTTTGGAGAGATAGTCAGATATGGCTAATATTAATGCCCTCCCAAATAAGCATCTTGAATGTTGGGGTTATTGAGTAATTCATCACCTTTGCCCTCTAGGGTGATTTTGCCATTGACTAAAACATAGCCTCTATGAGCTAGCTTTAGAGCATGGTGGGCATTTTGCTCAACCAAAAATATTGTGGTACCTAATTGAGAGATGTTTCTTAGAATCTCAAAAATTTGTGTGACCAATTGTGGGGCTAAGCCTAAGCTCGGCTCATCTAGAAAAAATAATTTGGGTTTGAGCATCAAGGCTCGTCCCATAGCCAACATTTGCTGCTCTCCACCAGACAGTGTGCCGGCGCGTTGGTTTTTGCGATCAAATAATATGGGGAACAATTCAAATACTTTTTTTAATTGGGTTTCAATATGGTGCTTGTCTTTAATCACATAAGCGCCTAATCTGATATTTTCTTCTGTAGTGAGCTTAGGGAATATTCTGCGGCCTTCTGGAGAAACCGCAATGCCTTGTTTGATAATATCATTTGGGTGTAAGTCTTGTATGGGCTCACCTTGAAATAAAATTTCACCCTGGCTGAGTTTGGGTTGTTTATATAGAGACATCATTAAACTGGTTTTGCCTGCGCCATTGGCGCCAATCATGGTGACAATTTCTTGTTCATAGATTTTGAGATTAACGCCACTGAGTGCATTAATGGCGCCATAACTTGCGTGGATGTTTTTATATTCTAGTAGCGGTGTGGAGGTGGACATTGATTTATACTCTTAAAATTTATAATCTTAGGCCGCATCTTGTTCTATACCTAAGTAGGCAGCGATCACACGCTTATCATCTTTTACGGTTTGTGGGGAGCCTTGGCAAATAATTTCACCATGATCTAATACAATGATATGCTCCGAAATAGACATAACCATAGACATATCATGTTCAATCAATAATATGGTGACTTGGTGATTTTCTCTTAGGCTTTTTATTTGCTCGCTTAGTTGTTCTGTTTCTTTGGGGTTTAACCCCGCTGCGGGCTCATCTAAACATAGTAATTTCGGTTTAGTACACATGCAGCGGGCTATTTCTAAGTGTCGTTGTTTGCCATAGGGCAGTTCGCTGGCGAGCCTGTTTGCACAGTCTGACAAAGCAAATATATCTAGCCAATAGTATGCTTTTTCTATTGCTTTTTTTTCCCAGCGCTTAAAATTTTTGGTTTGAAACACACCGGCAATCAAATTTTTGTTGGCAAACATATGTTGCGCAACCAAAAGATTCTCTATGACAGACATTTCTTTAAATAAGCGTATGTTTTGGAATGTTCTAGCAATACCATTGCGGGCTAAAATATGTGAGCCACCCAATAGTTTGTAATATAAAGTAGACATCAGTTCACTAGGGTGGAGCCAATGGTGCCATGTTAAAGGTTCGCCTAAGACTTTTCGGATATTGATGTTTTTATTATTATTTGTGTAGATTAAATTGCCACTGGTTGCCGTATAAAACCCGGTTAAGCAATTAAACAAGGTGGTTTTTCCTGCACCATTAGGGCCTATGAGAGCCGTAATGCTGTTTCGTTGTACAGAGAAATTTGTATTATCTAGTGCAATAATACCGCCAAAACGCATCCCTAAGTTTTCAATATGTAAAATTAAATCTGATGGGGTGTTGGATGTCATGCGTTTTTATTCCCAGAAGATATTTGATGGGGTCTATCGAACCATTGACGAATAATACGCACTAATCCACGAGGCCGCCATATCATCATGAGCACCATCAATAAACCAAACCCTAGCATTCTATATTCGGCAAACTCGCGCAGTAATTCTGGTAAGAGCGTTAATATAATGGCAGCCAGTACGACGCCTAGTATCGATCCTAGCCCGCCCAGTACAACGATGGCTAAGATAATCGCAGATTCAATAAAGGTAAAAGAAGAGGGGTTAATAAAACCTTGGTAAGCCGCAAAAAATACACCGCCAATACTACCGACCATCGCGCCTAGACTAAAAGCGGACAATTTGGTTGTAACGTGATTGATGCCTAATGATCGACAGGCAATCTCGTCTTCTCTTAGTGCTTCCCAAGCTCTACCGATGGGCATACGTTGTAATCGAGAAACAAATTTTAAAATAAAGCAAACCAATATAAATAATACAAAATATATGAACATATATTTATAGCTAGAAGAGTAATCTAAGCCAAAATACTCATGAAAAGGTGTGCCGCCTTGTTTGGCGTGTCGGCTAAATTCTAAGCCCATAAAGGTTGGGGCTGGAACTGAAATACCATTAGGGCCATGTGTGAATGCAGCCCAATTATTGAGCACAAGTCGAATGATTTCCCCAAAACCTAGTGTCACAATGGCTAAGTAGTCGCCATGCATTCTCAGAACAGGGAAGCCTAAAATAGCACCAAAAGAAGCGGCCAAGAGTGCACTAAATGGTATGGCGGTCCAAAAACCTAGTCCTAGGTATTCTGCGCCCAGTGCATAACTGTAAGCGCCCACTGCATAAAAAGCGACAAAACCTAAATCTAATAACCCAGCTAATCCCACAACAATATTAAGCCCCAATCCTAATAATACATAAATGAGCGCGAGTATGGCGACACCAAGCCAGTATTTACTGAGGACTAGGGGTAGTGTAAAGGCAACAATAAAAGCCAACAATAAAAATTTACGCATATGTGCAGAGGATTTTTGCACGATGACAGTGTGGGCTGTGGAAGGGGATAGCTTTTGCCACCATTTTTTATGGCTTTGGGTATTTTGCCCCCAAATCAGTAATAAGCGTCCCCAAAACACAATGATACTGAGGATGAGTGGCCGCATAAGCTCAAACTTAATCGTAAAGCCTTGCAATATTAACCCTGTAATAGGGCCAAATAATACAAAAGCAATCAGTGCGGATAAGGAGGCATCCCATAAGGCTTTTCGAACTGGGTTTTTACGTACGGTCACGATTATACCTTCTCGACTTCGGGGGAGCCTAATAGCCCGCTGGGTTTAAATATGAGTACCAGAATCAGCACCGTAAATGCAAAAACGTCTTTGTAATCCACATCGACGTAACCAGAAAATAAAGACTCTGCCATGCCCAATATTAATCCACCTAACATTGCACCAGGTAAAGAGCCAATGCCGCCTAATACTGCCGCGGTGAAAGCTTTTATGCCAATGATGAAGCCAATATAAAAATTAAAAGAACCATAGTTCAGTGATACTAAGACACCGGCTATGGCCGCCATAATAGCGCCAATCACAAATACCATAGGTATAATTTTATCGACTGGGATCCCCAAAATATTGGCCATAGCCATATCTTGTTGCGTAGCACGCATGGCACGACCCAGTTTTGTTTTAGATATTAGTAAGGTGAGTAAAATCATACTGGCGACAGTCGTTAGGATGATCAAAAATTGCACTTGGGAAATTTGCATGAAGTGGGTTTCACTTCCAAAGCGCCAATGACCGTCTATTAGAGCAGGAATACCTTGGCTACGAGCCCCTTGTCCGACACGCACGTAGTTTTGTAATAGCAAAGACATGCCTATGGCAGATATGAGTGGGGCTAAGCGAGAGGAGCCCCTAAGAGGTTTGTAAGCAATTCTTTCTATTGTCCAGCCATATAGCGCAGTGACAGCAAGGGTGAGAACCAACGTTAAGCCCAAAGCCAGTGGGATAGCGGTGATGCCAAGTACTCCCAGCATCGCCAAAAAGATAGCGGCCAAATAAGCCGAAATCATATAAATATCACCATGGGCAAAGTTAATCATGCCAATGATGCCATATACCATGGTGTAACCAATGGCAATGAGACCATATATTGAGCCTAATACTAGGCCATTAATGAGCTGTTGGCCTAAAACAATCCAATCCATGGTTTTGCCTTTGTTATTTTACTTATTATATTCGAAATACTGACCAGACTTATCCCAGTAGTACATCACATAGCCTGACTCTTTGAGGTCGCCTTTAGCATCCCAAGATTTTTCACCCATGACAGTTTGTACAGAATGAGATTTTAGCCATTGGGATAAGTCTTCACCTGCCATAGATTTTGTACTGTTCATTGCTTTTGCAATAATTTGTAGCGTGGCATAAGAATAGAGCGTATAGCCTTCAGGCTCATAACCGTTGTCTCTAAATTGTGCAACCGCTTTTTTTCCTGAGGGCAGTTTTCGTGGGTCAGCGCCAAATGTCATGAAGACATTGCGTACCATTTTGGAGCCACCCGCGGAGATGACAAAATCTTGAGAGACGATACCATCACCTGAAATAAAGGGTATTTCACTACCCTGCTCACGTAGTTGCCTAACCAACGGCCCGGCTTCTGTATGTAAGCCGCCAAAATATAAGGCATCTGCTTTGACTTGTTTTACCTTTGTGATAAGCGCATTAAAGTCTTTTTCACCGCGCGTTAAGCCTTCATATAAAGCGACTTTTCCTCCTAAAGCTTCTAGCTTGACTTGCATAGCATCGGCTAAGCCTTTGCCATAAGTGTCTTTGTCGTGAATGATGGCAACATTTTTTGCTTTTAGAGTGTTGACAATAAAATCGGCAGCCACGACACCTTGTTGATCATCACGTCCGCAAGTTCTAAACACAGTAGGTAAGCCGCGATCGGTGACAGTCGGGTTGGTGGAGGCAGGGGTAATCATAATGACATCTGCATCAGCATATATTTCAGAGGCAGGAATAGTGGACGAAGAACAAAAGTGTCCGATGACAGCGCTGACCTCTTCGTGATCGACAATACGGTTGGCAACCGAGACTGCTTGTTTAGGTTCACAAGCATCATCAGCTCGAATGAGTTCTATCTCTTTTCCTAATATACCGCCATTTTTATTAATATCTTTGGCCGCTTGTTCGGCACCACGCCAAAGTTGTTCGCCAAAAGCAGCATAAGCACCTGATAGTGGGCCAGCGACGCCAATTTTTATAGTTTGTTCTTCTGCCTGGGCTATATTCATTGGTAATAGAACGACCAATGCTGCGGCATGCAACCAGTATTTAGTTGTATTGAACACGATTATATTTCCCTATATTTTAAAATCCGAATAATTTTATAATCTTAATGAGTTTGAATGCTTGGTTTTTGCCTTGTTCTGAGATCGTGCAAAAGCGTTAGCGCCACACAGAATATAAATGGGGCAATTAAACTTTGTAGTATTAGGTGTACAGTGAAAATCATCATGTAAAAATTGGGCAAGTAAAAATCAAACTGAGAAAATACAGCCGCCATTAGGATAAAGATGATCATATTGAGTGAGAGCATCAGGAATAATGGGACACTCATAATGATAAAGCTATGCCACCAATGTCCCCAGACGAGTCTATGGCTTGTGAGCAAAGCCATTAGAACACCTTTATTTTCATTGATCACAAAAAAGAAGCAAAACATTAATGAAATGGAAAGTATAAATCCAGGCACAATCAATAGTGCCGTGCCACTGAGTACGCTAATTATGTATAGTATGCCAACGAGCAGTGTGGGAATAAAGCGGCTGATGCTATGTTTAATCGATTGTATGACTGAACTTTGTAGATTATGGGCTTCACAATGCAATTTAAAAATTAAGCTGGTGCTTAAAACAAAAGATAAAAGCCATGCTGCGGATAGAGATAATATATAAATCATATTTTCATGCAGATTAGGGGCTTGGTCATCTTGTAATGGTAGTAAATGTGGCCAATAAAGTGGCAGCAAAAAGCAACCTGTCGCCAAAATAGACAAAATAAAGCACTTCAGCCAAGTCGTTTTATATAAAGAAAAACCACTTTCTATTATTTCAGAAGAATTGCTTGTTTTTTTATTCAGAGTAAACATTGTAACTTACTATTTGTTGAGCCTTGCTTACATGATACTCTAAATTATAAGTATTTAGGAAAATTTGGAACTATGAAAGCACTCTCAATTAGAAATTTAAAAAAACAATATGCGGAAGGAACGATAGCGTTAAAAGGCATTGATCTTGATGTAGAAGAAGGCGATTTTTTTGGTTTATTAGGACCTAATGGCGCGGGCAAATCAACGGCTATTGGTATCATTTCAACACTTATCAATAAGTCATCTGGTGAAATTAAAATTTTCGGCAAAGATTTAGAGAAAAATAGCAGTGCAGCTAAATTACAGCTAGGTTTAGTTCCACAAGAATTTAATTTTAATATTTTCGAAAAAGTCATTAATATTCTAGTTTATCAGGCTGGCTATTATGGTATTCCATATGACATCGGTCGTGAGCGTGCAGAGTATCTATTAAAAAAACTAGATTTGTGGGGTAAAGCACACTTACCAGCCAATACATTATCTGGTGGTATGAAAAGGCGGTTGATGATTGCTCGAGGGTTAATTCATAAACCAAAATTATTTATCTTGGATGAGCCTACAGCCGGTGTGGATGTAGAATTGCGGCGATTTATGTGGGACTTTTTAAAGGAGATGAATGAGCAGGGTACCACCATTATATTGACGACACATTATCTAGAAGAGGCAGAACATTTATGCCGTAATGTGGCTATCATTAATCACGGCGAGATTATAGAAAATACGAGCGTCAAAAAATTGATTAGTCAAACTAGCCAAGAAACTTATATTTTAGATTTAAAAGATCCTATTGTAGAACCACCAGTACTGGAAGGCTTTCAATGTACTTTATCTAAATCTGATAATGCAACGTTAGAAGTGAGTTTTCAAAGGCCGCTAACGTTTAGCATTTTATTTAAAAAGCTCACAGAACAAGGGTATGAGATCTTAAGTTTGCGTAATAAAGTGAACCGTTTAGAGGAATTATTTTTGGCAAGAGTGGCAGGAGATCAAAAAAATGGCAAGTAATCATAACTTGGTCGCGTTGTATACGCTAACGCGTCGAGAAGTCTTGCGGTTTATTCGTATATGGACACAAACGCTTTTGCCATCTCCTATTTCAATGATTCTATACTTCGTTATATTTGGTAGCTTAATTGGCCCCAGAATTGGTGAACTAGATGGTTTTTCTTATGTAGAGTATATTGCGCCTGGTCTCATTATGATGGCGATTATTAATAATGCTTATTCTAATGTGGTAGGCTCTTTTTTTGGGGCAAAATTTCAAAAAAACATTGAAGAAATGTATGTTTCTCCAATGTCTAGCTTGAGCATTTTATTAGGCTTTACTTTTGGGGGTGTTATTCGTGGATTATTAGTTGGGCTAATCGTCTGTGTCGTTGCTTTATTTTTTACTAATATACAAATATATCATTTTTGGATTATTCTAATTGTTGCCTTTTTCTCCGCATTGTTGTTTTCGCTGGCAGGATTGTTCAATGCCATTTTTGCCAGAAAGTTTGATGATATTAGCATTATTCCCACTTTTGTTTTAACACCACTCACATATCTGGGGGGCGTATTCTACTCTATTAGTATGTTGCCACCTTTTTGGCAAAAAGTGTCTTATTTTAACCCCATGTTGTATATGGTCAATGCTTTTCGCTATGGTATGTTAGGGGTTAGTGACATTCCAATTGGAAATGCTTTAAGTTTTCTAGGCATATTTTGCATATTATTGTTTGCTATTGATTGGTGGATGCTTGAAAAAGGTATTGGTATCAAAAACTAAATGTAATATTATTTTTTTCTAATATAAGACTTTGTACAAGGAGGTACAAATGCTTAATGAAGGTCCACAACGATTGGATGAGTCTGCACTAGAACCCACACCCATATATAACATGAATGCTATTATTGATTTAATGTTAAAAATGCATCCACATCTATTAGAATATTTTAATCCAGACGGAAGTTTTCATCAGTTTTTGATTAGAAAATATGGGCATAATTCTATAGGCTTTGAATTTGCGCATGATATGGAAATTTATTTGCCCGAGATAAAAAACAAATCAACGGATAGCCGAACGATTAGAGATTTATATATTGATGCTTTAGAGCTGATGCCTGATACCAAAGGCTTTTCAATGGCGCAATATTTAAAGCATTCCAATAAAATCTTATATGTTTTTTTTGAACAAAATATGCATATATTGGATGGATTATATACAGAATTTTTAGTTGAGAAGCAGCAAAATAAAGAGCTGAGGAAGTTAGTGGCTCTGCTCAAAGAACAAAGAGCGCAGTGGGAGCAAGAAGCTTGGGCTCTTAGGAAGCCGAAGGCTCAGTCTGTTGCCCCACAAGAAGAAGACTCATTGGAAGAAACACAAGGTAGCTCATCTTGCCATTTGGTAAAGCCTATATGCCATCAGTTTTCTTGTTTAGTACTTGATGCGCCCAGCTCACAAGATACTCCCACTCAAGATGTTGAAGTGCTCAAGGATGATAAGCTTGGAAATAAAATGTTGGTTTAACTCATTATATTAATGATAAGACTAGAGAGGACGCGAAAAACTCAATATTTGAGTATATTGATATTTTTTATAACCGAAAATGAATACATTCTGCTAATGATTATTTTTCACCTGAAAAATATGAAATACACGCAGAAATTAATTAAAATTTTTTTCGGAAAAGTGTTGTCAGATCACCTCACGTTGGAATCAAGATTTAAACCGACATTCAGCCAGAGCTTATTTATTGCTTATACAAATGGTTTGAATAATATACAAATTATTAATTTACACTTAATATATTAGCGCAAATATAAACCAAACCTTTGGGCTGGTTTGATTATGTGCTATATTGTTCAGTATGACTAAACATAGTAGAAAAAAATTAAACCAGCTATTAAGCTCTTGGCTTCCTAATGCTATCTATACTTCCAGGATGCTCAACAGTAAAGGGCTATCCCGAGAGCTTGTTCATTATTACCAAGAGGCAGGATGGTTGGAGAAGGTTGGGAATGGAGCATATAAGCGTGCTTCTGATAAAGTTGGCTGGTCTAGTGGGCTCGCTGCAATTCAAACTCAAACTGGATTAGATATCCATCTGGGCGGGAAGAGTGCTTTACTGCACCAAGGCCATGCACATTTTATACCCTTAGGTGAGAGTTATCCATTATATCTTTATGGCATACGAACACATAGGTTGCCTGTGTGGTTTAAAAACTATTCATGGAGTGTAGATATTGTATATATACAAACCAATCTTTTTGATAATTGCCAAGAGGTTGGATTTGCATCTATTGTTGAAAACGGCATAACAGTTAGGGGTTCGTCACCAGAGCGAGCAATTATGGAGCTTTTACATTTGGTTCCAAATCGACAGTCTTACGAAGAAGCGTTGCAGCTCATGGGTTCATTGACTGCAGTTAGAGCCGAAATCATTCAGGTATTGCTTGAAAAGTGTAATTCAATCAAAGTAAAGCGCGTGTTTATGGTTATGGCAAGAGAATATAATTACTCTTGGTTTAATAAAATAGATAAGTCGAGAATTAATTTTGGCAAAGGGAAAAGGGAGCTTGTCAAAGGAGGGATTTTAGATCCTGAATACCAAATTACAATCCCAGCTAATGAAAATCATGAAGATATAGAGGTGTAAAAATTGAGCGAATTGTATTTAGCACAATCTAGATTGGTTATGCAGGTAATTCCAATTATTCATGATGAGCAGGTTTTCTCGTTGAAAGGGGGGACAGCTATCAATTTTTTTATTAGGGATCTTCCGCGGCTAAGTATTGATATTGATTTAACTTACAGTGACGTTGAGTCAAGAGATATTACTTTAGAAAAATCTACTAAAGCGCTCAATCGAATTATTGCTGCGTTAACGAAACGGCTTGGATTGCATGTCGTAATTCAAAAGGACAAAAAGGGTGAATTCATAACAAAAATAGAAGTTCAAGGACGTGACGCTCAAATAAAAATTGAACCTAATTTTGTCTTTAGAGGCTCTGTATTTCCTACAACTGAAAAACAAACCCAACCAAAAGTAGAGGCTTTGTTGGGTTGTTCAGCTATAATGCGGATACTGTCATTTGAGGACTTATATGCAGGAAAACTTTGCGCAATGCTCAATAGGCAACATCCAAGAGATGTCTTTGATGCTAAATTACTATTAGATAATGAAGGGATTTCTGATAAGTTACTAGATGCATTTGTTATTTATCTTGCCTCAGATTCAAGACCAATTGATGAGCTATTAAGTCCAAATATAAAAGATTTAACAAAAAGTTTTAATTTAGAGTTTCGAGGGATGACAAGGGAAGCTTTTGATGTTGATGCGTTGATTGATGTGCGTGATTATCTATGTAAAAACATTATTAATAAGCTGTCACAAAATCATAAGCAATTCCTGCTGTCCTTGATGCAGATGAGGCCGCAGTGGGGTTTAGTTGATGTGCCTGTGGATATTGAAAGCCTTCCAGGCATTAGGTTTAAACAAATAAACCTTAAGCGCATGAGTAAAAAGAAGCATCTAAATTATTTGCAAAGAATTGAATCATTGTTTGCTAAATAGATTGATAAAATGATTGTTTATTTCATAGTTTAGATCTACGATGCCATAAGAGGATTTACAGTGTTGCGTTGATTTTTTAATACGCTAGCTGTTTTTTATCCTGGTTTTATGTTTTAACCATCGCATAATAGTTATAGTGTTTTTAATTTAGGTAATGCTTTTTCATCTTCATCAAGCGCCACCTTCATCCCAGCTGCAAAATATAAGGGATGTTTATAAGTGGCATAATTAGCATAGCTTGAAAAATACCCAGTCCATTTTTCTGCCATAACCCCAGCTTTAAGTGCTTCTAGCTCAGACGGGATAGTTGCTTCAGTCGTATCTTCATTGATGTAACATTTGTTAACTGCACGATCTAGATATTTGTATCGCAGCTTCCCTGCAATAGAGCCTAGATAATATCCACCAGCTGACAAAACTAAGGCCGCACCAAATAGTCCATAGCCAAGAGAGCTTGAGCCGAATATAAGGCATAAGATTAAAGCACTATTTATTCCCAAAGAGCTAAATGTAAATAAAGGGCCAACAAATGCACCTAGCCTGGATGTATGTCTAACGGTATTTTCTAAAACCTTTTTTTGGCTTTCTTTTAGTCTGTTAGGATAATTTTTCTCATGCAAAATATCTTTTAGTCTTAGGTGTTGTGCATGTGATAAAAAATCTTCGAAAATCTTTACTTCCATTATATGAGAGTTTTTTTCTATAGCATCTACTATTAAAGAGCTGGCATCTTTTGGAAACGATTCTGATGATAGGTTGATTTTATAGCACTGCTTATCTTCTAAAAATAAGCAAAACTGCCTAAGCTCCTGTGTTGAGTCAAAATGGAAGGCGTCAGTACCTTCTGATTCTGGCCGCACTCTTGAGTCTCCCCCTTTAACATAAATGGAAAAACCAATGTGAAATGATTGAGCCTTGTCCCCATGGATACGGTTTGTGCCTTGAAAGCCATAAAAGCAAGCCAACACTTCATCTGGTGTCATTTCACTTGAATTACGCCCTGCACCGCCTCTTCTGTGTTCTGGTTTTTCTGGGTGTAAAAGGCAGTCATATGCCATCGAGATTTCTTCAAAGCATTCTTTTTGCTCTGCTTGTATGGCCT
>CAZWHY010000028.1:30713-45987 GCA_964633725.1 Uncultured Candidatus Berkiella sp.
GGTTTAAGAGTTGCAATACCTTAAAGTTAAAATTATAATCGCCCCCCATTGCTAGAGCCTTTGGGCTCTTAAAAGCAGCTAATTTTAGGGCATTGCGCTAGTTAACCAAGTTTGTGGATTTGTTTGCAAAGCCTAGCAAACACTAGCCCCAATACCTTTAAATTCGATATTTTATTTTATAACTCAAGCCAGCTTAGTCGCCTTATGTCTGACATAGCCTTTCTTGATATTGTTCTCTAGACCTTCTTTGGAATCAAAAATAATGTCTCAAAATGATAAAAAAACTATCAAAATATCAACGCATTTAAATAATTGTGCGTTCCACTCTATTGCACCCTTTATTTTGAAGTTACTGAGAGTAAAATCAATTAAAAACTCAGGCTTTACGTTCAATGAGTTCCACCCCTTTTCTAGTGATGTTAATCTATTTAAAAAAACGGAAGGTTATAAATATTTTAAAAAAGCATTTGCTGAATATTTCCATCTAGATGAGACGAACAATATCGAAGAGAAGATACAATGGCTTTTGAAGAATCATTCGCATCCACTTGATTCGCAAGTATTGTTAGGCTCTGTATTGAGGCTAACGCTTAAAAGCGTTTTGTTAGAGAGTGCTGATCACAAGAAGATGATGCAAGATTCATTTGGTTTGTTGTTACAAAAATGTAAGGAGCACTTTGATAGTAGTGTTCCTGATCACTTGAAAAACAACTCGATATATATCAAGCAATGGTTAGCCGAATTAAAGTTAGATCAGAGGGACGAATTTGATGAGCTCTATTATCCTAATTTAGATATTATCGTTCAATTTTTATTAGCTAATGGTGCAACAGACAACGCGCAGTTTCTTAAATCAAATGGTGATAAAGCATATGAGCATTACGTTTTAAATCAGTGTGATATTAACAGACAAGAATTTGTATCCAAAGAACAGCTTGAAATGCTTTGTCATAGCTTTCGTTTTAATTTAGGGGTTGATGGCTACCAAAACCTAGCACCTGAGTCTGAGTTATCTTTTAAGCCACTCGCAAACATAGAGCTGTCAAACACTACTAGAACACATTGGGAGATTCTTTCTAGTCAAGGCAGCGAGTGGGATTATGAGAAAACATCTGAAAAGCTGCCTGCCCGATTAGCGCACTATCACTCTCAGATAAAAAGTTTATCTGGTTCTGGCGCACAACCTGAGCAAATAGAAGTTTTACAAAATACTTTCAGGGATGAAATCCACCAAAGTATTGTGAATGAAAAATCATACTCCCAGTCTGTCTATACAGTGCTGCCGAGTGAAGACTGGTCTAAAAATGGCGGCTTAGAGGATTTAGTTTCTCTACTAGTCAGGGCTGTAACAAATGAATCTTCTATATCTGCTTCAAATAAAGATGGGGTACAAATTACTTTTCAATCAACTCTTGGATTTAGAGATTTCTTAGAGCATTTTAGGCGATATTATGCGCTAGATGAGGCGCTCTCTCATGAGAAAATCTCAGAAAAAATTAGTTGGATTTTAAAGTCATATCCTCACCCTCAAGAACAGTTTATGATTATAACGCCAGTGTTAAGGTCAATGCTCAATGACTCAAGTCTTATACCCTCTGAGTTAAATATTAATGAGATAGCGGCGTTGTGCGATAAGTTTAAATTAGGGCTTAATGTTTACAGCGGCCAAAAAGATGAAGCAAAAATCACATGTTTCCATAAAATATATTCGCACAAGCCAAAAGAATTTGTATTTGACACGATTGAAATATCGACTCTCGAGCAGCGCTTTAGCCCCGTTAGAAAAAATGCAGTTGATGGTTTTAAAGAAACGGCTATTCATTTAGGCTCAAAGCAATATGCCTTTATGCAGTCTGCAAGCCCAGGTCAGGGGTTACGGAGCAGATTAAGAGCCTTACAAGAGGCTTTAAGAAAAACATACCAAACAGGTATTTTACATATTGAAAGCCCAACTAATAGCGTCGCTCAGATAGAGGTGCCACAAACAGCACAAACAGCACAAAGAGAGGTTCCTAAAAAAGGGGCTAGAGCAAAGCTCAAGCCTGAATCACTTGGGGCTTTATTAGCAGGCAATGATAGCCAACGTTTAGTAAGGTTCATTGGAGAGTTTGATATTGATGTGAATAAGGCATTACAAGGAAGAACAGTTCGCTTTAGTCGCTCGAGCAATAAGAAATCTAGCAATTGGATGCCTATACATACCGCTGTTTGTCATGGACGTATAGACAATGTGAAAGCTTTAATGGATTTAGGCGCAAGCTGTACAATAAAATCACCCTGGTTTTCAGATGACAATCATCTTGAAAATAAATCAAAATTTAAGAAACGTAATATCTCCCCACTAGAGCTTGCTGCTTGCTTGGGCCAAAGGGATAGTGTGACTTTAATGCTAAGCACTATTAAGCCAGGGGAAAGTGAAGCCCTAGTTCAATCAGCTTATAACGTAGCGTGTGATTTTGGGCATGCCAGTGTATTATATGAATTTTTACAGCGCCCAGGGGTTAAGCATTCACCCAAAGCACTAGAAAATGCTTTATCGCATCAAGATTTATTTTTGCTATCATCTTTGTTAAAACTAGGAGTCGCACTTCCTAGAAGGCATCAAGACCCTGACAATGTATTGCTCAACTCATTTAATGTTGCAAAAGGTAATCCTGGTGACAAAAATATAACATATAGCACGGCCTTACATAATATTTTAATGATTTCCCTACATGAACAAAATAAAAATCGGTATAACGAAATCACATCGGGTCTACAACTCTCACACGAATCTGGTCAATTAGTCGATATGGCAGTCAAAAAAGGGTTGTCTAAGTGGGTAAATACCATTGCCAAATACCAAGAAAGCGTTGCTGTATTGTTGCAGCTTGGGGACTCATCTAAAAAAACCATCAATAAAAACATGGAAGTCATTTTAGAGCCAATTGCTAAAAATGCATGCCTTGCTATAACCAATAAAAATTCAGAACTGTTAAAGCATTGCTTAAGGTCAGAAGAGCGATGCTTGGTGTTTCCAGGTAAGTTGAATCCATTGCATCATGCCTTGAAAAATAATGGTTATGATTTTTTGCATGATCATTATATTGCAAATGGCTTAGAGCCGACATCAGAAAGCAAGCCAAAGAAAGAGAACGCAGAATCTGACCTGAGAGAATTAGAAGAAAAAGCCCTTGATGAATACGACCGGAAATTTAGCTTTAGGCTTGAAAGAAGTCAATATAAAAAAGAGCTGAACGAGAGATTGAGCAATGCGGGCTGGGTTGAGACTCCCTTAATATATGGCCAGAAAGCGAGCTTTACATTAAACGAGGGACGAATATCGGTTGTTGATAGCTTTCACCTTAAGGCCAAGCATAACGCCATAGTCTACAATAATCCAATTTTAAAATATGGTACGCCTTTATTACAAATCTTGCCTCATGTGGGCATGATAGCTGTAGAGGGCCCTATACGGTTTGGGCTAGAGGTTGGCAAAATAGCCGCTTATAGGTACTTTCCATCCCTTATTCAATATACCACAGGCTCTTATACTCCTAAATATATTCAAACTGCAGGAACAATTTTCAGCCATGGAGTGAGTTTTGGGTTGATGCCTTATTATTATGTACTTTCAACCATCGCGAGTAGTGGCGTGTATTATGGCTGCAAATATTCAGGGTTAGATAAATTTGAATCCATTGAAGCTTTAACGCAGCTGTGTGCAGACCAAATTTGTTATAGATATAGCATAGGTAAATCAAAAGAAACTGTCTTTGATGATAGGTATTTTATGCGTTTGGATAC
The DNA here is from genome assembly GCA_964633725.1 of Uncultured Candidatus Berkiella sp. Taxonomy (GTDB): domain Bacteria; phylum Pseudomonadota; class Gammaproteobacteria; order Berkiellales; family Berkiellaceae; genus Berkiella_A. The sequence goes on from CAZWHY010000028.1 coordinate 34,500, forward strand.
AAATCTCACCGATTGTTTTGGGGCAAAGGCCACGCAATGGTTGGCGCCTGCTGTATACGGCCTTGAGTATGCGAATGCACAGCTAGACCAGGTTGCAAATAAGCCATTTGAGGCAATCAAGCCTTACTTTAGTGCAAGCACTTTTGCGAGCATTCAGGAAGGCTTAAATCTATCTGAAATCAAGTTTGACGACTTGCCATTTAACAAGCAAATGAGCACTTTATCCAGCTATGCTCAAACAGCTCAAGGTTATGTGAAGTCATATTATCAAAAGCGACAAATGTGGGAAGAGTGGGCCTTTAACCACCTAGAAGAAAGTATTTTGGGTAAAATGGGCGACTCCACATTTAAAGCTGAACGACTACATGCCATACAAGTATCTCAGACGAATATCTTAAGCTTTGATATTTATAATTTAGAACAAAATATAAAGTGGTATGAGGAAGGCTTAGGGTCAGCAGAAAAAGGCTTGGAAGATGCCATTGCAAAGTTAGAGGCATATACGCCCTCACCGCTTTCCTTTCTTACAAATGATGTTGACCAAAGGATATTGGAAAGTGCAGTCTGGCGTGCGCAGGTTAAGTGTACGTTTTGGAGAAGCATGGTTGAGTCATCACAAAATAGCATAGAGACAAAGCAAGCGTCTCTAATTGAGGCAAAAGAGACAGAAGAAACACTGTTTAAAGAAACGCAAGGGTATAGTTACCATGAAGACTGGCAAGAAAAAGTGCTTGAAGCCAAACAGGCCGAGTATGATAAAAACTTCTCAGGCGAAGAAAAAGAAGCACTCCGGCAGGAAGAGCAAGAAGCGTTAAGTAAGAGCAGATATTATAATACCGATACCACTAATAAAGAGGCTGAGCTCTGGGTGGCAGGTGTTAATGTATTATTTGATAAGCATAAAGATAACTTCTTAGACACGACTAATATTCCAGGGACTATGCAAGGTATTGTTAATTTTGCATTTGAGACTATGGTGGGGCCAAAGAATGACCGAAATGATATGGCCAAGCACTTTGCAGAGCAAATTATTCGTTTCAAATACCCTTTTTATCCGGAAGTAGGTGATATAGAAAGCATTGAAGCAGAGCTAGATGCTTATGCCAAAACAATAACAAATGATTGGATGGATGGTTATAATAAAAAAGGCGATACTTTAACAAAATGTAAAAATGTTGTAGAGGATTTCATTACCGCAGAAATTTTAGGTGTAAGCGTTAAAGAACTCCGTGAACAGGGGGTTGCTTATGCGTTTAAAGATGGTAAGCATAGTTTCTGGGATCATGTAAAAATGACTTTTGCGAATGAGGTTATTAGTAAGTTTATCGGACGGGCGATATACCCTTATTATACAGGGAATGGTACAGCACCAGGCAGAGGTAAAAATGGAAGTTGGGGGATACAATATAATAATAACCTTGATGGCGGCTACAATTTTCAAGCAACCATCAATCACCAGCCAATATTCACAATCTATGACTCTGAAAATCAGAAGCAGGGCTATACTTTATCATTACCTAAAAAAATAGATGCCACTGGCCAGCAGCAAGGTGTTTTGCCAGTTTTAGCAAACCCAGCTGTAATTAGCCAAGAAGAGCCTCAGATTAAAGCGTCTGAATCAGAAGGTATTTTACCCGGCCTATCTTATGATAACCCTTATATTCAAGCGGCGCTTGCAGAGCAAAGGGATATAATGTTTGGTAACCCTACTGAAGCTGAGGTGGCAGATAGTGCACCAGCCAACAAAGAGAATGATATTCCCCAAACAGTGGCGCAAAAACAAGCCGAAACAAACGTTGCCTTTTTAACCCAGGCTGCGTACTTTTTTAGGCGTCTAAGAGGTGATAAAAGCCCTGAAATATTAGAATGGCAGAGAAAGAACAGAGAAACGACCTCCCCTTCAACCATGGCGGCTTTTAATGGAGTCAAAGATATTAAAGTAAAGGTTGACCATATAGGCTTAGGTTTGTGGGATGCTGTAAAAAATTTGGCGCTTAGTATTGACAGTGTGTTTACCTTAATGAATCAGAATGTTGAAGAAGCCATTCCCATGTCAGATTCAAAGGTGAAAACACATGTACTAAGGGGCTTGGCAGTTGTGCCACTTGCAACCGCAAAATCGCTATATGTTTTGGGTACCTTCATTGGTGAAGAGGCGGCCAGAAAGGTTTTAAATGAAGAACTAGAGAGCTCAAAATTTGTACGAGAATCAATGAATGAATTTGTTCTCAATTATGAAAAAATGAATGAGAATGAGAAGGTTCGGGAAATTTCAAGACTATTGTTCTCGTTTGCATTACCAGGAGTGGCTTTCAAAGTAGGAACACAGATAACAAAGGCTGCTGGTGGTATTATTCATAAAGCTGTTGCGGTAGTAGATAGGGCGCCTTCTAAATATGGTTTTAGAAACTCAACTTTGGCGCAAAAACCAAAAATCCCAGCTAACGAAGTCATATCCGAGCCATTAATAGACAAATATTTGGAGCTGATGACTAAGGCGCCTGAAACGGGGCATACATTAAGGGCGAGTACACTTGCGCAAAGAAAAACTGCACCTAGTCAGCCAGCAGCTCTTCTAACGCAGTTTGAGCAAAAAGCAACGATTCCTAAACGAGTTGATATCACAGGTATACAGCCAAATAAAGTTTATGCTGACTATAGCAAGCTTAGTGGTATTGTCACTATAGAGCCAGTTGAGATTAGGTTCTCTCAATCTTCGGTTTCTTTTAGAAAAAAGAGAATCAACCCTAAAACCCTAGAAGCTGAATACTATACATATCATGATATAACCAGTAGCATGCAAGAAAAAGGTTGGAATGGCACTCCAATAAACGTTGTAAAAATGCCAGATGGCTCATTAACTACTATTGATAATACAAGGCTTTTAGCGGCACGCGATGCAGGCATAAAGGCAAAAGTTCAAATTCATGAATTTAACAAAGTTATGCCTGATGAGCTGGTAAAAGGCTATACTACGTTAGTTGATACGCCGCCTAGAACATGGGGAGAGGCAATTCAGCATAGAATCAATGACCAAAGGCACACTTATTTTCAAAACAGACCATTTAGTGAAAAGTTCAAACATGGTTCAGTCTATGATCCGTTATTGATAGTTAAGAAAAGAAAAGGCAATGAAAAATGATAAAAAATGAATTGTTAGGAGCAGAAGAATTAAATATTAACTTTTCATACCCTGATGAATACGTTAAGTTTCTTTCTCATATGGATGAGATCGATAATACTTCATGGTGGCTAATTGGAAGATCAAAAGGATTTTTTGAAATATGTTTTAGGGTGATAAACGTAACCATGGGGAGCAAAAAACTATTAATCCCATTTGCCAAGTGTGATGATGCAAATGCCCTTGCATGCTTTGATGAAGAGCATAAAATATATTTTCATTTGAATGAGGATGATTTAGCAGATGTAGATTGGGACAGTGTTAAATATCTAGAAAACTTTTCCGAGTGGTTAGATAGAGTGAAAAGTGGCAAGTTGTAATGCAAACATATTTACTAATGTATTAAGAGAAGATAATGAATAAAAATCTTGTTGCATTGAGTAAGCTAATATCATATGCATTAAGGCATGAACCATGGGTCTTTGAATTAGAGCTAGATGATCATGGTTGGGTTGATATCGAAAAATTATTGTCAGCACTAAAAACATATGATGCTAGCATCGGTGATATTGGTAAAGAGCACATTCAAACAATTATAGAAGAATCTGCTAAAAAGCGTTTTGAAATGAAAGAAGATAATATTAGAGCAATTTATGGACACTCCATACCAGGGAAATTATTAAAAGAACCAGCAGAGCCGCCCCAAACTCTATATCATGGCACAACCATTGAAACAGCCAAGCTAATAAAATTAGACGGAATAAAGCCAATGGGCAGACAGTATGTTCACTTATCTATTGATATAGATACGGCTAAAGAAGTGGCCAAAAGGAAAGGAAAAGAGATTACAATATTGATTATCAATGCTCAGCATGCCTATAAAAATGGTGTGAGGTTCTATCTGGGTAATGATAACGTATGGTTAAGTGATTTTATCCCGCCAAGCTATATTGATTTTAGTTAGAGATTAAAAGAAGTAAACAAAAATCATCTCTAAAATATTAATCTAAGTAACGATTCTGCCAATTAAGATAGAGCTCTTCTACAAATTGGCAGTATTCTTCTTTGCTGCTAAACTGGGAGGGATATATTGCGTCATAAACATAATAGTTCACCCGGCGATTGGGTGCGGTAAAAATCGTCCAGAGTTTATAAAGTAGATGCTGATTTTGCCATTCAAAATGTTCTTGGGCTTCATAATGTAAAAATACGGGCAATATTGGAACATCTGCTTTCATGGATAAATCGAAAACACCGTAACGAAAAGGCGTATGTATGCGTCTGCCTTTGCAACCGCCTTCTGGATAAATCCCTATAGAGTCACCTGATTGCAAAGCCTTTAGTAGGTTATCAGATGCTAAGCCACGAGAATCTTTGCAGTTTCTATCCACGTACAATGTGCCAATCACATAACTTAATCTTCCCACTAAAAACCAATTTCGGACTTCTTTCTTTGCAAGAAACTTAACTTTAAATGTGGATAGTATACCAATATCTTCGAAGCAAGATGGATGGTTGCCAATAACGATATATTGTTTTGGGAGTGGCTTCTGATTTTTTTCATGTATAAACAACGTGACACGTAGTGCACGAATAAAAACACGAAACCAATAAGTGACTAGTTTTGGGAACCAGCTACCCCTTATTTTGTCAGGTAAAAAGCTCAGTAAGAATAAAATTAGCGTTAAAATAACAAAATCTATTAATCCAATAAGGGCACGAATGAAGTAGAATAGAGTCAGTATCATATATTATACATACCCGTAGATGATTAATGGTTGAGCCTGTCTTTATATTAATATTAGCAAGCTGTTTACCACAAGCAAGTTGGCACTGTTAAGATTTTCAGATTTTTGTATAATTTTCAAAGTCATTATTTAAACTTTAAATATAATCTGTATGGTTCAGGGGATAATTAATCATGAATAGTAGCCGAGTGAGATTTGGATTTTTAAGTTCGGCGCTTTGTTTTTTAGCGCTTATTTTATTAGGAGGCATGGTGCCTGTACAAGCTGCCAATCAAGACATTACAAAAAGCCCAAATGATCTCCGTGAGTATCGTTATGATACGCTCAAAAATGGCTTAAAAGTTATTGTTGTACACGACGCCAAGGCAATAAAAAGCGCATGTAGTTTGGAAATCAATGTGGGTAGCAACCATGAGCCAGATGCATATCCTGGATTAGCGCACTTTTTGGAGCATATGATGTTCTTGGGTACGGAGAAATACCCTGAAACCGATCAATTTCAAACGATGATTCATAATAATGGCGGTGAGTTTAATGCCTACACTGGTGGTGACAGGACACATTATTATTTTAACATTCAATCGGAGCATCTACAAAAAACAGTCGATCAGTTTTCAGAATTTTTCAAAACGCCATTACTCACCGTAGAACACATGGATAGAGAGCGTAAAAACGTAGACTCTGAATTTCGCATGTATTTGAATCAAGACAATTGGCGCGTGGTGGATGTGAATAAAGAAACCAGCAGCCCCGCCCACCCATTTCACCGATTCAGTGTTGGGAATGTTGACACATTACCAGGAGACAAAAAAGCACTGCACGCTGCATTAACCCAATTTCATCAAACTTTTTATAGCAGTGATAGAATGACACTGGTATTGGTTGGCCCGCAATCAACAAAACAGTTAATGACAGTCGCTCAAAAATATTTTTCGGATATTGTGCAAAAAGAAACGCCCGATATGGCTGAGCTGCCATTGTATACTGCAGATCAGCTCGGTGTGGATATTAAAATCAAAGCGCAAGGTAATAGCCGACAATTAATGATTTTATTTGCTTTGCCTGATTTTCAAGAAAATTATAAAGAGCAACCATTGCATTTGCTCAGCCAATTTATGGGATATGAAGGTGAGGGTAGTTTATATGCCGCTTTAAAAAATAAAGGCTGGATTACCTCTTTATCGAGTTCTACCGATAGCAGTACAGGCGGCTCTCAAGATTTATTACAACTGGTTTTTCAATTGACGCCGATGGGGTTAACCCATGTAGATGATATTACACAATATACGTTTAATGCGGCTGGCTTATTAAAAGAGCATGGTTATCCAGAGCAGTTTTTTAAGGATATACAAGCGATTCATCAGTTAGAATTTACACACCATGAGCGTGAGTCAGAAACCACTTTAGCCTCTAGTTTAGCTCATCAATTACAAAAATATGATTTTACCGAGGTGATTAGTAGTCGATATTTGATGCCTGATATGAGTTTTGAGCAGGCGATGGTACCGCTTAATAAAGCCATAGAGGCATTAACCCATCAAAATATGCGCCGCTTTGTGATTAGCCCCGACATGATTGGGCAAAAGACATCTAAGTGGTTTGGTGTAGAGTACAGCTTAGAAGCTTTGCCATCACAAATAAAGCGGGCAGATGCCAAGATCAAGCATAGCAAAGATTTAGCATTGCCTGAGCCTAATGCCTATATTCCTGAAAATTTGAAAACACAAACACAAGATAGCGTACAAAAACCACAAAAGCCTAATTTATTGGAAGAGAGTGAAAATTTTGTATTATGGCATGTGAATGATGCAGCCTTTACGAATCCAAAGGCGAATATTTTGATTAATTTAGTCAATCCTATCAGTATGGATACGGCTGAGCATCAAATGCAAAGTAGCTTATATGCTTTGTTAGTCTTTGAGCAGTTAAAGCAAAAATTGTATCCTGCGGTTATGGTAGGAGAAAGTATTAATTTATATGCGCATCCACGAGGCTTGACGATACAGTTAGGTGGTTATAGTGATAAACAATCTGTTTTGTTAGAAACTTTGGTCTCAGCGTTTAGGCATTATGAAATCAATACGGTTGATTTTAATCTGTTAAAGGAGCGTTTGATACGCGAACTTAAAAACTTTGATCAATTGCCCTTGTTCCAACAAGCTATCAAAGGCTTAAGTTCTATCTTTATTGATCCAAGCTGGCATCCTACCGAGCTGCAAGCCGCATTAGCCAAAGTGACTAGTCATGAGATAGAAGCACTCAAGAAAATATTTGTTGAGAATAGCCGAGTAGAAATGTTTGTCAGTGGAAACTACTCTAAGAACAATGCTAAAAATTTAGCGAAAGTGGTTAAAGCACATTTTAATGTTGATAAAACGTTACCTAAGGTGGCAGCATTGCCTAACGTGTATAAATTACCCAAAGGTGAAATACACTATAAACCCATAAAATCATCTGATAAAAATCATGCCTTGGTTTTTTATGCACAAAGTCAAGAGGCAGATAATGATAGCATTGCAAAAGCGATGATTTTATCCAGGCTGATAGCGACACCGATGTATCAAGCTTTGCGTGTTGAAAAACAAATGGGTTACGCTTTGGGCAGTTTTGTAAACCTACAAGCGAAAGTGAATGGCTTAAACTTTTTTGTACAATCACCTGATTATACGCCCGAAGCGATTTATGAAGCCATACAAAAATTCATTGCTGAATTTGGAGATGAACTTAAACAAATGAAAGATGAGGCGATTAACCCTATCAAAACGGCTTTGGTGAATGAATTAGTCGACCCATCTAAAACGTTAGATGAGCAAACGATACGTTTTTGGTCAAAAATTGAATCAGGACGTTTGGATTTTACACTTCGACATGAGGTGGCTCAAGCTGTCAAAAATATTAATATTCAGATGCTACGAGATTATTTCGATGCATTATTACTAGGTGAAAATTCCTCTAAAGTCATTGTGACTTCTAAAATGAAAAAAATACCTGAGCATTGGCAGAAATTGGATAATTGGCAAAGTTTGAAAGCAGAAGGTGAAGTATTTTAAAGTATAGTATTTTACTTTGGCCTAAGGCTGCTTTTTGAGACGTCTTGCAATAAAGGCTGCGAGACGGCTCGGAGCTTGGCATTGGGACAAAGGAACGTACATTTTCCGGATTCATTAAAGTGAAATCGGACATTCTCTGTAATTTCACCCAAGGGTCTATAGCACATAGACATAGATTCTTCGGTGGGTGGATTTAATACCTCCACGCCGATACTTTCAAGTTCTTGAGTGAGTTGTTGAATAATCTGTGTATTATCTGCCCTGGGATTGACTCGTACGTGATTTAATTCAAACAGTGTGTTTTGTAGTGTATGTAGATAATTATTAACAGGGTAAATGATTCCTTCCGCCAGTGATTCTACACGCACACACTCAATGATATATAGCGAATCGTTGAGAACAAATTCATATAAATCAGTTGCCTGTGAAGCGTTCACCCGGGTGGCATTAATTAATATTTCTGAGGCTTTATCTGTCATGCCCTTAATGTCGACCCTCTCAGAAAATATCTTTAGGGGATAAATATGGCCAAGACAAAAATACAGTATAACTGTCAAGATTGCGGCAGCATCAGTCTAAAGTGGGCAGGGCAATGTCAAGACTGTGGGGCTTGGAACAGTATGTCAGAAATGGTGATGATACGATCGAGCAGTGGTCTCAAAACCAGTTCGCGCAGTGGTTATGCAGGTGCTTTAAGTGAAGTCAAAGCTTTAAATGAAGTGGATACTGAAAATTTTGACAGATTGAAAACTAGTATGCCTGAGTTGGATCGAGTCTTGGGTGGTGGGCTGGTTGTGGGATCGGTGGTTTTAATTGGTGGCGATCCAGGTATCGGGAAGTCTACTTTATTATTACAAGCACTAGCAGAAACCGCGAACCAACAAAAAGTATTGTACGTTACCGGTGAGGAGTCGTTACAGCAAGTCTCCATGCGAGCCAAACGTTTTGGCCTGCATCATACGGATATGCCTTTATTATTAGAAACAGAAGTCGATAAAATTATTGCTGTTGCCAATAAGATACAACCCAAAATTATGGTGATTGACTCCATTCAGACTATTTATACAGATGCGCTACCCGGTGCGCCTGGGGTTGTCAGCCAGGTACGTGAAAGTGCACAGCGGTTGGTGCAGTTTTCAAAACAAAGTGGTACCGCTTTATTTTTGGTGGGGCATGTCAATAAAGAAGGTGCGATAGCAGGTCCTAGAGTCTTAGAGCATATGGTGGATACCGTATTATATTTTGAAGGGCAAACAGATAATCGTTTTCGTTTATTGCGAGCTTGTAAGAACCGCTTTGGTGCGGTCAATGAGTTGGGTATTTTTGCGATGACGGACAAAGGTTTAAAAGGCGTGAATAATCCGTCTGCAATATTTTTATCCAAAAGTGTAGAAACGGGAGCCGGCACATCTGTAATGGCTACGTGGGAAGGCACACGACCCATGCTCATAGAAGTACAAGCTTTGGTAGATGAAAGTCAATTAGACAAACCGCGCCGGGTTACAGTGGGGTATGATTCTAATCGGCTCGCAATGTTGCTGGCGGTATTGAACCGACACTGTGGTTTATTTATGCACCAACAAGATGTATTTTTAAATATGGTCGGTGGTGTGCGTATTCATGAAACCGCAGCCGATCTTAGCGTGCTGATGAGTGTTATTTCTAGTTTCAAGAATATTAAAATAGATAAAAAAACCATTATTTTAGGCGAAGTGGGTTTAGGGGGAGAAATTCGTCCAGTACAAGCAGGCTTAGAGCGTATCAAAGAAGCACAAAAACATGGGTTCACAACTGCTATTGTGCCTCAAGCCAATGCGCCTAAAGAAGAGATATCCGGTATTAAAATTAAAGCGGTGACCACTTTGCAACAGGCCGTAGACTTTTTGTTTTAGGTGTAAAAAGATTGATAATAGATTATGATACAATCGGCATTTGCACTTAGTATTTTCTGGAGAGCGTTTAAATATGATCTGGCAACACTTTCCCGAACAAAATTTTAATTAATTTCTGCGCGCGTCTCATATTCTTCAGGTGAAAAATAATCATTAGAAGAATGCATTCGTTTTCGGTTATAAAAAATCTCAATGTACTCAAATATTGCGTTTTTCGCTTCATCTCTAGTTTTGTAATTCATATGATGGGTTAGCTCAGTTTTTAGCGTATGGAAGAAGCTTTCGGCCACACTGTTATCCCAGCAATTTCCTTTACGACTCATACTTTGAATTACGCCATGTTCTTTAAGTATTTTCCGGTGACTATCAGCAGCATATTGGCTTCCTCTGTCTGTGTGCCATATTAAGCCTTGTTCTGGTTTGCGCTTCCATAGAGCCATCAGCAGGGCATCATTAACAAGTGAAGCCTTCATACGACCGCTCATAGACCAGCCAACAACTCGTCGAGAAAATAAATCAATAACGGTCGCTAAATATAGCCAACCTTCCTGAGTCCAAATATAGGTGATATCACCAACATATTTTTGGTTTGGTTTTTCTGCAATAAAATTCCGTTCCAAAATATTGGGTGAAATGGATAGTTTGTGATTAGAGTCTGTTGTTACCTTGAATTTACGCCGTGTTTTACAGACTAAACTTTCTTGCTTCATTATTTTCTCAACACGCCGACGGCTAATTTCCATACCTGAATTAAGTAGCAAACGCCTTATTCTGCGAGTGCCGTATGTGGCGCGACTATCTATAAAAACCTTTTTTATTTTGGCTGCTAAATTCTGGTTTTCGATCATTCGTGCGGAAGGTTCCGCTCTCAGATAATCATAATAACTGGTTCGGCCAACCCCCAGAATATTGCACATCATATCAATAGGGAAGAAAGATTGATTAGCCTTGATCCAGGCGTACTTTACAGCGCTTCGCTCGCAAAGTACGCCGCCGCTTTTTTTAGTATATCGCGCTCCATGGTGACTCTAGCCAGCTTCTTTTTTAAGAGCTTGAGTTCTGCTTGGGTGTCACCTGTAGGTGGGTTTAAACTTACGCTCTGATTACTATTTGGGTGGTACTTGTTAACCCATCCATGTAACGTTGTAACATGAATGCCTAGTTCCCTGGCGGTTTGTGATATGGATTGATCTGATTCCACGGCTAATTTGGCTGACGACTTTTTAAACTCAGTCGTATAACTGTTTGTTTTTCGTTTGTTACTCATGGGTACTCCTCGGCTCGTAATATTATAATTTACTTGTCCGGGTTAGTGTAGCCACTTCACTTCGCGCCAATCATCCATTGCCGAACTGTTTCTTTGCTAAGCTTGACATCAAAGTGCTCTTCTAGTGATTCAGCCGCTAGTGTAGGGCCATAATCATAGAAGTGTTCCCGTATTAGACTTATGGCTTTAGCCCTAAGCTCGCTAGGGTATAAACGGTTAGATGGTTTGCCTCGTTTTTTAGACAATAAGCCAGCCGTACCATTTCGCTGATAGGTCTTTTTTAGTCGGTGGATCTGACGTTCTGATAATCCCAATGTTTTGGCTGCGGAAACTTGCGTGAGGTTACGCATAACCACAGATTGAATTACTGACACTTTGCTCAGTTCCTGAGCGTTCATTCTCAAATATTC
>CAZWHY010000029.1:0-44351 GCA_964633725.1 Uncultured Candidatus Berkiella sp.
ATTTAAAAATTTGATTTTTTGTTACGTCAAGAGTGGGGGTAAATGACCGCTTACAATCAAACCAAAATTATGCTCTTCTAAAAATAAAGCATCATTGGACAGCGAAATGTTTTTGCCTAATAAGGGATCTTTTATTATCTCTCTAAACATTGTAAAAGACGTATGAAGTGGATTACAAATATTTAAAATAGTAACAAAATATAGGTTATTCTCGATTTGCTGATAAGTCAAAGGCATAAAAATATATGCTCAAGTTATAGGGAGTGTATCTTAATATTGCTTGAGCAGTCCAACTTCAGTCAACAAACCAAGTCTTATGCATATTAATCTAGAATATAATCTTCAGATGAGCCGTTACTATCAAGCGACAAACGAGTCTATACATAATAATATAGCAGAATGTTTTCAAAACATTAGTACTTTATAATATTATAGTATGCCTCCTAGATTATCTGAACTACCTGATGAGCTAATAGAATCATTACGATGCGCTCTAACAAATTGCAGTGTTGATACTTGTGCGCTTGATAGTTACTGGAGCGTTTTAGTCGAAAAAGTACTGGACAAAAGCCAAAAAACTGTACCGTTGTCTATAGCGGGTGCCATAGCAGCAAGTTTAGTGAATTATGGTCTCCATAAATTACAAGTGGCCTATCCCCCCGCCAATATGGCTAGATCTTCTTCAATACAAAAAAATTTAATCGCAATTATCGGTCATGCAATTAGTCGCTCAACCATTAGCTCTTCTGCTGGATTTGCCTCTAAAATTGGTATTAATATGATTACGGGTGGCTCAAGCTTATCTGTTAACTTAGGCTCAAGAGTCGCAGCAGAAATCGCGACAAAAAAGGTCGCAAGATATTTACCTCAATATACTGGCACAAATACAGATTCATGGACATATACTGTAGCAAGAGCAAGCACCAGTGCCGTTGTCGGCACGCTCACTTATTCGTTTGCACATGATTATTTACAATTGCCCGCTATTTCAGCCCGAATCATCAGTGCCAGCTCAAGTGCCATTAGTGAGCAAGCGTTTCAGTATGTTTTTAAATGAACCCTCAGCCATTATCAATATTATTCATTCCATGCTCTAACAGATTGTAGGTAAGATACAATACTTTTATATTCGTCTTGATTATATGCAAACTGATAGTGCGAGCTAATTTTCAATGCGAATTGATGAAACAATTGACACATGACAAATAAACCATCCCATATTTCTTCATAATCTGTCCCTGTATAAGTTTGACAAAATTTAGACCATATTGTTGGATCAGTATATTTTTCAAGATACTTGCCATAATGTCCCAAGGGAATAGTACAATTTGTTTGGATTCCAGCCTCCCAGGTTAAGAGTTTGATCAGCTCATTTTTGATAACTTGCTCAGACATATGTTTTGCATAGGTCAGCTGTTGTCTATATATACCTTTTGCCACATAAGTAGATACCCATAAAAACTCATTACAGCAATTTAAGAATTCTATTTCTGTCGGGAGCTTTGGTAAGTAATCCTCGTCACTGGGTTCTTTTAAATTACCCAGCAAATGATCTTTGTCTAACAACACAATACTTTGGCTATCTGGCGACATAGTCAAAAATTTACTGGATTGAATGAGTTTCAAATCTATTCGGTTTTGATCGGCAAACAACATTAAGTAGGTAAATTGGCCTTGGTTTCTTGGCCAACGATTGTCCATTTTGTCTGGTGTTTGTGAAATTAACATCTCACCAAACCTATCGAGCCATTTTTCATTCTCTACAAATGGCGCAACATTTGTTACGATATAGACAATATCATAATCTTGAAACCTATCTTTTAAGGCACTCGGACTGGCTCTAGAGCCATTCATAATAACCCCACGAATTCTATCGTCTTTTTCAGCTGTTTGGATAATCAGCTGCATCATCGTTTCTTCGTTGCGTTTGTGAGCTATCATTTTGTTTTTCCAAATAATATATTTTTAACGACTTGCACCAAAAATAGTATGGAGAGATTGCCAAGGTATCGCTGTAATATTCTCTGATAGCATCATTTTCCTAGGTACTTGGCAAACAATATAAGCTTCTGATGCTTCTTCATATTCGTTTATAAACGTCTTTATATGCTTTGCATCAGAAATTTTGGGTCTGTCGGTCAATTTTACTTCAATAGGAATCAAAGCATTTGGCGTTTGAACAACCCAATCTACTTCGGGTCCATCTAAATCTCTCCAATATAAAATCGATGTTCGTTGATGCTGCATGTGTGCAAGCTTCACTAACTCTAATCCTATAAAGTGTTCAAATAAGCCCCCCATAACTCTGGCAGGCAACTTTGTCCCCTCTTTTGCAGCCAACCTACGTAAACCCATATCAAAAAATAAATACTTATTGCTTTTGCTTAATTTATGCCGAGTTTTACTTTTCAATAGAGGTTCAATTCTTTGAGCAACGAGGCAATCTTCTAAAATTTGATAATATTCTGCAATCGTCGTATGAGCAACACCCACAATGTTGGACAACTTAGAATAATTAACCGTCATTCCTGATTCTGCAGCGGCAAGCTCTAAGAACCGAGCAAAATTTGCCAAGTTCCTAACAATCGCTTCCGACCTAATTTCTTCTTCTAAATAAATGCTAACATAGCTGTCTAGAAGCTCTTCTTTATCTTCTTTGGTAGTCGTTAAAATCACCTCAGGGAGAGAGCCATAGAATAACAAGTTATTAAGAGTACAATGAGATTTAGGTATTTCTTCAACAGACAAAGCATCCATTTTTAACAAAATTACTCGGCCAGGTAATAAATTTACATCCTTTTTTCTTTTTAATTTACGAGCTGAAGAGCCGGTGATTATAAACTGTGCTACTTTGTCATCGATAAGATATTGTATAACATCCATAATTGCAGGAACTTTTTGCACCTCATCAATAATAGCAAGAGGTTTGTTTCCAGAATCTGAAGCAATAGCCCTAAGCTCATCAGATAAAATACTAGGATCTAGTTCATAACGTAGCCGCTCCCTTGGATTAATAAAGGATATGCTAAAATCACTAGAAATATGTTTGAGCATCGTAGTCTTACCAGTTTGACGAGGCCCTAACAACAATACACTTTTCCCTTTGGCAAGTGCCGAGTCTAGCTGATTTTTAATTTTTCGTTTTATATATACCATACACTCAATATTCGGCGAAAAATGAGTGCTTGTCAATAGGTGCGGCTACATTGTTTGTGCTTCCTCACAAACTTAGTTTTCATTATTTAAATACGAAAAATTACTGATCACATCACTTAATATTTCTACCAGTCCTTCTGGATTGCTTAAAAACGGCGAATGATCCGCATCGAGCTCTAATATTGTCGGCTGATTTAATTTAGCAATCATTTTATCTTGAAAAACCGGCAGAACAGCTTGATCGCGCAAGCATTTAATATAAAACTGAGGAATATTCTGAAAAGCTGATTTTGATATATCACTTTTTTCTACAAAAGCCATAAAAGGCTCTTTATTTAACTTATTCATAGCCACTTGTGCAGCCTCGTTAGGTGAGGCATTTAAAAATAAACTCTGTGTGCGCTCTGATTTTTTTAAATCAATGTAATTCTCTGATTGGTTTGCTATAAACTCAGTGGATATACCGGGCTCCTCAGCTAAACGCGTAATATCGAATAAAGACTCATGATGTTTAGGTACAAAAGCTGCAATGTAAACTAAAGCAGAGAGTCTGTCACCGATGTGCTCTGCCACTTGAGAGATAACCATACCCGCCATGCTATGTCCCACTAATATAATAGGGTCAGAAATTTTTTCTAACTGCTGAACAACATGCTCAACATATGTACTTAAGTTAATATCTTTCAAATCGCCAGGTTGCTGATAATCTCGCCCAGGTAAGTTAAGATTTAGGATATTATGCTTATTTTGCAATTGCGGCACCACTTTTTCCCAACACCATGCACCATGCCAAGCACCATGTATCAAAGCCAATGTACTCATTAGAACATCCTATTTATTCAAATAATTGTCTAAAATCAAATAAATTATACTAAATTAATCTAAGATTTGTACCCCTAAAAAAGATAAGGAAACTCTTGCAAACTCATAAGTTATCCAGCTAATTACTTAGCTGATTGGCATGTTCGTCTGCATTTTGGCACAGCTGGTCACGAAATGTTTGGTATCTGAATACAAATCTTTTAGCATTCATAACGTATTTACAATAAGCCACATCGGAGTCAATTATGAAAAATATTAAATTATTTAAAAATTTCAAAAACAAAGTGCAGAGATACCTTGAGCTTAAAATACATAACCAAGCTCACACAAAATCTTTTGCCATACAAGCTAGTGCTGTCACCATCTCTGCTTGGCAACAAATAGTTTCTCCAAGTACACAAATAAAAAATAATAACGAGACACTAAAGCAACTGCCATTATTAGAGAACTTAATAGAAAATGAAGAATGCATTTATCAGTTGGTATCAGATATTCAAAGAATCCGTACTTATGAAAAGCAACTCGTTGAATTTATGCATCAAGTGGTTGCTGAAAATAATACAAAATCTTACCAACTATATGAGAACATATAGCCACCGCAACACAATCTTATGACTCTATTTTCACTCAACTTGTATAATTGTATTATGCAAGTTGTTGAAAATAACTTATAATTAATGGCTTTTAATACATATTTGTATTTTATATTATCAAAATAAGTCAATATCCGTGAAATTACGCGATTTTTTACCCCTATTACTAGTCCTAGTGATTGATTCCATCGGCCTAGGTATTTTATTCCCCATTTTAAATCCTATATTTATGGATGCAAATGGTATTTTACCTGTGGATACATCATTGAGTGTCAGAAACTTTTTCTATGGTTTTACGTTATGTGTATTTCCACTCTCTATGTTTATTGGCTGTACATTTTTAGGCGATATCTCAGACCAAATTGGCAGAAGACCCATCCTATTGATTTGCCTGATTGGCGCTTTTATTAGTTATTTATTATCTGGCATCGCTATTGATATTAACTCTCTTAGCTTATTGATTTTTAGCCGAGTTCTCGCGGGGCTCACCGCAGCGAGCCAACCTATCGCCCAGGCAGCCGTGGTTGATTTGAGCACCATAGAAAATAAAAACCAAAACCTTAGCCTTATGGTTTTTGCCATTTCAGTTGGCTTTATTATTGGCCCGTTAATGGGATGGGTATTATCCGACCCAAGCATTTCTAGTGGTTTAAAATTATCTACACCACTTTATGCTGCATCAGGTGTTTGTATACTTGGGGTCATATTAATTTATACAAGTTTCAAAGAAACATTTAAAAAACCAGAGAAAGTGAAAGTTAACCTGCTAAAAGGTCCGGAAATTTTCATTTCAGCTTTTCGAGATTCTGAAATCCGCCCCTTAGCGATTGTGCACTTTTTTATGCAATTAGGTTGGGGCTGTTATTTTCAGTTCATTTCCCTATTTATAGTATCTCGCTATGCTTATAACTCAGAGCAAGTCGGGTTATTTATGTCGGCAATAGCCTGTGGATTTGCTTTTGGTGCTTGTTGTTTAAATCGTTACTGGATACGATTTTTCTCGACCCAAATGCTGACGTGGGCGCCGCTTGGCCTACTCACAGTCGCGCTTTTTTGCACGGCTTTCTCTCATTCTCAGGCCGTCACATGGATAGCCATGATGGTTACGTCAATGTCTATGGCAATTGGCTACCCATCTATTACAACGCTGTTATCTAACCAAGTCGATGAAACCAAACAAGGCTGGATAATGGGCGTTATGTTCTCCATATTTGCGGTTGCGTGGACGCTCACTAGCTTCTTATCTGGGTTTTTACAATCTTTTAGTGAAGCAGCCCCTATCACATTAGGTGCAATGGGTATGCTAATAGGATTTGTATTGATGGGAATGCGGGTTTGGGGTAAATCTGGGCCAAAGCTACCAGAGTTTTCAAACTAAATACATAAAAATACCTGCTAAGAGAGAGGCTAGAATCTCTCTTCAGACACATTACATTTTTTTCTTCATTGCCTCTTGTCGTGGTTACCCGAACTTTAGATACTTCAGGAACATTCTGTATAAAAGGCTTAACATCTGTTTTTTGTATTGAGAGAAGGGTTGAACAGAGTATACACACATATTGTTAGTTTTAGATATTGATCTTATACTTACATTATCAGTAATAGTAGTTTAAAGGTTAATTATGAGTGTGAATGCCCCAGGCTCAAGACTAAAACAATTTATGAATCAGACTGTTGAATTTCAGAAAGTACTACAGTTCAGAGAGCATATAGAAGATTTTCTCAGTAAAGATAGCGAAACTATTAGTAAATTGTATGAGCTAGCTGAATCACATATTGATATTGAGCAATCAGAAGCTAATATAATAAAACGAGAAGCAATTTTAGATGCATTGAATATAAATATCATGCAGACTTGTCTCGATGATAGTGATAATGATGTACTTCAAATACTTTACACGTCACGTCTTATTCCTACCTTTTTCCAACAAGCTGGCAACCAAGAAAAATTCAGCCTATTTCGTGAGCTTCATATTAATGGGCAAAACTTGTTAACGTTACCAGAGTCTATAATCAGCTTAAAAAATATTATTATTTTAAACTTATCTGGAAATAAATTAAGAAATTTACCAGACATATTAACTAAAACCAACTTCCCAAGTCTAAAACTAATAAACTTACAAAATAACCCTATATCAATAGGAACATTAAACCAATTGCAAGAATATTCTTCTTGCAATGATATTACTCTGATAGCAGATGGCATAGACTCAACACCTGATCATGCTAAAACTGGATATAAGTTAAAGTAGGCATCTCTAGACTTTTATCTACAGAAGAAAATGTGATCTGTTTTTAACGCATGATAAAATACAATCACATTTTTCTTTTTTTATCTTTACCCAATGGGTTTGGAGTTTTTTGCTCTAAGTCATTAGATTCACTTTGAACTACTGCTTTGGAAACTATTTTTCTTGATTTTTTCAATCCTTTATTAGTCTGGCTGAAAGAACTAAAAAAACCTTTTTTTCTAGGAACATTCCTTATATGCTCTTTTGCTAATGCTACTTTTTTCACTGCCATTGGTATAGCTTGTTTCTGAGTTTTATTCATCTGTGCCCTTTGGTTTGCACTGCTAGTTATATAGTCAATACCTTTAGCTTGTTCTCTAATTTGTGATTTTCTTACATCAGATAAACTCTCTACATGTTTTTGAGTATTTTCTGATAGTTTTGATTTGACGGTTTCAATAGCCTTATACCGCTTTTTTTGAGTTCCATTTATCAACTCAGTTTGAGTATGGTTTTCAGCATAATCACGCAAAGAAACATTTTTTTTGTTTACAGGACTATCTAGAAGTCTATCTGGTAATTTTGATATTGCAGTTCCTGATTGTGCATTTCGGAACAAAAAACTCATTTCATTGGGTATATCTTTTGGAGCGAGCAAGTACTCTTTGCCTTTGAAATTGGCATCAAGATTTCCTAATAGTTTTTTGGGGGTCTCAGCTTTGTGCCCCTCTAACAATGATATAGGATCATCGATATTTTGAATTTTAAAAGCAGTATCTAATGCAAACCTCGAGCAGCTATTATTATCCATCTGTACGGCACATTGTGTACCAAGACTATAGAATGTCGTTGTTGGGAAATATTTTTTAATTGCATTTAGTGAGTCCATCTCACTTGGGGAGGCTGCAGCATCCATGGATATAATATGAAGTTGATCATCGCGAATAGTAATATCAAGTGGTGTCCAATGTGCTCCATTTTGCACTAGTAACTGAAACCGATTTGTTTCTATATTATTGCCACTAAAATTACCCTCATCTATACTATCTTTTAAATTTTTTAAGAAATTATCAAGCTCAAATCTACTTTCCTCTGGTGTGTCATCAGGCGCATCTGTGTCATAAAATCTTAACGCAAAACAATTAGATTCCCTTCCTTTTTTCTGTCTTTGCTCTTTTTTTGTATCCATTACAGCAGCAACAGTTGTCGCAGTCCAAAAACGGTCTGATGTGTCAATTTCACTTGCTCCAAGTTTCATTAAGTACTCGCCTCTAATAATGGTAATATCTATGTGGGTTAGACATTCGAAATTCAGAAAAGTTCAAAATCGAACCGAATTGTGTAACCACACGAATTGCCTCATATAAAAAGTAACCCAAGGAGGAAAATAAACGGTCATTGCCTCATATGCAAAGTAACCAGGAGGTGATATATGGGGGTTTTTGAAAGGAAATCGTATTTAATTGCTATTTTAAGCAGGTATCCCGCTGCTAGTCGTGTAGATAAAACAAAAATACTAGATGAATTTTGTGTCGTTTGTAATTACAACAGAAAACCTGCCATTAGAATAATGACCGTGGTTCTACAATGAAAAAGAAGCGTTCAGACCTTAAAACTGTTCATCAAGACCAAGCTATTGTAGATGTTTTGAAGAAAATATGGCGATAGGTTAAAAGACCACCATTGCCCCATATCGTTGCTTTAAATCATGAGGCAAAAACTTTTGATTTAAAGAAAGTTGGCGTGTCCCATCTCCCTCAACAAGCACCATAAAAAATGTGCCTCAGTCAAAGAGAGCTGGTATGAACCAATACATATTAGCTCTGGAAAAATTTTCTATATTGCGTTCTAGCGTCTTCTCTAGATGTTGCACATTCTAAATAGCAAACTGGATCACTATGCCCAAAACCATATAGTTTGTTAAATGAAAATACTTTTCTGTTATCCAGTTCGTTCAATGCATCAATGTTTCCATCTTCCGTTAGTAACTGTTTAAGTGCTCTTCGCTCTGATTTTAGTCCAGCATGCAAAGAGGCTAACTTAGGTATTACACCATCAGCTACACAACCTTCAACCTTGGATGATTTTTTAATAACAATATATTCTTTAACTTCATCTGATAATAATTTATAGTATTTCAGTGCGGGTAATTCAAAATTTGTCAAATACAACCCTAACCTAAATAAGTTACCTTTCAACATCTTATCTTGTGCTGTAGGTTGCTGTTCATATTTAAAATCAGAATAGCTTGTAAAAGATCTACCATTGAATATTTTAACGTCCTCACCACAAACGTTGTATACATAACTTACTAAAGTTGCAACAGCTGCGCCTGTGGAATGACCCAACAGTTTAATTTTACTTATATCAACACCGTTTTGTTTAAGCCTTTCAATCTGAGTAATGACATCTGTAATCATTCCCATCTGCTCATAGGATTCTCCGGTACTTCGAAAAACATTCCGGAAATTAAACCCTATAATATTCCATTCCATATCTTCACAATCTGCTAACATCTCTCTAAGGGTATCTTGGAAACACATGCCATTACCCTGAATACAAATAATGTGGTCTTGCTCTGCTAATAGCTTCGACTCTTGAGACGAATGCAATAATTCCATAGTTTCTAGTTCAGCACCGTCATGCGAAACTACCGTCATGCAGTTTTGTCTAACATGAGATAATTTTGAAATCTTATCCTCGTAAAATCTCTCACTTTGTAATATATCACGTACATAATCATCGTCATTTGCAAGGTTTTGTGCTGGCAAAACTTGATAGCTCATTTTACGACCAAATAGGTGCGTTGCCGTCCACTTTATCCAAGTAATAGGATTATAGAATTTACCTATACCAAATATATTTCTAGCAACTGTATCTCTAGGAGTTTCACTAACAAAATCTTTCATGGCGTTTTCCCAACATTTATCATTATTCTCGAATAGTCATCAATAATATAACTTTCATACTCAAAATATACAATTCATTTCAGATGAAATTGCTAATTTGATAGATAAAATAACGTTGCAATATTCACCCCTCAATATAGTGTAAATACCCATATTTGCAAGCATCTGTCTTCATACAAGCGAGAATCACAAAGAATGGTATTGATAAATTTGAGGCTTATGGCCAATTTCCAATCTGTGGCACCTAAAGTCACACGCTAAATTTAAAATATTTTTAAATAAAAGCCCCCTCATTTATAATTGGGGGCTCCTTTTTAATATCTTATCGATAATTATGCTTACTCTTCCCAGACTTGGGCGAACTCCTGTGATCGCACTTTGGGCTATTCCCATTAAATTTTTCTTGTGCTTTTTTAGCATCGAGAAACGGTGTTACTGGCGCTTTAGGTTGTCCATCACCCGACTCTGTTAATCCTCCTGCCACCGCCTGAATACCCAGCAACATTAAAAAAGTTTTCTGACGTTGTTGTTCCTGCAGTTCCTCTCTAGAATGTCTAGACATTTACTTCTCCTGTAATTAATAAATACTTCGCCCAGAGCACTCTAAACACTTGCCGAAAAGCAAGTCAATTTACTTTTAACAGATAAAATAATGACTATTTTGGGTGTACTAAATATTTTTGGGTATCCTAAATATTTTCTAAATATTTATTTAACTTTATAAGATTTTTGAATTAATAGCCTATTGCCACAAAAATCGTTAGAATTTGCTGTCTTAAATATATTAAATCCATCATAAGGAATACAGTCATCACTGTTGTCGCTGACCCTACTACCGCCCCCAAAAGTCTATATATCGAAACTTGGGGCTGCCAAATGAATCAATACGACTCGAAACGTATATCAGAGCTGCTCAATGCAACTCATAACTTAAAGTTGGTCGACAAACCAGATGATGCCGATGTATTACTGATGAATACCTGCTCCATTCGAGAAAAAGCCCAAGAAAAAGTTTTTTCTCGTTTAGGACAATGGCGCGCCTTAAAAAAGGCTCGGCCAGAATTAATTATTGGTGTAGGTGGCTGCGTGGCCAGCCAAGAAGGTAAGGCGATTAGACAACGAGCACCTTATGTTGATGTTATCTTTGGCCCACAAACACTGCATCGCTTACCCACGCTGATTAATCAAGTCAAACGTAATGGTAAACCCGCGATTGATATCAGTTTTCCGGAAATAGAAAAATTTGATAACTTACCCGATCCCAAATCAGATGGACCAACTGCTTTTGTGTCCATCCAAGAAGGCTGTAGCAAATATTGCACCTATTGTATCGTGCCTTATACGCGCGGCGAAGAAATTAATCGCCCATTTGATGATGTCATCAGTGAGATTGCCATATTAGCTGAACAAGGCGTTCGAGAAGTGACACTACTAGGCCAAAACGTTAACGCCTATGAAGGTAAAATGCACGATGGCCATATTGCCGATTTGGCCTTGCTCATTCGTTATGTCGCGCACATTGATGGCATAGAACGTATTCGCTTTACAACGTCTCACCCGAACGAATTTTCAGATAGCCTAATAGAAGCCTATAAAGACGTACCAGAATTAGTCAACCACTTACATTTGCCCGTGCAAAGCGGCAGCGATAGAATTTTGGCTTTAATGGGACGCGGACACACGACATTAGAATTTAAATCTAAAATACGAAAACTGCGCAAAGTCAGACCCGATATTACTATCTCATCTGATTTTATCGTTGGCTACCCAGGTGAAACAGACGAAGACTTTAAAACCACTGTAGACTTGGTCGAACAAATTGGCATGGATCACTCCTATAGCTTTATCTTTAGTGCCAGACCCGGTACACCCGCAGCCACATTACCTAATCCAGTACCAGATGATATTAAAAAACAAAGATTACAAATCTTACAAACCCGAATTCATCAACAGGCAGCTCAAATTAGCCATGATATGATTGGTACAACCCAAAGAATATTGGTCACCGGCCCATCGAAAAAAGATCCTATGGCACTCTCCGGACGCACGGAAAATAATCGTGTGGTCAATTTCACACCTCAAAGCCAAGCGTCCAGTCTAATCGGCCAATTTGTGGATATATACATTACTGAGGCTTTAACCAATTCACTCAGAGGCAAAATAAAAGAAAGCTGTGAAGCTTAATTGATTCGTAGGATTCTAAGGGACATACAACAAAGCTAGATAAATAACCCTTTCAGTTTTTTAAGAAAGGGTATATGCTTATATAAAGGTACTTTTGTGGCAAAGACATTCATAGAACCATTGAACACTAAAATTACATCCAGTAAATTTTCTCTCCAACCTAACGACAATAAACGTTTGATGAGTCTGTGTGGTCGTTTTGACGAACACCTAAGACAAATCGAAAAACGTATGGAGGTAGAAGTTAATAACCGCGGTCATAATTTCCAAATTATTGGTGAGAAAAAAGCCGTGCAAATAACAGAAAAACTCATACTACAACTTTTTGAGCAAACCAAATCAGAAGGAGAACTCTCTCCCCATCAAGTGCACTTGTCCTTGCAAACTTGCCAAAAAAATTTACTGGCTGATAACAAACAATATTTCGACGAAGAAACCAATAGCTCAGATTCAGATAAAGCACTTTGTTTTAAAACCAAATCAGGCACAGTCAAAGCCCGCAGCCCCAATCAAGTTCAATATTTACAAAATATTGCTAAGCACGATATTAATTTTGGTGTAGGGCCTGCCGGCACAGGCAAAACTTATCTAGCCGTTGCCTGCGCCGTGCGAGCCTTAAAAGAAGACCAAGTCAAAAGAATTATTTTAGTTCGCCCTGCTGTAGAAGCTGGTGAAAAACTGGGTTTCTTGCCAGGTGATTTAGCCCAAAAAATTGATCCTTATTTGCGACCATTATATGATGCACTCTATGAAATGTTAGGGCCTGAGCGCACGGTCAAACTCATCGAGAGAAATATCATTGAAATTGCCTCGTTGGCCTATATGCGCGGTCGAACCCTCAATGATTCTTTTATTATTTTAGACGAAAGTCAAAATACAACGCCTGAACAAATGAAAATGTTCTTAACCCGCATTGGCTTTGGATCTACCGCTGTGATTACAGGTGACATCACCCAAGTTGATTTGCCTCATGGCCATACATCAGGCTTAAGACATATCATCGATGTGCTCAAGGGCACGGACGGCATTAGCTTTAGTTTCTTTAATCCCACAGATGTTGTGAGACATCCTTTGGTACAAAAAATAATTGAAGCGTATCATGTCTTTGAAAACAAAGACGAAGATCAATCTAAAGGTAAAAAAGACAAATAATGAGTGTCCATGTCGATATCGATAACCAAGACTTTAATATACCAGATGATACTAAAATTCAGAATTGGCTCAACCAAGTGCTAAACCAGCATCATAATGCCGAAATAAGTATAAAGATTGTAGACTTAGATGAAATGCGTTCTATTAATTTACAGTATCGCCAAAAAGACAAACCCACCAATGTACTGTCTTTCCCCAGCAACCTACCCGAAGGATTACCCATTACATTTTTAGGGGATTTAGTCTTATGCCCCCCAGTCATCGAACAAGAAGCTTTAGAGCAAAACAAAAGCTTGGAATCGCACTGGGCACATATGATTGTTCATGGCACCCTGCATTTGTTGGGTTACGACCATGAAATTGAAACAGATGCGCAAAAAATGGAAAATTTAGAAATTAATATCTTAGACACTTTAGGATTTACCAATCCTTATGGAGCGATGAATGAGTGATGATAGTGTTCCATCTTCCAACCGTACATGGATAGATAGAATCAGCCAGGCAATACTAGGCGAACCCAAAGACTTAGATCAACTAGTCGAACTACTCCGCGATGCACAACAACGCTCATTATTAGATGCCGATGCTTTAAGAATGATAGAAGGTGTTTTACGTGTATCTGAAGTGCGGGTAGAAGAAATCATGTTGCCTCGCTCAGCTATCGTCACAATAGACAAAGACGCCACATTGGCTGAAATTTTACCAATTGTCATTCAATCCGCACATTCTCGATTTCCCGTCATTGGTGAAAGCACAGATGAAGTCATTGGCATCTTGCTCGCCAAAGATTTATTACAATATCAAAAAGAAGATGCGGATAAGTTTTCTATCAAAGATATTATTCGTCCCGCTATATTTATTCCAGAGAGCAAACGCTTGGATATCTTACTAAATGAGTTTAGAAAAAATCGACACCACCTGGCACTTATTGTTGACGAATACGGCGGCGTCAATGGCATGGTCACAATCGAGGACGTGCTCGAACAAATCGTAGGTGATATAGAAGATGAACATGACTTTGATGATGATCCTTTTATCAAGAAGCACAAAGAAGACAATTATTCTATTAAAGCCCAAACCCCTATCGAAGATTTTAATGAATATTTTAAGTTATCTTTCTCTACAGATGAATTTGATACCATTGGTGGCTTAGTGGTCAAAGCATTTGGTTATCTTCCTAAGCGAGGAGAAACCACGACCATAGAAGGCATATCTTTCTCAGTTTTGCGAGCCAATCGAAGACGTGTACAATTACTCAAGATGATTTACACAGCAACAGAGGAAGTATAATAACTTATTCTGTCTTTTTAATTCACCCATTCAAGTTTTTATTGCTCACAAAGATTTTTCTGTAACGGATGACCCCCATGATCAAATTGCTAAAAAAGTATCAGCATTTTTTAATAAGTTTTGCAGCTGGTGCTTTATTAACATTAGGATTCGCGCCTTTTAACCAAGTTTGGGCCGCTTTTCTATCACCTTTATTTTTACTAATGGCCACCGAAGACAAAAAGCCCAAAGAAGCCGCTTATTTAGGGTTTTTATTTGGTCTAGGCTTATTTGGCTTTGGCGTTTATTGGATTTTTCATAGTATTTTTCATTTTGGCCAAACGACAGCCATTCTTGCCTATATTATCACGGGTTCTTTTATTGCGATTTTGGCTTTATTTCCAGCCTTCATGATGTATTTTACCAATAAATGGTTCAAAGATATGTCGCTTTTGCGAGCAACCATTGGCCTACCTATCATTTGGGTGGTTTTTGAAATATTTCGTGGCCATCTATTTACCGGTTTTCCCTGGCTATATATTGGCACCACACAAACCAGCAATGCAGCGCTGCGTGCTTTTGCACCCATCGGCAGTGTGTGGATGGTCAGCTGGGCTGTTTTAGTCTCATCAGGCGCAATTTACGCATTTATGCTGTACTTTAGCCAACAACGACAAGATAAAAAACAACTCTATCGATTGGGTGTTACTTTTGTAGGGCTTTGGGTTATAGGCGGCGCAATTAATCTGCACAAGTGGGTCAAACCCAGCCCTTTAAAAATCAGTGTCGCTCTAATACAAGGCAATGTGCCACAGCAAATGCGCTGGGATCCCAAACAAGTTGTTCAGATTATGAACTTGTACGAAGAAATGACACTCACAACACTAGACAGTAACCTTATTCTCTGGCCAGAGGGCGCTATCCCAATGCCTCTGCCCTACTCTACTTCTTATTTTAAACGCATGAATACGTTGGCAGAAGATAACAAAACAGCCTTAATTGTTGGTGTCCCTGTTAAAGTAGAGGATAGAGAGTCGTACTACAATACACTCATTGGCTTAGGCGAAGCCCAAGGCATTTACTATAAAGAACAGCTTGTACCATTTGGGGAGTTTGTACCTTTTGAATGGTTACTGCGCGGATT
Organism: Uncultured Candidatus Berkiella sp.; assembly: GCA_964633725.1. Classification (GTDB taxonomy): domain Bacteria; phylum Pseudomonadota; class Gammaproteobacteria; order Berkiellales; family Berkiellaceae; genus Berkiella_A. Next base: position 15,461 of record CAZWHY010000029.1, read on the forward strand.
AATTGGATTTTTTGATTTGCCCATGTCGAGTTTTGTGGCAAAAGATAACCCAGATACCACCATTACAGCGTATGGCCTGAATTTCGCACCTGCCATTTGTTATGAAATTGCCTTTCCACGAACCGTGCGCAAAAATGCTAAAAATGCAGACGTGATTCTAACCGTCAGCAATGATACCTGGTTCGGAAAAACCATTGGTCCGATGCAACACTTGCAATTAGCCCAATGGCGCGCAATAGAAACGGGACGGTATGTTCTGCGAGCCACCAATACCGGGTTAACCGCTATCATTTCGCCTAATGGCCATGCAGATGTTGCACAACAATTCAAACCTGAGATATTAAAAGGCTTTGTGTCCCCTATGGAAGGTCAAACCCCTTGGGTCAAGTTCGGGATTTTGCCATTATTGATTGCGATGTTAGGTGTCTTTACGATTCCCTTTGCCAAAACATTTCCAGGAAAGTCCCAAAAATATGTCAAACGCCTTAGGAAAAAAGTGAAAAAGATTCAGAAAAAATGGAAAAATCGTAAGCGTGATACATAGTCTATTTTTTTGATAAGCGAAGCGAATCTTGCCCCCTTTGGAATCAAAGGGGGACGCGGCATTGCTTGAAAAGCATGCTGCAGAGGGATTTGTTACAAAAGAAAAAACATAATAGTTTTATATAAAAACGCTTTGTAACCCGCCTGTATAAAACCGTCTTTACCACAACTTTGAGTTTTCTGATGGAAAAATATTCTTTGCTTCTGTATGATATGGCACAAATCCGTGACGTTTCAGACTAAGAGATTACCCCATGCCAAAATTAATACAAGTTCTCGTCGTTATAGCTTTTGTGACAGTAACTTGCTATTTATCCTACAAATTACTTGCCTTCATTATTGGTAAATTGACTACAAATAAACTTATTCAAGTTGAAAGTGATTTAAAACATGAAGAACTGCATTCTATTTTGTTATCATTAAAAGGGGCAAAGATTAAAGACTATGCCATCATCACACCAAATGGCGTTGATATCACAGGCCAACTTGATTCAAACCGCCACTTTAGTTTTTTGGCCCCTGAAAACACATGGGCGATTTCTAAAATCTCCAATCCTGAAGAATATACTAACGCTCTCATGCTAGATATATCTCAAGAAGAATCTAATGCACTCGAAACATACCAACATTCTTTACTAGAAAACTTGGCTGGGAAATCTATTACTGATATTCAACATGAGAAAGACGCTCGTTTTTCGATAATCATTGATGACATTAAAATTGATTTTCATCATTTTGGCGCTGCTGACAAGGAATTAAGTAAGGATGAAGAATGGCTGAAGGAAAATCGTGAAATAATAGAAAATGAAGTTTACCAGGCCATTGCAAACCAAAAAATTACCTTTATATTGACGCTCAGTGAGCACTCTATAATAGATCTAAGTGATAATGACGAAAGAGTTGCCTATGTCGTTACGAGTCAAGGCGTTAAAAAACAAATGTTCAGACTACCCTCATCTAATCAAAGTTAGTTATTTTTAGCTAATAGTACCTGATAAGCGAAGTGAATTTTGCCCCCTTTGATTCCAAAGGGCGCTGTGCGCCAACTCATCACAAAATACCAACTCAACTATCATCATCCCCAGAGGTCTCGGCCACCAAAGCACCCGCAGCCTCTGCCGCAGCACTGGCAACCGCCTTCGCCATGGGCTATACAAGTTGGGCACCCCAGAAATGTGCGAAATTCGCAGACCTAAAAACATACTATAATTGTACTGCAGGTTCAAAACTTGGCACCGAACAAAAAAACAGGAAGATTCTGTTAATTTTAAAACACTTAAAGTCCTCCCATTATATAGTACAATAAAAATTTTCCTGTAAGTGTTTCTCGCCTAAAACATAACCATGCACTGAAGTGGCTATCGATATAAGATGATTCAAACAGGGGCGAAAATGCAATTTAAAAATAAATTCTTTAACAAAATAACAAGTAGTGAGTCCAGTCCAGAATATTTAGATAGAATTCACCAGGCACTTCTGGATGTTGATAATGAATTTATAAAGCTAGAACCAGAACAGATGAAAAGTATACTTAGATCGGTTTTAGATGCATGTGATGATTATATTGAGAATATACCTAAAGAAGATTTGCATTGGAAATTAAAGGATGACGAGATTGCTAGAACTCATCCCAATTATTTCCCTGTTGCCACATTATGTAGAGACGTTGCACTTTTATTAACAATGCCACATTTTAAATATGATTATGATGCAAATAAAAATGTTGATGAAAATAATAAAAGATATATGGCTCTACTCAGGTGGAGATTATTTGCTGACACCTTGGGAACAGGAGAAGGGAAACCTCTAGAAAAAGAACACTGGATTGAAAAACGATTTAATGGTAATCCATTTTTTTATAGATACTGGATAGCGGATGCCACCTCCAGACAATCTAGTAGACAAGCAAGACAAGACGCTGGCTTTGCATACTTTGCTAATCCTGCTTCCTATAAAGTTAAGTTTGAAGATGGAAAACTATATGTTTCTGATGGATCGAATTACCAATTACTAGATGATGATGATTGTGCTGCTCATCTAGCCTCTGGAGAAACAATCTATGTTATTGACACTGATAAAAATTTTTATGTTTTTCATAACTTAGTACCAAAAGATATTGAAGGAGGAATTCAACACTCATCTCTTTTAATGGGAAAGCCTGTTTTATGTGCTGGGACAATTAAAGTTAAACAAGGTAAATTATCATATATTGATATTGGCAGCGGTCATTACAAGCCTCAAGATAGACATTTACTAAAAGCTTTAGGCGTGTTATCTGAAAATGGCGTTACTTTATCTGAGGTTAACGTTTGTGATGTCTTTCCCCCTCCCTATCCAAAACCAGAAATAAACGCAGAAATATATCTTTCTGAGCATCCCCAGAGTAAGCCTTCACTCAAAAAGAGGTAGCAGACATATGAGAGTGCCACATTCCCTGAGACAGAGGTTTGGTAAGCCATTTCTTTAAGGGTGTCTTTACGATTCCCTTTGCCAAAACATTTCCAGGGAAATACCAAAAATATGCCAAACGCCTTAGACAAAAAGTGAAAAAGATTCAGAAAAACTGGAAAAATCGGAAGCGTGATAAATAATCTGTTTTTTATTCATCTTGTTTTACCCAGCCTTGTTCTTTGATAAGCGAAGCGAATCTTGCCCCCTTTGGAATCAAAGGGGGACGCGGCACTGCTTGAAAAGCATGCTGCAGGGGGATTTGTTACCCCAAAAAGAACATAATAGTTCTCATTAAAAAGAGCTACCTTGGCCATAATATAAAATCCCCCCGTCGCGCCTGCCATCGCCTACAGGCTCAGCAACAAAAGCGACGGCCCCCTTTGATTCCAAAGGGGGCGAAGGCGCTGTGCGCCAACTCAACTATCATCATCCCCAGAGGTCTCGGCCACCAAAGCACCCGCCGCTTCTGCCGCAGCACTGGCAACCGCCCCTGCAACTTTAAAGGGCACTTTAATCATATCTATGGCGACAGCTGTGGCCACACCCGCCGCAGTTCCCAAACACCCCTGTAATGTGAGACACAATACAATTAAAACCAATTTCTGCTTCATTATTTACATTCCTTAATTTACCACCCAACTGAGCAATGGTATGCTATGACCACTTAGATTTTGTGGGGTTTATGCAAAACAAAACCCAACACAGTTAGAAAACAAAATATATAATTACCCACGAGTTACCGCATGACCAATAGTACCAACATCAATACAACTGACACCCAATACCAGCCTCAACAAATTGAAAAACAAGCACAAGCGTACTGGGAAGCCCACCAAAGTTTTGCAGCAGAAACAGATACCACCAAAGAAAAATATTACTGTTTAAGTATGTTCCCTTACCCAAGTGGAAACTTACACGTTGGCCACGTCAGAAATTACACTATTGGTGATGTAATTGCACGCTACCAGCGCATGCAAGGTAAAAACGTTCTTCACCCTATTGGTTGGGACGCATTTGGACTACCAGCAGAGAATGCTGCGATTAAAAACCAAATTCCGCCCCATAAGTGGACATACCAGAATATTGACCACATGCGTACTCAACTCAAAAGCTTAGGCTTGAGCTTTGATTGGTCTAAAGAACTAGCGACCTGTGATCCAGATTATTACCGTTGGGAACAATGGTTATTTTTAAAAATGTATGAAAAAGGCCTAATCTACAAAAAAAATTCTATTGTAAATTGGGATCCCATCGACCAAACCGTTCTGGCGAATGAGCAAGTCATAGATGGCAAGGGCTGGCGCTCTGGTGCAAAGGTTGAACGTCGCGCTATCCCTCAATGGTTTTTAAAAATTACCGACTACGCTGATGAACTACTAGCGGGTTTAGATAAACTCGACGAATGGCCGCCTCAAGTACGCACCATGCAAAGAAATTGGATTGGTCGCTCGCAAGGCGTCAGCTTTCAATTTGAAGTAGAACATGCTGATGCGAAACCTTTAGAAGTCTATACAACGCGCATTGATACATTGATGGGTGTGACTTACGTCGCCGTTGCCGCAGAGCACCCCCTCGTGAAAATTGCACTAAAAACCAAACCAGAATTGCAAGATTTTATCGATAAAGTCAAACAAATCAAAGTCGCTGAAGCCGACATGGCCACAATGGAAAAAGAAGGCCAACCAACAGGTCTATATGCGATACATCCTGTCACCCAAGAAAAACTCCCCATTTGGATTGGTAATTATGTCCTAATGGAATATGGTTCAGGTGCCGTGATGGCCGTGCCCGCACACGATGAAAGAGATTATCTATTCGCAAAAAAATATGACTTACCCATTAAGGGCGTACTCAAACCAGCTGATAAAACGGCGCTTGATTTGAGCCAAGAGGCGTTTACAGAGCATGGTATATTAATCAATTCAGAACAGTTTAATGATTTAACCACAGAACAAGCAAAACAAAAAATAACACAATACTTGGTCGACAAAGATATTGGTCGCGAAGAAACTCATTATCGCCTAAGAGATTGGGGTGTGTCACGCCAACGTTACTGGGGCGCGCCTATCCCCATGATTGAATGTGAAAGCTGTGGCACCGTGCCGGTTCCCGAACAAGACCTGCCTGTTAAATTACCAACAGATGTCACACCCACTAAACAGGGTTCACCCTTAAAAACACTTGATAGTTTTATTCGGGTCGATTGCCCAAAATGCAAAGCACCCGCAAAAAGAGAAACAGATACTTTTGATACGTTTATAGAATCTTCTTGGTATTATTTACGTTTCATGTGCCCAGATCAAAATAATAAAATGTTCGATGAACGCGTTGATTATTGGCAAAATGTTGATCAATACGTTGGCGGTATAGAACATGCTATTTTACATTTACTTTACTCTCGATTCTTCCACAAAGTCATACGAGACTTAGGCTTAGTCAAAACTGACGAACCATTCAAACGCTTGCTCACACAAGGTATGGTGTTAAAAGATGGCTCCAAAATGTCTAAGTCCAAAGGCAATACTGTCGATCCACAACCCTTGGTTGAAAAATATGGTGCGGATACTGTACGCTTATTTATTATGTTTGCAGCGCCGCCAGAGCAATCCTTAGAATGGTCTGATACAGGCGTAGAAGGCGCATTTCGCTTTTTGAAAAAATTATGGCGTTTGGTCTTTGAACATGTAGAACAAGGCATCGCGCCATATGACTTTAGTCATCAAACGCCCACGCTTAATACAGCACAAAAAAATCTTCGCAGAAAAGTGCACGAAACCCAAAAGAAAATTAGTGATGATTTTCAAAGACGCTATACGTTTAATACGGCAATTGCCGCCACGATGGAGCTGGTCAATGCTGTCAATGAATTTAATGTTAAAACAGACTTAGATAAGCAAGTGCGTCAAGAAGCCGTTGAGTATATTATCTTAATGCTATCTCCTATCGTACCTCATATAGCGCATCATTTGTGGCATGTCTTGGGTCATACAAATGAATCCATTATGACCACAGCATGGCCAGTATTAGATGAAAGCGCACTTGAAAAACAAGATATGACTATTGTGGTACAAGTCAATGGCAAAGTACGTGCCAAAATGACTTTGTCTATTGATTTGAGCAAAGAACAAGTGGAACAACAAGCACAAAAAGATGAATCTGTGATAAAACACTTAAATAATAAAACCATTCGAAAAATTATTTATGTTCCACAAAAGCTTGTTAATATTGTGGCAAACTAAATATGAAGATCATCGAAAGCTTTATTGTTATCACATTATTATTAGGCTTGAATGGGTGTGGATTTCATCTCAGAAATCCACATCCCAATGCCCTAGATAAGCTTGAGCTGCATTTTACCGCTAAATGCCCAAAATTTGAGAATCAAGTTCGGTCTTATCTTAAATCGTATAACATTGATGTTTATGATTATCATACTCAAGATGATGACAATACCCAATATAATCATATGCCATTACTAAAAGTAGACTGCCCCAAATCTAGCGCGCAACCTTTGGTTTATGATGGCGAAGGACAATTGCGTCGAGAAAGGCTAAAACTCAAACTAACCGCCACTTTGAACCATCATAAAGAGATTGTGTTAGAAACAACCCGAGAGCGCCAACTCAACAGCAATCAATCCCTAGGGGATAGTACCGAAAAAGTTATGATTATTCGTGAAATGCAAGACGCATTAATCTATCAACTACTCAACCAAATATCCTAGTAATTATTATGAAAATCCAAGCCGTACAGCTCGAACAATACCTTAAAAAACAAAGCCCCCAGTATGTATTATTGTATGGCAACGATCCGTTCTTAATAGAACATAACCGTACGACTTTATTAAAACACTATCACAGTAAAGGCTTCACCGAAAAAGAAATCATTACTTTTGAAAATAAAAATAATGCGCTCAACGCCCTGCTTTCTTGTGTACAATCACCCTCATTATTTGCCGAACAAAAATTGATTGTTTGTATTATGTCGGGTGCGGCATTCACCAAAGACGAAAAAAATAGATTCGCCAATGCGCTTGACCTCATGCCAGCATGCTATACGCTTATTTTTGTGACCGAAAAAGTGACCAAAGCGCAGCAAAAAGATGCTTGGTACCAATGCTTTTCTGAAAAAGGTGTGGTGATTACACATTGGCCATTAGCACAAAATGCTTACCAAACATGGCTACAAGCGCAAGCACACAGTTTAAATATTCAACTGAATGTTGAAGCCATACAACTCTTAGCGCAATATACTCAAGGCAATGTGTTGGCAGGGCGACAAATGCTAAAGCAACTGACCCTGTTTGATAAAAAATCATTTGACGCCAAAGATATATTAGAAGGCTTAAGTGTACAAAGTAAATACGAAATGAGTGACTTGTATACGGCTATTTTAGAAAATAATATAAAAAATATCACCCAGATTATAGCGCATTTTAAAGCCTCAAATCATCCAATACCGTTAATATTATGGAGCCTGCATCAGTTGGTGCAACAAGCCTATAAACAATATGCCCCCCACAGCATAATTCAAACACCTGTATTACCTTGGAGCCAATCGTTTCAGCGCCTAATGCAACAGAAAATGCCACAAATCTCACGACAACACAGTCAAGATTTAATAACACAATTAGCCTATATTGATAGGCTTTTTAAGACCTATAATATTCAACAAACTTGGCATGAATGCTTATCATTTTGTTTAAACTTTTTAACCCAACAAAAAATAGCACAACACCCCCTATAGCTAATCATACTCAGATACACCTAATTTTTGTATATTTATTAAATTAGGGTTATATTATAGGTATAAACAAGCAAATTTATGGGGATTGGCCATTATTTTTATGAACAAATTCAACACTTTAAAAGGTACACTATGCGGACAGACGAGTTATTACGTTTCACCTTAAATGACCTCTCCGATCTTAAAGCCCTTAATGTCCGTCCTTTGGACGTTCACAGCTTTTCACCCGTCGCTGACTATATGATTATTGCCACTGGCAATTCTAGCCGACATGTTCGAGCCATTGCGGATAATTTATTGCGCAAAATGAAGGAGCGCTCGGTACATGTAGGCAGCATAGAAGCGGATGAGGATGATGAGTGGGTTTTAGTTGATTTAGGCGATATCGTCGTACATATCATGCAACAACAAACGCGTGATTTTTACAACCTGGAAAAACTGTGGACACCACAAGATCATAGAGAAGCATCGTTTGCCTAATAACTATGCCTATTAATATTATCAGCATAGGCCAAAAAGCGCCTAAATGGTGCGATTTGGCCTTTGACGAATACCATAAACGCTTACAAAAATTCTGCAAACTCAAAGTCACAGACTTACCTATTAGTGCCTGGCACAAACAGGGTGATACTCAACGAGCAATGCAAGAAGAAAGTAAAAATATTCTATCCAAGATCCAACCTAATGACTTTGTTGTCACCTTAGATGAAAAAGGAAAATCATTTACCAGTATCGAATTAGCGCAAAAAATTAGTGCGTGGCAACAAAATAGCAAGAATATTACTTTTGTGATTGGTGGCCCGACAGGGCACGACTCAAGCCTCAAAGCACAATCTCATCAACTGTGGTCTTTATCTGACTTAACTTTTCCACACCGATTGATCAAAGTAATGCTTATAGAGCAAATTTATAGGGCTTTTTCTATACAAGCCAATCATCCATACCACAAAGCGTAAATACTATAAATTTGGTTTTTGTGACATAAATAGTATCAAATCAAAATACATATCTTCAACACAAAACTTAAAAACAAGGAACTGGATGCCACTACAGCATCCCATATTTTTAATCTTCTTTTATGGCGTTACTTTACTTCCTGTTCCTAACTTATTCTTTGCATGCATCTTAGCAGTGCACACCAAGGATTTCATATACTCATATTGCATGCCCATAAAAGATCTTTCTTTTTGTTCTGGATCAGTACTAACAGGACGATCATGTTCTTCACATGATTTATTATATTTAGAATCTACAAAAGCTAAGAACTTATCACCCAATACTTCATGAGCACATGAAACAGAAACGCTTGTTAAAAACTCATGAAAAGTAAAGCACCAAACAGCGCACTTAGTCATATCATATCTCTCAAGCCGCATATCAGGCTCTCTCACCTTTAGCTGCTTGCCTGGAAAAACTGCTTTGAGACTCTGTAAAAGTGAATCTTTAGCTGCACGATATCCACCAGAACTGAGTGGATCAAATATCAAGCAAGAAACGTCACCCTCTTTAGAAAAATCAACAACAGCTGTAACAACATGCGGAACGCTGCCAGGACAACCTAAAGGAAAAGTAATTCGAGGTGGCCTTTTATCTGCGCTCAGCGCCTTAATGGATCGAAATAACGATATGATTGCATTCTTTGCTCCGCCTTCAGGCTCATGAATCAGTGGCAAAAAATAAACCTGTTTTTTATAAGATTCTTCACTCTCAAATATCAAAGAAGAGGGATATTGAGCTTTATTAAGCTCACTAAAAGCACATATAGGTAAAATTAAAGCATATGTCGGTAAATTGCCTATTATTTTATCTGGAATTTCATCTACTTGCGCATAGCAATCCTTTAAAAAAGGTAATAGGAGCTTCTTATAATTAGACCCGATGTCGTTAGAGCCTTTATTATTAGAGCTTCCATATGCAAGGGTGAATGCTCGAGAAGACTCCCTCAGTGGAAAAGAATTATTTTCATCTTGACTTTGCGTCTGAACAGTTGGTTGCTTGCTAAAAAAACTAGACATATTAACCAATAGGGAGCCAGTTACTAAGCCAGCTATTCCACAGGATACGATAGCAAGGCTTCCAATGTTAAAACTGCTTGCAACCATAACAGTTAGTAATGAGACAAGAGCTGGAATAATATAGGTTAAAAATGAAGGCGTTCGAAGAAAATCACTAACATAAGTATTTTCCACTAAAAATTTTCTATAAGCAAAACTAGACATTTTTCACCCAATAATGTAATTAAGCGAAAGATTGTACCGTAGTTACTAAACTCAGTATATTGTAGATGCAACAGATGCTCCCTTTGATTTAAGCCATATCAAAGGAATTTTTGTTCAAAGATACACACACGGGCTCACAAGCAGTTATTCGGCCTGCTCCAACTGCTTTGCTTTAAGAATATGTTTAGAAATAAGCTCTATATAATCTCGTTCTCTAGATTTTAAAATCTCTTCGCCAATTTTTTGTGATTTATTGGCCAGTTGAACGTTGGTGACAACCAGTTTTTTGCCGATGGGACTTTTGTAAAAAGCAATCAATTCTTGTAACTCATTAATAGTGTAATACTCAGAATAAATGCCTGCTAATTTATCCATTGTATCTTGAGAAACAAATACCTCATAAAAAAATTGCTTCAGATCCAGCGTCAGCTCATCTGTAATATAAGCTGAAACTTTGGGATCGTTTTTTAGATCATGGGTAAATTTATCAACAGAGACATCCGAAGCATTTTCAGCAAAGTTTGTCTCCTTGGCCCACACTTCCATCAACTGAACATATAATGGGGAAGGGCTCTCTTGGGCTTGTAAGCTAAAACTGATTACACTTAAAAAAATAACCCATACAATATTAAATTTTTTCAGAAAATATGTCATACGCTTCCTCTGTGGAGTTGCATAGCTAAAATGCAGTGTATCTCCTAACACTATGACACACATACCTAAAGGATAACGTATCTTGTTACAAAGCGCTAACAATCTAAAAATATAGCTTTACATTCCTACACTCGTCATTTTACTAGGATAGACAAGGTATCAATATACTAGTATATATTGAAGGATATCTTATTTTAAAAATACAATCAAGGCAGGGTGTTAACTATGGGTATGGTCAAAAATTTCTTCTTTGTAGGCACCGCCGCACTTTCTTTATCCGTCGTTGCAGCTGAATCTATACCATTAATGGAACGACCAGAGACGGGTGAATTTATCCAGCACATGGTTAAGAAACATAAGTTTAATGAGCAAGAACTAACATCCTGGTTAAGCGATGCTAAACTCCAACCTAAAATTATTCAATCCATGTCAAAGCCAGCTGAAAGCTTGCCTTGGTATAAATATAAAAAAATATTTTTAAAAGAAAGCCGTATACAAGCTGGCGTAGAATTTTGGAAGAACAACAAAGATATGCTAGCCGCTGCGAAAAAAAAATATGGTGTACCTGAAGAAATTATTGTCGCAATTCTTGGAGTTGAAACTTATTACGGAAAATATGCTGGCAAAGACAGAGTGATAGACTCTTTAGTCACACTATCATTTGATTACCCACCCCGCTCTAAATTTTTCAAATCAGAGTTAGAACAATTCTTCTTGCTCTCTAAAGAAGAAAAATGGGATCCCACCACTATCAAAGGCTCATATGCAGGGGCAATGGGTAAACCTCAATTTATATCCAGTAGTTACAGACATTATGCCGTCGACTTTAATCAAAATGGCGAAAGAGATCTGCTCAATAGCACCGATGATAGTATTGGCAGTATTGCGAATTACTTCAAGCGCTCCGGTTGGAAAACCGATGAAGCGGTTGTATTCCCAGCCAACGTATCTGGGGAGGCTTATAAAAATATCAAAACCAGCAGAACCTCCCCTAAACCGACTTATAACTTAAAACAGCTACAAAAATCTGGCATCTCGCTAAAAAATAGCGAATCAATTAACAAAAAATTAAACAAAACTAAGTTTGCTTTAATTTCATTAGAAGAAGAAAATACTGCAGAACATTGGTTAGGCTTGAAGAATTTCTACGTGATTACTCGTTATAATCGCAGCAATCATTATGCTATGGCAGTGCACCAACTTAGTCAATCTATCAAAACAGCCTATAATACTAATAATAAAGGATCGAATAGTTCAAATTTATAGGTTGAAAAATGCAAAAAATACGCATGAATGGATACAAAATTGCCTGCACAGTGATTATATGTACAATCATGTCAGGCTGTACCCTCTTCCCAAAGAAAAAAACAGGTGCAGAAGGTGACGGCCCTCCCCTGGTTCAGCGTGATGTCTCCAAAGTACCAAACGCAGTTCCTAAAGCTGAGCCTTTTAGCCGTTATGGCAACCCTAAAACTTATAAGGTATTTGGCAAAAAATACCACGTCTTAACTTCTAATAAGGGTTACAAGAAAAAAGGCACCGCCTCATGGTATGGGCGTAAGTTCCATGGCCGCAGAACATCCAGCGGCGAACCCTATGATATGTTTGCAATGACAGCCGCTCATAAATCTTTGCCCTTACCGACTTACGCTAAAGTCAAAAATCTAAGTAACGGCAAAGAAATCATTGTCAAAATCAACGATCGTGGTCCTTTTGTGGATGATCGCCTAATCGATCTCTCTTATACCGCAGCCAAAAAACTAGGCGTCTATGATACCGGGACAGCCAAAGTATTAGTCACAGTCATCGATCCCAAAGAATACAAAAAATATCGGCATAAGAAATCAGCCAAAGTTGTCGCATCAAAAGCAAACTACCAAAAACCGCTTTATGTACAGCTTGGCGCCTTTAGAAATAAAAATAATGCAGACAAAATAGCTTCTAATGCCCAAGCTTTAGAGCGTATCAACAAATCTTTGGTTAAAATTATTTCTCCGCAGAAATTTTCCACTCTATATAAAGTCAAAGTGGGACCGCTGAAAACAATGAAGGAAGCGAAGCAGCTAAAAAAAGACTTAGCAAACCTTGCTATTGTAAACACAAAAATAGTGTATGAATAAGTAAAGTTTTTTGCGATGCGACAAATTATATATTATTTTAACTTTATTTTAACAATTTGATAAAATATGTAAGTTTAATTTCTTATGTTAAACTATTATTTATAGTAATCGCTTGGTAAAAGCTGTATACCAAATTTTTAAGTTCAAATTTGATCATTCTCAATACTTCGTGGGGCAACTGACATGAATAAATTTATAGTGTTACTCAAAGGGATCTGCTTGTTTTTGATCCCCACACTGGCTTTGGCGCTTAGCGTACCCAGTGCGCCTGATCTAAATGTAGAAGCCTACATCTTGACAGATTTTCATACCAATAAAATTCTGGCAGAGAAAAATTCTAATCAAAGAATCGACCCAGCTAGCCTCACAAAAATGATGACCGTATACGTCGTTGACCAAGAGCTCAAACATGGTCGCATCACCGAACAAGATGAAGTGAGTATTTCTGAAAAAGCCTGGAAGACAGAAGGCTCAAGAATGTTTATCGAAAGTGGCAAAAAAGTCCTGGTTGGCGACTTGCTCAAGGGCATTATTATTCAATCAGGCAATGATGCTTCTGTTGCCATAGCAGAATATGTCGCCGGTACAGAAGAGGCTTTTGCTGAACTGATGAACCAATATGCCGAACAATTGGGTATGACTGAAACCCACTTTGAGAATGCAACAGGTATGCCTGCTGATAACCACTACACCACAGCAAGAGATTTAAATGCTTTGGCACAAGCGGTTATCCGAGATTTTCCAGAGAGCTATTCTTTATATTCCCAAAAATGGTTTACGTTTAATAATATCAAACAGCGTAATCGTAACAGACTGCTTTGGAGAGACCCACACGTTGATGGCATCAAAACAGGCCACTCTAGTACTGCTGGCTATTGTTTAGCGGCATCAGGTGAAAAAGATGATATGCGCCTTATCTCAATCGTTGTTGGGGCAGGTAGTGACACAGAGCGCACACAAAGCACACAACAGTTACTACGTTATGGTTTTAGATTCTATGAAACACATCGACTCTTCCCTGCCAGACAAGCTATCGAGAATCCTCGTATTTGGATGGGTACACAAAAGAAAGTCAGCTTAGGCATTACAGATGACTTATATATTACAATTCCTCATGGTGAATACAACAATTTAGACGCTAAAATACATATTGCAGCAGACAGTATGCGTGCACCGGTTACAGAAGGCACTTTACAAGGCACACTTACCGTAAAACTAGGCGACACTTTGATTGCAGAAAGACCTGTAATTTCTCTAGAAAATGTTCAGAAAGGCACAATTTGGATGCAGTTCCAAGATTATGTTAGTCTGGGCATCCATAAAATTTTAAAGCCTAAGGATTCTTAATGCCCGACGTTGAATCGTCAACTAAACTGAGCTTTCCATGTCAGTTTACGTTTAAAATCATTGGTAAAGCCAATGGCGCATTTGAAGGGGAGGTGGTTGTTATCCTAAACAAACACTTCCCACAAATGAGTGAAGGGGCAATTACACTTAAAAATAGTAAAAATAAGAAATATTTATCTTATTCTGTTACCATTGAAGCTCAATCACAAGAGCAACTAGATGCGGCCTATACAGAGCTAAGCAAAAATCCTAAAGTATTGTTTGTTCTATAAATTAAATTTAAACCATGCCACAACAAAATCTTTTCATTCGTGCATATCACCCGCCTCAGCCTTACGAGAGCGTATTTCATGCTATGCGGGATTTCACATTAGAACGTGGTAGTGAGCAAAAAGATGAAGTCTGGCTGATGGAACACGAGCCTGTGTTTACCCAAGGCCAAGCAGGCAAACCAGAGCACATACTCAATCCTAACAATATTCCCATTGTTCAAAGCGACCGCGGTGGCCAAGTGACTTATCACGGCCCAGGCCAGCTCATGGTTTACGTATTGTGGGACTTAAAGGCTTTGGGCATCAGCGTACGTCAAATAGTCTGCCTTTTAGAAAATATTGTAATTGATTTGCTTGGGCAATACGATATTACAGCACACCGCATCGACAAAGCCCCTGGTATCTATGTAGACAACCAAAAAATCGCCTCTTTAGGCTTACGAGTTAAAAAAGGCCGCTGCTATCACGGATTAAGTCTAAACGTCGACATGGATTTGACGCCCTTCCAATACATTAACCCCTGTGGTTTCAAAAATCTGAAAATGATACAAATGACAGATTTGATCCAAAATATAAGCATGCAAAAAATCAGAGAACAAATAACGGACTTATTAAAGCACCAACATCAGCAGCTACAGCTAATAAGCTCTGTTTAAATACTCGTCTCTTTTGATGCAGAAAATATCTAGCGACCAGCTCCTCTCTTTATCTACAAGACACTACCCCCTATCCATTATCCTGTATGTATTACTTTTTTAAAACCCATGTTGTGTTATCATTATAACTTACGTTTAAAGTAAAGTGAGTAAAAACATGATAGGAAATTTTTTTAATCAGATCGTCCAAGTTTATAGCAGTATTTCGAAGTATATGTTTGGTGTGGATGAACAGACGATACTACAAGAACTCGCTTTAAAAAATTATCAAGCACTTGAAAATGAGCTCAAAAATCGAGAAGCTGAAGAAATGACAGCGGGAAGAAGAATACTGTTTTACAGCGCAGTCATCCATACATTTCCTGTCACTGCAGATATCCTTATCTTAGCAATGAAAAACAACAACCATATATTATTTGAAAAATTATTAAATGGTCACCTACAAATTTCCACAGAAAAAATGAAAGAACTTTTCAAAGTGGCCTATCAAGCTGAGGATCCATATTACCTTAAAACACTACTTGAGCATCCATCAACCCCAAGTGATATCAAAGAGCTTGCTTTTAAAAAGCTAAATTCAGAATATGAAAGATTGAATCTCCTTCATGATATCCTCCACCCAAAAAATATTGAAGAAGATATTATGTACCCCCCTCACGCAATGCCCATAGTATATCAGAACAATGGATACGCAATGCGGGCTCAAGAGCTTCAGGAAGATAGATTAGCCAGCTATCATCTCGGCTATCGAAGGTAAAAAAGATATTTTTCATAATAGAGTTGATTGGCTTGTTCTCATGACGATAACCTGACATAAATAAGAATATAAGGACATATTCTCATGAGAAACTTTGACTCAATAAGCTTGAAAACTTGCTTTGAAAAGCAAGCAGTACTATTAAATCAATATACAGAAGAAAAACAACACCCCAGATATATAAATTCTCTGGGCAACTCTTTACAAGAAATGCTAAAACATGAATCAGGCAAAGGTAGGCTGACAAATGAGTTTAATGATGAGTTGGAAAAAACACATGCTGAATTACCCACTAAAGGTAAAGCGCTTCTTATAAAAAGGGCTAAAGCATAGATTGTAAAGCTTCAAACCAAATATGATACTCCTGTACTTTTTCTAGTTAAACTCGTTTATTTAACTATAGTTTATATACAGGATGAGTCAGATCAAGTCTCGAGTTTTACATATTAATATTAGCCGTTAATATATCTATGACAGACCTGACCCTGTTATGTAGCTAGCCCCTAATTCCCAACAATCATATTTTTCGCACAACAATGCCTTATTTACATGATTTATATTCGTCTTAATATTTTTCTGGAATATAATTTAACTCTTTTTTCAGTCGGCTAATGTTATCTATCCATCGCCAACTTGCTTCAATCTCAGGCTGAGAGACAAATAATGTATTGTCCCCCTGTATTACATCATAAATTAGCCTGTCATAGTCCTTCAGTTTCCAATTCGAAATACTTGAGGTATCATCCGTGGTCAATAAGACAGAAAGTACCTTTTTCTTATCGGCTGGATTCAAGACGTTTACACTGAGCTTGATAGCAATTGTCGGATCAATTTCTATATATAAATCATTATCAAACCCTAATTCATCTCTTTTAAAGTCTACAAAAATCTCAGTTTCCTTTTTAGGCATTTTTTTTCCGGTTGTAATGTAAAATGGTACATTCTTCCATCTAGGTGTATCAATAAATAGTTTTATTTTAACATAGGTTTCAGTGAGTGATCCTATAGGGACACCTTGTTCAGATTGATAGCCAGCATATTGTTTCATTTGGATTTGGTTGCTAAAATTTTCCGTTGTAATGGGTTGAATCTTCTTAAGGAGTTCTACCTTTTTTAGTTGTATTGATTCAGCCGAGAAATCTTTAGGTTCTTCCATTGCCATTAAAGTGAGTAACTGTAACAAGTGACTATGAACCATGTCTCTTAGAGCTCCAACTTTATCATAAAAGGCAGCGCGCTTCTCAATACCAAGTGTTTCGAAAGCATTAATTTCAACTTTATCAATATATTTGTTATTCCAAACATCCTCAAATAATGGATTTTTAAACCTAAACGTTAAGATACTTTGCACGAGGGACTTCGCAAGATAGTGATCAATTCGATAGATTTGATTCGTAGTAAAATTTTCTAATAATGTTCTTTGAATCATCTGACTACTTTTTAGATCGATGCCTAATGGTTTTTCTACGATCACTTTTGAACGAGAGTTTATCAAGTTGTTTTTGCCCAGTCTATGTGAAATTTGACCAAACAAAATAAATGACGTTGAGAAAAAATATATTGTCTCATGCTCTTTTTCACTCAATTGGTTAAATAATTTTTGCATAGATCGATAAGGTTCGTCGGTAAGTAAATCACCATGAATATACTCCGTATTTTGTATAAAATTCAAACAAGTTTCAGTTTTTTGACAATCTAGTCCCTTTTCTTCGAAAGATTGTAATAGTTGACTTTGAAAATCTTTTGTTGATTCTTGAGCTAAGTCTATAGCAATGACTCGAGTTTTTGTATCAATTAGTTGATTTTGTTGAATATTATAAATTGCCGGGTATAATTTACGCATAGCTAAGTCGCCTTTGCCACCGAAAATAACAATATTAACATCCGCAAAAGTTAAAGGGATGAAAATGAGATATGTAAAAATGAAAAGCGCTACGTGCATTTTTCTAAACACTGTTTTTGGTTCCGTTTGGTAAATGTTTTAAATTCTTCAAGTATATATCGTAGATAGTTCATATCCGTTTCATCAAAGCCTTCTTTTGTTGACTGAACAGCTACCAGCTTTGGATACACAATAGCTCCTAGGGTAAATAAAGGCTGTTGCAGGTGCATGATAGCTTTGATCCCTCCATATTTTCCAGATGATGTGGAGATGAGCAGCATCGGTTTGACTGTAAAAGCATCCCTGTTATGCATAGATACTAAATCTAAAACACTTTTTAGTCGGCCTGGAAAAGAGCCATTATATTCTGGTGTGCAAATAATAATTGCATCAGAACTGGAAATCACTCCAGATAATGCTTCTATAGATTTGGGGAGACCTTGCTTTTCAATCAAATCTAAATCAACTTTAATATTTGATGCGGAAAACCTTTTTAGTTCTATTTTTTCATAGAACAAGTTTTTATCTTTATTAGACTGCAATATAAAATCCACTAACTTTTCTGAAGATGATTTTTCGTGTAACGCTGAAGAAATAGCTAATATTTTCATGGCATTTGCTTGGCTTACGTTTGGTACTATCACACAAAAAAGTACCAGTATAAATAGACAGTTTTTTTTAAGCATGGGCAAAGCTCCTCAGCACGATGCTTCCTTAAACCCTTTTCTTATAGAAAGTTTACTTTAACCAGTCAATTCAAATTCACAATTAAGTATATTGTAAGTTTAATATAGTTTATGTTGCTTGCAAAATATATTCATGCTCTACACGCAAAAAATGGACACCCCTGATCTGTTTGTACTAGAGTATAAATTGATATACTCATGGATATGTTTATATTTGTATAGCTAACAACAAAAAATTGTAGCTTTATATAGTTTATGTGAATTTTAAACGGTAAAATCATGAAACTCCAAAATAATGGAATCATTAGATACAGAAACGCTATCATTGCAATTACGTCATTGGTTTTGCTATGTTTTTGTACACTGTTAGCTCATGATATCTATGCTTCTGCACAACCAAAATATCCTGATAATGACGAAAATATTGATTATAATCAGAAAAATCTGTCACTTATTAAGCCAGAGATTCTACTTTTTGACAAAGCTTCTAATTATGATATTGCCACAGCTAAAAAATATATAAAAAAGAATAAAAGACTAGGAAAGATATATAAAATTGATAAAGGAAATTTTTCCCCACCACTCAGCCACTCCTTTATTGTCATTGATGATTCTCTTTATATTATTGGTAATTTGTATGGAGAAGGTGTAGATCGACATGGAGAAGGTTTTTTGGGGATAGGTGGCTATGGGGAAGTTATGCTCATTGAAAATGAGGTTGGTAATAAATATGCATTAAAAGTAGAGGGTATTACGAGACTGGTTGATTCTGAATTGCCTAAGAGCTCAGACGATGCTTCAATTGATGAAGAACTAATGATTATGGAAAAACTTGGATTGTTTATTGGTTCTTTTACTAAGGAAACAGGTAAATTTAAAATTGGGAAATGGGGAAATGAATTCATTGGTATACGATATTTAATCCAAAAATTGATTCCCGGGGAGGACTTACGTCAATTTATAAAAAACAACCCAGAGAAAATGAAAGATGAAGCCTTTAAATTGCAAGTTGCAAAATTAGCAGCTATTGCTCTAAAAAAAGTTCATGATCATAATTTTGTGCATAGAGATATCCATGCTGAAAATTTCATGATTGACTATAATGAAGATAAAATTCAAATATCAACCATTGACTTTGGGATAACAAGATTGTTAGGTGAAGATGGAACACTCATCACGCCACTATCAAGAGGCAGATCACATCCCTATAGGCAAGCACCTGAAATCAAAAATGAGCCCTATACTTACTCAAAGAAGTCAGACATCTATGCCCTCGGTGCCTTATTCAAATCTGAACTCAATTTAAATATACAAGAGTATAATGTATTAAATTTGATGCTAGCCAATCTTCCCAGTGATAGACCCGAATTGAGAACCGTGCTCGATGAACTCAATAGATCAATTGCCCTATGGGAATTTAGTCACTCTTATAATCAGAACAAAAATAATCAAGACTCACCTTACATATGGATTACGGTTGGTGAAAACAATGTAAAAGAAGTAAAAGCTATTACAAGTGAAAATGAATGCCCTCAAATTGAAGTGAATGGAAAGTTGATTAAAATGCAGCCATCATTGAAAGATAATAAACCTCAAAAATATAGCGAAGTCACATCATGCATTCACCCCATCAGCGATGATCAAGTAAATATTTCATTAAAGGATATCAAGTTAAACAACAAAAAAACAAACTACAAAAAAATTGCTGTGTTAGCCGATACTGGTTGTAGAGTAAAGAATAATTCCATTCAAAATTGTAATGCTGTCTCAGGTTATGGCCCGCCTTGGCCATTTCCAAAGTTAATCAATAATGTTTCTTCTCATAATCCTGATCTAGTGATACATTTAGGAGACTATTTTTATCGTGAACAAGCTTGCCCTAATGATAACGCTGGTTGTAATGGTCCAACAGGGGATAATTGGAAAACATGGGAAGCTGATTTTTTTAAACCTGCCAGGCAATTACTGTTAAGCACACCTTGGGTATTTGCAAGAGGCAATCATGAAGTTTGTAGTAGAGGGGGTGATGGATGGTTCTATTTTTTGAGTCCTCAAGCGTTGTCAGATGAATATGTAAAGAATGATAGGTGTATCCAGAATACCAGGTCCTATGTTATTCCCATTAATGAAGCTGTTGCACTGATAATTATGGACAGTGGGGATATGCCAAGAAGTTATAAAGGTATCGCCCCAGACCCTGATGCCACCAAATATTTTCAAATAGAACTCGATAGAGTAAATGAACTTGCTGCACAGTATGAAAATGTGATATTAATTTCACATAGACCATTTTGGGCTATGTCCTATTTGCCATCAGATGATACAGTTGTTTCGGGAGGGGAATTGCTCCCCTTTGCTTTGTCAAAAACAAAACTGGGCAAGCTACATGAGAATATTAAGTTAATCCTGTCCGGGCATTTCCATATATATGAAGCTATCAGTTTCAAAGATAATAGACCCCCACAATTGGTATTGGGGTCTGGTGGCACGAAGAATGATCCAGAAATCATAAGGAGCAAACTTAGGCAAGAAGAAAATAATGAGTTCCCGGAGCTTGACAAAGGTGTTGATCAGTTCTTTTATTCTAAGAACTTTTATTTTGCAATAGTTGAACAATTAAAGGACAGATGGAAAGTTGGTATATATAACTTAGAAAATAAAAAACATGCGGAAATTACAATTAGCAAAGAATTTATATATAAAAACATTGAAAATTAAGGAACTGAAATGCGGCCAATTTTTCCTATTACTGCATACTTGATTTTACTGTTTCCTTCTTTTGTACTGGCAAACATAACTAAAGTAAATAATTTTGATATATTAAAAAGCACTTTAGAATCCTCAGATAAAGAAACACTAGTAATATTTGATGTTGATTATACGTTAATTTACCCAGAGGGTGATTTATTCCACCCCGACAATAAAGAAACATTAAAAGAATCACTAAAGAAAATCGAAGATAACGCTAGCTCAGAATCCGATAGTGATCGCAAACAAAGTGAGGTTTATTTAAATTCAACTTATTCATTGGTAAGCCCTGAAATGCCATTAGCCATTCAGTCGCTCAAGGAGCGAAATATTAAAACTATTGCGCTAACATTTTTGGGGACAGATCCTTGGGGCAACATTAATTCTATGAAAGACTGGCGGATTAATCAGCTTGAAAAATTAGGTATTGATTTCTCTTGGTCATTTCCAAAACATAAAGACAGAATTTTGAAGGAACCCAAAATACAAAAATACGGGCCATCACTGTTTAGTCAAGGGGTCGTTTTTTCGGCGAATTGGGGAAAGGACGAAATATTAGATAAATTTTTAAATTATATTGACTTTAAACCCTCAAGGATAATTCTAATTGATGACTCATTAAGGCATTTAGAGGCTATTTCTAAATACTGCAAAAACAAAAAAATTCATTTTACTGGCATTGAATATTCGGTTGCGAATAATAAACCTTTCTCAGATAACGCTGATATCAACTTTATCAAAGATTTTGTTGGGAAAAATAACATAGAGTCTATCTCTAGCTTAATTACCAAATGGCATTCTGAAAAAGACTCACTAGACGAAAAATATAAATACCCTGATATTTTTCATGCCATATATAAGTCTTTTGGTTCAAACTTTGAAAATCTACATATTGATCATGAGAATCCTAGAATTCTACTAGAGATGAATAATTCTATTTTAGCATTTTCAGGCAATCCAAAAGATAATTACTCTGACACAGCTATGGAAGTCATTTCCTATAACGAAAACCTCAGGGAATTAGAACTTTATCTTTTACAATTTAAAAATAGTGATTCTCATGATAAAAAGTTAAGCATCTTAAAAAACCCCAAGTTTTGTTTGGGGTGCCACACTGCTTATACGCAAGCAGGTGAAAAATACATAGAGAATGGAAAAAATCGTATCCGTTATATTTGGGATAACTATTTTGTTTGGCCTGGCTATTATGGTTCACACAATGGGAAATTAGCAGGAAATGAAAAAACAAATTTCAAAAAATTCCTTGAAAATGCCAAAACAAACAAAATTTACAAACCACTCCCCAAAAAAATTCTACTAAGAAAGTTAAAGGAAAAAAATATTCATGCCCCGCAAACTGACCCGATTGGCATACGCTATATTTTAGCAGACATCGGTGGTACGATGTTTAGATTACAGCAAAAGATTGTTTATGATGATATATTAGATAACTTTCCGTCATTTAAGTATGCTGTTGTCGGCTCTGTTGGCTGCCCAGATGCAGATTATCCGATCGATAGCTTTCTCCCTCCTCAAGTTAAATCACAGTTGAATTTTCCAAATTATCAAGATGTTTTAAGTGACACAATAGACAAGACTAACAAAGACTTCAAAGAGCGCATTAAGTTAGTTAGGGATTGGACGGGTGCGGAAGATACCGATCTTAATAGAGCGAATAAATTTTTAAAACCTGGAAAATCACTTATTTATACGAAAGGATTTTATAATTCACCTGAGATGGTCGGGGTAATCGCTCGTCTAAGATACGTCGTAGATAGTATTTGGAAGCCCGGTATACTCACGTGGACAATGGCTCCGTATAAAGATGTTGAAAAATTGATTATTGATTCACGCAAGCCAAATACAGATTACTCTTTTGCACACGGACGTTTCAACTTTGAGGATTTACGATATTGGAAGCCCCTTATTAAAAATGATCCAGAACTATTGCAATACTATGAAAAAGATCAAATTGAAATGGAAGCACTCGCTCAAGAGTTGAGAGATCAGGAAAAAAAGAGATTACATTCGTTGTTAATCAAGTACAAAGATACAAGTAAATATGAAGATGTAAAAGAGACGGTTGCTTTAAGGTTAGAAGAACTTGAGGAACAACCAGCCATACAATCGATATGGAATTACCAGAGATTGGCACAATATAAAATTTATTTAAACGATAAAGAATATTCAGGATATAAAATCACGCCAACTCGCAGAATGTTTTGTGAAAAACTTAGAGAAAAAAGTTTAGCTACACTTAATGCAACTATCTCTACTAATGGACAAATCCCTTAATCGATATCAAGCGGAAGGATCTATAGGTCTCCATAGGGTTTTGTCGCAAAGTATAAAATGGCTAATAAAAAATTTAAACGCACTCCTGCTTTACGCAGCCAGGACGAAAAATCTCCCTGCAGGTATAAGCACTAAACATATTGTTCTTCATATGGCTTTTCTTCAACATTGCCACCCATTCGATTCCGGCTACAGTGCTTTGACCAGAATCAAAGTTTTTGAAACCCAACATTTTTGAATAATACCTTCTATATTACGGTGATCTTGTTCAATTTTATTATTTAAACATTCTCACTGCCTTATCTTCATACCGCGACGACTATATCAGACACTAAATATATATAAAGTCAATCTATCTTTCCGGCGCCCTTTTAATTTCTTTAAGATTATCATCTTCTTTTCTTGTTATCTCTTTTATAAAATGTTGAGCGGAACGCTGCAAATTTATATATAAATGATCAAATTGAAGTAAGAAAGCAACTTGTGAGCGTTGCGAATTAGTTACTCTTATTGGCCTGGCATCCAGGATAAAATCTTGATGAGCGCATATATCTATATTCTTGCAAACAAAAAAAATGGTACGATTTATACAGGTGTTACAAATGATATCGTTAGGCGTCCCTCATAGCTTAGGACACACACACTTATTTAAACACTCTCTCAGTTTGACCGCCAAATCTGAGGCGCTTTCAAGGCGCCTAGAGCCGTTTTTTCCCTTTATCTTTTTCTTTTTTAGATTGATGAGGCTGCCTTTCACTATTAGGGGCAGATGTTGACGTGTCTAGAGGATGTATTTCATATAGTGGTAAGAGCAATCTAGGAGAGAAGATACCACCTCCATGTCGAAATTCAGCATTTCTATCAACTCTGGGACTATTATCACCAGACGTATTTAAATCTTCCCGAGCATGAACAAAGCTTTTATGTTTGTCTCTCAAACTGCGTGGCGATTGCGTCACCAAAAGTGTTGTCCTTCTTGGTGTGCCAGGCATACCCCCAGAACTATCTAAACGTTGAACTGGCATTTTCGATTCTCCAGTTTTTTCTCTCTCATCGCTATCTGGTTGCTTTGATTTTTTTTGTTTACCACTAAATAATTTGTGCAAAGTTGACGATGAACTGCGTCTAGTCAGAATTGACTTGTTTAAAGATCTGGGGGATTTAGTCTCTTGTGATTTTGAACACTCAGCTTGATACGCGGACACTTCAGCTTCTGAGTTATATATTTCTACATTACCAGGAATCTGAACTAATCCTGACACGTCTCTTGGAGATATGTTACGTCCTAAATAAACACCGATGGATGCGTTAGCCACATCCCGTCGCATTGCAGTAAAATCCTTTTGTTTTAAATGCGCATAATTACTCACATCAAAAGGAGAATTGAAGATTTTAAGCTCAAGTAGGCCTTTGAGGAAGCATTTTAAAAAACCAAGTTGATTTTTAGTCGTATCTCTTTCCAGAACAAGATCAGAACCAAGAACACAATCAATGTCTTCATTTCGCAAATACCCTATAATGTTTAATCCATAGCCTATAGTGGCGGCTAATGCGAGCCCAACTTTGTTTGAATCCAGATTATTGATCTCACTTTTATCATAAGCTTTTTTCATAAGATGTAAATACAAATGTATTATTTCAGCAGATTGTATTTTTCCCATTGCAACAAGTTGGCCGATGAAATGCGTGAGAACAGAGCCGGCATGTTTCGAATCAAATTGCACCATCGCTTTATCACCTAAATCCTTGATATGATTTAAATAAAACTGGCTGAGTTGGCTTAGCTCGTCAATTAATACATTCCATGCCGCCGTTGCATCTTTACTATCTTCGTCTAATACCTGACAATCTTTAAAAGCAAGCTTTACTAATACAGACCATTCAACTTCTGTGGGCATTTTAGCTATTTTTGGTACAACCAAATTGGAAGAGACCTCTTCCTCATCATCTAATGACACCATCTTTAAATCAAACGTTAATGCTCTCAACAAGGCGCCCTCTCCTGATGCATCGGATACACTTCCTATAGAATTTTCGCTGGAAGGCTGGGAAAATATAACTGGTGCATCAAAAATGGGACGCAGGTCAGCAGGTTTAGAGACAAGTTCAGAAGCGCGAGGATGTTCTTCTTTTTCTTTTTGTTTACCTTTACTTCGCTCTTCAGCAGAGCTTTCTTCATGACCAGACGAATTGATTTCCTCAAATATCTGCCTAATATGTTTTTCAAATTCTGGAATCAAATCATTCGCTACCCAAGAGGAAGGCTGAAAGGTCTGCACAGCATACTCTAAAAATTTAAGCGTATCTTCATCAGCAGTTTTTATATAAATATCTATTGTGTTCGCACTGATAAAATATTGTGCTAATTGTAGAATCTTATATGTGTCAAATGATGTGTACTTTTTGAGAGGCCATGCAGACCCCGTGCTAGAAGGCGGCTTTAGCATTGTAACTCCATTTTCAAACCAAAATATTTTATTGGTCAGGCCACTAAATCCTTAGCAGACCCTGAATGTAACTATCGTTGCCTTTTTGTACAGCATAACGGATAGAATGTAAAGAAAGTCAGTTCTGCCGCATAAAACCTAAAGTGCTGAAAATATCAGCACTTTAAACATCAATACAAAACCACTTCTCGCGCAGACGTTCGGGCACCAACAAATGTTTTTGATGTCACCAAAATGGCTATATAGTCTCATTATTTTTCTAATATTGGAGAATGTTAAAAGGTAAAAACATCAGGGGATCCTTGAGGGAACGCACAGTAAATCGACCGAGTTTGCAATAGAACCTCCAAGCATGTACCTCTCAAAAATAATGCGCAATACGGCGATCTTCAGGGCCAACACACTCTCAAACACGCACCTATCTTTCCGGCGCCCTTTTAATGTCTTTAAGTTCATCATCTTCTTTTTTTGTTATCTCTCTTATAAAATGTTGAGCGGAACGTTGCAAATTTTTATATAAATGATCAAATTGGAGTAAGAAAACATCTTGTTTTTTATCGGCGAGTCTTTCCCGATGTAAAATAAACGTCTCGCTTATTAACCCTAAACGGTTAACTATGCCGGGTAAACTTTTATTCTTGGCCTCAATATCAAGTTGCGCCACATCTGTTTCCATGATTTCTTTAAATTTATCAATTAAATAAGCGATCCCCGTTATTCCTGTATTTAGCTTGGCGTCATTTATTGTGACCCAGTCTTTATTTAAATCATTAAAGAGTTGCAAGCACTCATGGCAGGTTTGTTTCAACAGTAAGAGTGATGCAGAGGTTATTTTTTGGTCTGCTTCTTTATCATTTTCTTCAAAAAGATTTACACTTGCAATGAAGTGCGCGCAATGTTGAAAGATATAGACAAAATTTTCATCATCAAATAGACGATAGGGGCCAGTTTCCATTTTCTTCCTTGAAATAACATACTGTTTTATATGTTTTTTACCATACCTAAACTCTGTATCACTCTATGCATATTAACAGATTTTGAAGTGTTAATAATTTTCTCCTCAACTGCCCCACCTAATTAAAATGAGTTTAGTCTATTAAATTTTGTCGAGCAGGCCAGTCACATTACTGATCTCAGTCACGGGATTGGTTTACTTCAGATATATTGCTATTTAGCGCAATGTTCCTTTCGTAATAGGTATTCATTCGGGTGTCAGCAACGCCAAGTTTGTGACAAACTTTCAATATTTGATTCGAACAATATTGCTTGAATATGCCATTTTCAATAAAACGAATAGCTGAAGTCTTGGCTTTGAATGGCAAAAGCTTTGCCTTTTGCTTTTCTCGAAGTTTATAGGAAATCTCTGTATCTTCAAAGATCTGCATATGGGGAATGGATGATAAATAATCTGCAAGACTGCGGCTCATAAAGATACAATGATCTAGATATACAATACTCTTTTTTTTCAATCGAACTTGATTTGAATACCATGAAATATAGCGCAACATAGGATGTGGATGATCAAAACAATGAGTAAAGCCACCCCACCCAGTAATATCGTTGTTTATTAAATATTCAATTCCCTCAGGGTTTAGTAAGGTTCTTGGGTGGTGTAATAAAATTTTATTGCCCTTTGCTGCCTTTAAGCCTGCATCCATCCTTGCACCACGGCTTATGTGTTCAATTTGAATTAAAGTTACTGGAAAATCTTCAATAATGGCACAAGTATTGTCACAACTATTACTATCCACACAAATAACCTCTATAGCGTTTTGATTCGCAAAGGGTGCAAGTGACTTTAGTATGGCTGGTAAGAAGTTATTTTTTCCTTCATTAAATGTTGGAATAATAATACTAAGCAATTTAATTCCCTATTATTTTTTTATTGTTCGTTAATTACAATAGGCCTATTTCTGTAATATATAGGCTGTGAAGTTAAATACAATCATCACACATCCAGATATCTGTCTGAAATACGTTTTCTTTAAAAAAGATTGTGTGATGTTTAACATCGATCCCGTCAGCAACATGGCCGCATAACCCACACCGCAATTTCTTCTGTACATATTTCGTTGCTTTGGCGAAACCCTGTCCAGTAATTTTAACAATATTACCTGGAGAAACAAGCCATAATCTACCACTGCAAAGCTCAGGATATTCTTGCCCAGCTTTATATTCAGTGTGCTCGACATTGACCGTTTCAATATCAATATAATCATCTACACTCAAGCGCCCCTGATCTTTAGAGGCAGCACGTTTACTCTCAGGCTCTAAAGGTTTAGCTGCATCTTTTGTCTTTTCTGATTTTTTGAGGCTTTTCTTTCTGATGTGCCAAAAAAAGCATGCTGCAGCTTATAGATGGAGATGTTTTTCTCAGCAATGCGTGTATTAGCAAGCGTATGTTTGACGTCTAGCACTAATAATTATTTACTGGTACTTCACGTTGGGGTTGGGTTTCGGGGAATATTATTTGCCATTTACCCGCTCAACTCACCGCGCCATCAGAATCATGGCTTGCCTTTATAGACGGCAAGCACAGGGAAAGTTATGATTATGACTCTGTAAGGTTTTGTAGGATGATTTTAAGTCATGTTGAATGGTATTTATGTCGAAAGACTGATCAAAATTAAGAGTGGTGATTATCAAAGCTATTTTAAAAAAGTTCTGAGCGATTCTGAAGAAGTTGAAGAAGAGCTGGCCAAAGGTTTTGTAGTGCTTAATAAAGCCAATATTACTTATCAAGACCAGCCTGACCTTTACAACGCTCTTACCAAGAAGAATTATTCTGATTCAAATAATGCAGAAATCCTGGCCGAAGGTTTTGTAATGCTTAAGAGTGCCAACATTACTTATCAAAACGAGCCTGACCTTTACAACGTTCTCATTGAGAAGGCTTACCCAGAAAGGCTGGCGAAAGGTTTTGTAATGCTTAAGAGTGCCAACATTACTTATCAAAACGAGCCTGACCTTTACAACGTTCTCATTGAGAAGGCTTACCCAGAAAGGCTGGCGAAAGGTTTTGTAATGCTTAAGAGTGCCAACATTACTTATCAAAACGAGCCTGACCT
>CAZWHY010000030.1:0-43532 GCA_964633725.1 Uncultured Candidatus Berkiella sp.
GCATTTTGCCTCAATCGTTCCATCTAAATATGCCAGCTTACTGAGCGCTAAACCCATAAGTTATTACATGCCCATTCCTTACAGAGCAGATTGTTCGGCTCGGTAGAAACCCGGAAAGCCAAGAATTAGACATAAAAAAGTTAAAAGGTGTCCAAGCTTACCGAATGAGAGTTGGAGCATGGCGAGTCATTTTTTCTCGAGATGATAAGGTGAAAATTATTTCAATTGATAAAATTGGCGTTAGAGGGGATGTATACAAATGAATTTACAAATTATTAAATCAATTAAAGGTGAGGCAGAGTATGTGCTTTTACCGATTCATGCTTATGAGGCGTTAAAACCTCAAATTGAACAAATCTTATCAGATAGTGATTATGTCCCTTTCATAGCAGATGACTATGTATCAAATCCAGTGGCCTTGACGCGTATAAATGCCAATGTAACCCAAGAGGCTTTAGCGACTATGCTTGGAGTGTCACAAGCATATGTTAGTAAACTAGAGTCACAAGATGTGGTTTCAGCTAAAGCACTGCATAATGTAAAAAAAGCATTGTCCTTAAAAACTGAATCGTCAAATAAAAAAATTAGTTAGTAAAATGTACTAAACCTAACTCTCTGTTTTCCATAATATTGCTAAATGCGCATATACATGAAACTATGTAATATAGGGAATATTCCATACCAGAGGGATTTTAGGTATGCCAAAATCAAAATTAATGTGTATTGCAGGTGCGAGACCTAACTTTGTTAAAATTGCGCCAATTCTCAAAGCCTTACAACGAGTTCAGGCGGCTATCAGTGTTCAATTCATCCATACAGGTCAGCATTATGACTCTAGGCTGGATACCGATTTTTTCAAATCATTAGATATCAGGCAGCCAGATGAAAATTTAGAGGTGCGTTCTGGTACCCATGCTGAGCAAACCGCGACTATCATGCAACGTTTTGAACCTATACTCGATCGGTATCAGCCTGATGCTATTTTAGTTGTAGGGGATGTCAATTCAACTTTGGCTTGTAGCTTGGTGGCGGCTAAAAAAGGCATCGCTGTGATACATGTAGAAGCGGGATTGAGAAGTTTTGACAATAGCATGCCTGAAGAGATTAATCGAAAATTAACCGATCAGATATCTGATTTGCACTTTGTGACAGAAATGTCAGGGCGTAAGCACCTCATTGCTGAAGGGATTGCACCAGGTAAAGTTCACTTGGTTGGCAATGTTATGATTGACTCTTTGCTAAGATGCTTGCCCAATACTCGTAGTATATCGTCTATTTTACAAGAGCAAAAAGTTGATACTCTGCCAGCCGCGCAATATGGGATGGTGACATTGCACCGTCCTAGTAATGTCGATAATGCTGAAGTATTTGAAAATATTTTACAAGCACTCACCCAAATATCTTCAAATCTACCGTTAGTATTTCCGATGCACCCTCGCACCTTATCTAAGGTAAAAGAATTTAGGCTAGAGCAATACTTTCAAAACCCACAGTTTATTACATTAGGGCCATTGGTTTATTTAGATATGTTGAGCTTAATGCAGTCTGCAAAAATAATGCTGACTGATTCCGGTGGTATTCAAGAAGAAACCAGTATACTCAATGTACCCTGTTTAACCTTAAGGGAAAATACAGAACGACCTATTACTTTAGATAAAGGCACCAATCAATTAGTGGGTATTCAAAAGCAAAACATTGTTCATGCAGCCAATAAAGTATTAGAAAAACCCAAGATGACTCAACAAACGATCCCTTTATGGGATGGGCATGCGGCAGATAGAATTGTCGATATTTTAGTGCCATGGCTTTATGAGCGTAATCATAAAATACAAAGGGAAGTGGCTGTTGCATAAATCAACCATCATAAAAAATGCCATGACAGTGGACGTAGAAGATTACTTTCAGGTCAGTGCTTTTGAGAATATTTTACCCAAAGAAATTTGGAGTGGTTTGCCTGTTCGGGTTGAGCAGAACACCTATAAAATTCTAAAAATATTTGAGCAACGTAATATTAAAGCGACCTTTTTTATTTTAGGCTGGGTCGCAAAACGTTATCCTAATTTGGTGAGAGATATTGTACAGCAAAAGCACGAAGTGGCTAGCCATGGCTTTTGGCATCAACGCGTGCATACTATTTCACCCAGTGAATTTAAAAAAGATGTGGATGGTAGTAAAAAACTGTTAGAAGATATTTCAGGTGTCGTCGTAAAGGGGTATAGAGCACCATCTTACAGTATTAATTATAGAAACCAATGGGCATTTAATATCTTAGAAGAACTAGGGTTTGTCTATAGCTCAAGTGTTTATCCTATTAAACACGATATTTATGGATGGCCAACAGCGCCTCGTTTCAAATTCACCTCTACATCGAGTGGATTGATTGAAATCCCAATTTCAACCCTAAAAATAGGGCAGCGTAATATTCCATGTGGTGGTGGAGGATATTTTAGACTGTTTCCCTATAGATTGAGTCGGTGGATTATGCGGCAGGTGAATCAAAAAGATCAGCAGCCTTGTATTTTTTATTTTCATCCTTGGGAGATTGATCCGAAGCAACCAAAGCAGAAAAATATTAATTTTAAGACACGTTTCAGACATTATCATAATTTATCTGGTATGCAATTAAAATTGGAAAAATTATTATGTGACTTTCATTGGGGAACTATTGACGATGTATTTCTCGAATCTCAGACATCAACCGCTAGAACAAAAAGCGAAACAGACACTGGAGCAGACGCCAGAACCAATATCAGGGCAGCAAGCTAATAATATTGAATTGTGCTTATTAGATGATGAACATAAAGCACGTTGGGATGCTTTTGCTTCATCACATTGTGAGCACCCATTTCATTTGTCCGTTTGGGAAGAGATATTCTCACATTTTTTTGGCTATAAAACGCATTATCTTTATGCAAAAAATCATAATGAGATCATCGCGATATTACCTCTGGTTGAAATGAAAAGCATATTATTTGGGCATGCACTGATTTCCACACCATTTTTAGTTTATGGTGGCCCTGTGGGGTCGCAAATAGGGTGTGACAAACTCATCGAATATGCTGTTGCTTTAGGATTGGAAAAACAAGTTGATTATCTTGAACTAAAATGCGAGTTCCCTAATGTGAATATGGGTTGGGAACAAGATATTTATTACAATTTTAAACGATCTATTATTTCTGAACATGATAGCAATTTAAAAGATATTCCCAGAAAGCAGCGAGCGGTTGTGCGTAAAGCGGAAGCATCTGGCTTGGTAGCGGCGTTTGAAAATGATATTGATCACTTTTATTTACTATATGCCACCAGTCTGAGGAATTTAGGAACACCGGTTATGAGTAAAGCATTTTTTCAGAAAGTATTTGATGCTTTGGGAGATAAATGCTCAATATTAACTATTTTTAAAAATGCTCAAGATCAGCAACCGTTGTCCTCTGTGATGAGTTTTTATCACAACAATAGTGTTTTGCCCTATTATGCTGGCGGGAGCTTAGCTGCTCGTCACTGCAAGTCAAATGATTTTATGTATTGGCAGTTAATGAAAGCGGCTGCAGATAAAAACTTTAACGATTTTAATTTTGGCAGAAGCAAAATAAATACAGGGTCATATCGTTTTAAAAAGCATTGGGGATTTGAAGCAAAGCCATTACATTATAGGACTATTCCGATCAAAGCAAAGAAACCACCTAATTTGAATCCAACGAATCCAAAATATCAGCTTATGATCAAAGCTTGGAAAAATCTGCCATTACCATTAAGTATAATGTTAGGCCCATGGGTGGCAAGGAGGTTGGGATGAAATCCATACTATTTTTGGTACATAGAATTCCCTATCCCCCCAATAAGGGCGATAAGATACGTTCCTACCACTTATTAAAATATCTAAGTCAAAAATATAACGTCTACTTGGGGGCTTTTGTAGACGATAAGCAAGACTGGCAGTATGTAGATCACTTGCAAAAATATACTGAGAATCAACTTATTTTGCCGAGGAAAAATCATTATAATGCTATGCTGAATTATGCGAATGCTTTTATGCAGCATAAGCCATTGTCCAATGCTATGTACCAAAGCACTAAAATGCAAGAGTGGGTGGATCAATTGATTCAAACCCAAAAAGTAGATTCTGTATTGGTTTTTTCATCCTCGATGGCACAATATATTCGACCTAGTCATAAAATTCAGACGATTGTGGACTTTGTGGATGTGGATTCTTTAAAGTGGGAGCAGTACAGTCAACAATATTATGGTCTGAAACGCTGGATTTATAGACGAGAAGGACGTACTTTAGCAAAACTTGAAAAACAAATTGCCCAAAAAATCCAACTGAGTGTTTTTGTGACCGAAAGGGAAGCCAATCATTTTAAAGATAGAACCAAACTTTCTAATAATATTATTAGTTTAGGGAATGGCGTGGATACAGATTATTTTAACCCTATTCATGATCTAGAAGATCCTTTTCCACCCAGCAATCACTGCAAGATTGTTTTTACTGGTATGATGGATTATTGGCCGAATGTGGATGCAGTGACTTGGTTTGTTGATACGGTTGTCTCTCATTTAAGAAAACAGGGCCTTCGGTTTGAGTTTTATATTGTGGGCGGCAACCCTTGCCGTGCCATTCAAAAATTGCACAATAGCAATGATATTTTTGTTACAGGGCGGGTTGCAGACATACGCCCCTATCTTAAATTTTCTGATTTTGCGGTTGCGCCACTGCGCATTGCCCGTGGAATACAAAATAAAGTATTGGAAGCGTTGAGTATGGATTGTCCTATTATTGTTAGTCCGGAAGCATTAGAAGGTATTATTTTGCCCAACACTCGTAATTTATTGACGGCAACCAATAAGCAATCTTGGTGTCAGCAGGTAAATAAACATATTAAGCAGTTTGGGCAGAGTCACTACGAGTCTCATGAGTTAATTAAAAATAATTATTCCTGGCAGGCAGCATTATCAGGTCTAGATGCGTATATCTAGTATGGGAATATAAATTATGACGGCTACCATTTTTTTGCAAAGCAGAATAAGCCAAATAACCTCTGGTATCACTCACCCTATGGTTTGGTTGGGTATTTGTTTAGGTGTGACTGGATACCAATTCCAAGATACCATTAGGTTATTGGTGGAAAAATGGTCCAGTTCTGGAACCTATGCGCATGGGTTTATGATTTTGCCCATTGCTTTATACCTTATTTGGGAAAAACGACAAGCACTCAAGACAATGGCATTAGAACCAGCGGCAATAGCACTCATACCTATTATTATATGTGTTAATTTTTGGTATATTGGCCAGCAAAATCAAATTCTCATATTACAACAATTTAGCTTGATCACCTTAAGTATTAGTTTGGTTTTAGGATTTTGCGGTTTTACAATATTTAAATTTTTATTATTCCCACTGATGTATTTATATTTTGCAATTCCATTTGGCCACTTTCTGGTTGCCGAGCTGCAAGATATAACGGCATTTTTTGCGGTAAAAGGTTTAGAATGGACAGGCATAACGGTTTATGCAGAAGGTTGGCTAATTACCACAACCCGCGGGCAATTTGAAGTGGCCGCGGCATGCAGCGGCATAAGATATCTTATAGCATCGATTGCCCTGGGTGTTTTATACGCGCATTTTGCCTATTCTACAATTTGGCGTAAATGTGCTTTTTTAGCATTGTGTATTATTGTGCCTATTATTGCAAATGGTATTAGAGCCTATGGCATTGTGTTGCTCGCCCATATGACACACATGAAACTAGCGGTGGGGGTTGATCATTTAATATATGGTTGGATATTTT
Organism: Uncultured Candidatus Berkiella sp.; assembly: GCA_964633725.1. Classification (GTDB taxonomy): domain Bacteria; phylum Pseudomonadota; class Gammaproteobacteria; order Berkiellales; family Berkiellaceae; genus Berkiella_A. Next base: position 5,790 of record CAZWHY010000030.1, read on the forward strand.
TTGGTCTAATGATATTGTTGCTGTTTTGGTTTGGCACTTTAATGAGAGAAAAATCTTCGCCACCCGTGAGCATGATACAGCCTAAAGTAACAACATATCAGAAGCAGAGTTTATCTCAAAAACATGGAAAGATGATATTAATAATCTTTGTATTTGGCATGAGTTTCATATGTGCCAGTTATGTATTTCAAGCGAAAGAAATAAACTTTGAGAGAGTCGATGTTTTATCTAATATGACTTTTAATGATTGGAGCGCAGAAGAGCGACAGCAGAATAACTGGCAGCCAAATTTTATCGGCGCGGAACAACAGTTAATAAGATTACGAAATGAAAAATTGAAAAAGGTTGATTTTTTTGTTGCGCAATATCAATCAGAAACGCAGGGCAAAGAGTTAATCAGTAGTAGCAATGCAGTATATGACACTAAAATATGGAACAAAGCATCCAGAAGAAAAGCAGAGGTTACTTTTTTGGGGCAGGTGTTTGACTGTGCTGAGTATGAGTTGTTCAATCGATATGGTCGACGTTTGATTTGGGCATGGTATCGCGTCAATGGCTATAACACACAAAATATTATTGTGGCTAAATTATTAGTTTTGTATCACCGACTCAAAGGTGATTTACAAGCGCCTGTATTCATGGCTGTTAGCTCAGAATATCAATATTATCCAGAGAATGCCAGAGCGCACATGATTGACTTCTTAGATAAAAGTGAAGTGAAAGCATCATGAGCATTAGGAAAACAAAAATATTACATATTATCTACCAGCTCAATACTGGCGGTTTAGAAAATGGCTTAGTCAATCTTATTAATCATTTACCAGGCGATCAGTTTGAGCATGCCATATTAAGCCTAAGTTATTCTACAGAGTTTAAAAATCGCATTATACAGCCCAATTGTAAAATTATTGATTTGAACAAAGCACCTGGCTCATTATTCTTGTATTTTGCGAAAATATTGAAAATCATCAAGCAGCTTAATCCTGATATTGTGCATACGCGTAATTTGTCTGCAGTAGAGTGTCAGATGGTAGCTTGGTTTGCTGGTGTGCCTGTGCGCATTCATAGCGAGCATGGACGCGAACCTAATGATGCGAATGGTGATAATAAAAAAAATCAATTGATACGCAAAATAACAAGCCCGTTTGTACAGCATTACATTGCTTTATCGAAAGAGCTAGAACAATATTTGATACAAAAAATCAAAGTGTCGCCTAAGCGTATTGCTCAAATATATAACGGTGTGGATTATATTAAATTTATGCCCAAGCCTGATACAGATGCGACAATACCAGACCCAATCAATATTAATATTATTACGGTGGGTCGATTACAAGCGGTTAAAAACTTTCAGATTTTAATTGAAGCGGTCGCAAAATTAATTCAAGCGGGATATCAAAATATTAAATTACACATTGTGGGCAATGGGGTTGAAAAAGATAATTTACAGCGTTTAGCGGAGTCGCTGAACATAGCACAAGCAGTAGAATTTTTAGGTGATAGACAGGATGTCGCGGATTTATTATGTAATAGTGATATTTTTGTTTTGCCTTCTCTGATAGAAGGGATTTCTAATACTATTTTAGAAGCCATGAGTTGTGGCTTGCCGATTATTGCCTCTGATGTTGGCGGTAATCCAGAAATTGTGATTGATAACCAAACGGGGCTTTTATTTCAAACCGAAAATGTATCTGAATTAACGACCGCAATAGAAAAATATATTAAAGATAAAAGTATGAGATGCCAGCATGGCAATAATAGTCGAAAACGTATTGAAGAACAGTTTTCTTTAGAATTGATGGTTGCACAATATGAGTCAACTTATCACCAGCTTATTAAGGATAAAAAGCATCCATGTGTGGCATAGCAGGAATTTTTGATTTTCACGCCAATCGACATATCGATCAGGCACTATTAGAGCATATGAATGATGCACTGATTCATCGTGGCCCTGATGATAGTGGTGTTTTTATTCAGCCAGGGGTAGGATTGGCACATAGACGATTATCTATTATTGATTTAGCCGGTGGTCGCCAGCCTATTACCAATGAGGATGACTCTTTGGTGATTGTTTTTAATGGTGAAATATATAATTTTCTTAATTTAAGACGTATGTTAATTGGTAAGGGTTATAAATTTAAAACAGATAGTGATACCGAGGTGATATTACACGCCTACCATTTGTGGGGTGAGGAATGTGTTTTGCATTTGCAAGGCATGTTTGCTTTTGCTATTTGGGATAAGAAAAATAAAAGTATATTTTTAGCGAGAGATAGAATGGGTATTAAGCCCTTATATTATGCATTTTTGAATAATGGGGAATTTATTTTTGCTTCTGAATTAAAGTCTTTGGTGATACACCCTGAATTTGAAAATATTCTGAGTCCGAATGCGATTGATGAATATTTTGCTTTTGGTTATGTACCCGAACCTAAAACCATATATAAAAATGTGTTTAAACTACCACCAGGGCATTTTCTGTCCGTTAAGTGGGGGCATCAAGCCTGTTATCCACAGGCATATTGGGATGTTGTATTTGATCCCAAAGAGCGCTCTGAACAACAAGCATTGGACGAGTGTTTGGAAAATTTAGATAAAGTCGTTCAAAGCCATTTGGTTTCTGATGTGCCTTTAGGGGCGTTTTTATCCGGGGGGGTTGATTCTAGCGCGGTTGTATCGGCTATGAGTAAGGTAAACCCCAATGTGAAAACTTGTTCGGTTGCTTTTTCTGAGAAAAAATTTAATGAAGCGGAATATGCTTTAAAAGTCGCGTCACATCTACACACCGACCATAGTGATTTTCGGGTGGCGCCGGTCGATATTGACTTGCTAGATAGTTTGTTTGACTTATATGATGAGCCTTTTGCAGATAGTTCGGCAATTCCCACCTATAGAGTCTGTCAATTGGCAAGGCAGCAAGTCAAAGTCGCTTTATCAGGGGATGGTGGAGATGAAACCATAGCAGGGTATAGACGTTATAGAGGACATGTTCGAGAAGAACACTTTAGAAAAATGATGCCTGGTTTTATTCGTGCACCTGTGTTTAATTTATTTGCTCATGCGTATCCCAAATTAGATTGGGCGCCCCGTTTTTTAAGGGCCAAATCGACCTTTCAAGCGATGGCGCGTGATACGATACATGGTTATTTTAATAGTATTGCCTTGTTTAAAGACCATTATCGTTTACGCCTATTTAGCAATGAGTTTCTGAATCAAATAAAAGGAACGCATCCTATTCAAATTTTCGAATATCATGCAAAGAATTATTCTGGCCCAGCAGGGTTAAGCTTTGTCCAGTATTTAGATTTAAAAACGTATTTGCCTGGGGATATTTTAACCAAAGTGGATAGAGCTAGTATGGCTCATGGTTTGGAAGTTCGAGTGCCGCTATTGGATGCACAATGGGTTGAGTGGGCTGCGACGTTGTCAGACAATTTGAAGCTAAAAGGCCAAGAGGGTAAATATATATTTAAAAAAGCGGCAGCACAGAGGGTGCCACCAGAAGTAATTTATCGTAGAAAACAAGGTTTTGCCGTGCCATTAAACCAATGGTTTAAAGGTGCATTGAAGCAGAGAATTTATAATTTGAAATCTAGTCAGGTTTTATTACAATCAGGCATTTTTAATCCAAGTTTAATAGAAAAGCTAGTGAATCAACACTTGGCATCCAGTCATGATCATAGTGCGATGATTTGGAGCTTGTTGGTGTTTGAGAACTTTTACAAAAAACATATGGAAATAAGAAGGAACTATCATGCCCATCAAGATATTGCATCTATTTGATCACTCTATTCCATTGCAAAGTGGTTATACATTTAGAAGTAGAGCCATCATGCTGCAACAAAAATCTCTGGGGTATGATATTAAAGCGCTGACCAGTGAGCGTCAAGGCCGTGTAATAGATTTAAAAGAAAGTATCGATGATATTACTTTTTACCGGGTGAAAAATAAAAAATCAAACATACGAGCTATTATCAAATCCATACCATTTTTGAATCAATATTATACAGTTTATACATTGCGACAACGCCTAAAAGAAGTACTAAAAGAATGGCAGCCAGATGTAATACATTCTCATTCCCCCTTTTTAACGGCATGGGCAGCATTGCCTGTTGCTAAAAAACTCAATATTCCTCTGGTTTATGAAATTAGAGCTTTTTGGGAAGATGCCGCAGTTGATCATGGTACGCATCAGCATAATAGTTTGCGTTACAAGTTGATTAAAAAACTAGAAACTAAAATTAGCTTGGCAGCCACCAAAGTGACCACAATTTGTGAGGGCTTAAAAACCGACTTAATTAGTCGTGGCGTGCCTGAGCAAAAAATCACCGTTATACCGAATGCCGTTGATTTGAGTCAATTTTCACATGTCGCATTGAGTAAGCCAAGAGATAATTCTATATTAGAAAAATATGATTTGGAAAATAAATTTATTATTGGCTTTATTGGCTCATTATATGCGTATGAAGGGTTAGATACGCTCATTAAAGCATTCCCTCAAATTAAAAATAATATTCCTAATGCTAAACTATTGATTATAGGGGGTGGCCCACAATTTAATATGTGGAAAAAACTCAAAGAAACGTCAAGTTGTAGAGCCGATATTATTTTTACGGGCAGAGTGCCGCATGCAGAAGTACAGACATTTTATCAGTTGTTAAATGTTTTAGTGTATCCTCGCAAAAAACTGAGATTAACCGATCTGGTGACGCCACTAAAACCACTGGAAGCCATGGCCATGGGAAAATGTGTGGTTGCCTCTAATGTTGGTGGGCACAAAGAACTTATTAAGGATGGGCAAAATGGATTATTATTTGAGGCTGATGACATCGATGATTTAACTTTGAAAATATTAGCTTGTCAGGACAAAGAGACTAGAGAACTGTTGATTCAAAATGGACGGCGTTATGTTGAAACAGAAAGAAACTGGCCCAATAGCGTTAAAAAATATGGAGCAGTTTATGGCGACTGCCTAAAATGAAGTCAAAAGTATTAAAAGTATGTATTATTGGACCTATTGCACCACCTAATGGCGGTATGGCGATGCAAGGACAATTATTAAAACAATTATTGCAGGCAGATGGCATTGAGGTTGATTATCTGGCAGTTAATTTTGCCTTAAAGCCTAAAATTTTAAACCAATTAAAAATAGTGAGAGCAGTATTTCGCTTTATTGTTTATATGCATATTTTATGGCAAAAAACAAAATATCAGCCGGTTTTACATATTTTAGCGAATTCAGGCTGGTCATGGCATTTGTTTGCTAGTCCAGCCATCATAATGGGTAAGCTCAGAAATTGTACTGTGATTGTAAATTATAGAGGGGGGGGCGCAGATAAGTTTTTCCAACAGCAAGCTAAATTTATTTTTCCCATTTTAAAAAAAGCCGATAAAATCATTGTGCCCTCATTGTATTTAAAGCAAGTGTTTGAAAAATATGAGTTAGAGACCAGCGTTGTACCTAATATTATTGGGCATAATATAGAAAAGAAAAATTTGGCAAAACCTAAATCAAAGGATTTGCATCATAGTCCCCTTATTTTTGTGGTGACTCGAAATTTAGAAGAAATTTATGGCGTGCACTACATTCTTGAAGCGATTGCCTTATTACATAAAGAGTATGATAGTTTTATTTTGAAAATAGCTGGTAGTGGCCCATGTTTAAGTGTTTTACAAGCACAGTGTCATCATTTAGGGTTGTCAAAAAAGGTAGAATTTTGTGGCCGCTTAGAGCGTGAGCAAATACAATCTTTATATCAAAGTGCGGATGTGATGATTAATGCGAGTACGGTGGATAATATGCCCAATGCTTTATTGGAAGCATTGTCTTATGGGGTACCGATTATATCAACACGAGTGGGGGGGATCCCCTTTATGGTAGAACATATGCAAACCGCTATTTTGGTGGAGCCCAAAAGTCCTCAAGCGATAAAGTCAGCTTTGATGCAGGTGATACAGGATCCTAAACTCAGTAAACGGCTGAGTGTCAATGGTTTAGAAAGCGCCAAACAATATACATGGGCGCAAATAGGTCCCCAATGGAAAAAACATTATTATCAAGATTATTTGCCAGATGTCAATGATTAAGAAAAAATCGGAACAAAGGTATGAGTAGATGAGTGGAATTTACACACGGTTTGTGAGCCAATTTATATTTCCTGTGCATGAAATGCTCAAAAGGCACAGAACGGTAAGATGGAAGAATTTTTTAGAAACGTCACAATGGCAAACAGTTGATAATATTCAAGCCAGACAAAATAAAGATCTGAAAAAATTTCTCCAGGATACATATCAATATTCACCTTATTATCGCGCCCTATTTAACGAGTACAATATTAATGTATCAGACATTCATTCTATTGCAGACTTAGCAAAATTTCCGCTCTTAACCAAAGAGGTTATTCGTAAAAATAGAGGTATTATCAAATATAGCCATGCTGGCAAACTTACCCAATATGAAACAGGCGGTTCTTCTGGTGAGCCGTTACAATTTTATGTGAGCAAAACACGAGTGGCTCATGATGTCGCCGCAAAGTGGCGAGCAACAAGATGGTGGGATGTGGATATTGGTGATAGAGAACTGGTGGTCTGGGGATCGAGTATAGAGTGTGGTAAGCAAAGTCATATCCGAAAATTAAGAGATAACTTATTTCGGACGCATTTAATCTCTGCCAAAGATTTAGACCAGAAAAAAATGAATCAAACAATTGAATATATTCAGCATTTTAAGCCCAAAATGATTTTTGGTTATCCCTCTATACTGAGTTATTTGGCATTATATGCACAAAAAGAAAATAAACTTTGCTCTGGCTTAGGGATTAAAGTTGTTTTTGTAACCTCAGAAATATTAGATCATACTCAAAGAGAGATTATTGAATCTGTTTTTGGGTGTCCTGTGGCCAATGGTTACGGTGGGCGAGATGCGGGATTTATTGCACACCAATGCCCTAAAGGCAACATGCATATTACGGCCGAAGATATTATAGTTGAAATATTAGATGAGCAAGGCCAAGCCGTTAGTCCAGGAGAATCAGGAGAGATTGTTGTGACACACTTGCGTAGTTATGGATTTCCTTTTATACGTTATCGTACGGGGGATATCGGTTGCTTAGACACAAAACCATGTGCTTGCAATAGAAATTTACCGATTTTAAAAGAGCTGATAGGGCGAAGTAGTGATTTGATTTATACCCATAGTGGTGCAATTGTACACAGAGCTGAAATTGTACGCCCCATCACGCAATGTCATAGTATTGAAAGATTTCAATTTGTACAAAAAAGTAAAGAGCTCGCATTATTGAAAATAAAAGGGTGTGAACTAAAAAACGCGGAGCAGCAAACTTTAAAAACAGCTTTTAAAGATTTATTGGGACAAGATACACAACTTGATATTATTTATGTTCAAGATATTAAACCTGAAGCCTCTGGAAAATTTAAATTTGTGATCAGTGAAGTAACGCCATAAGGATGCCAAGAGTTGAGTGAATTAGCAAACAAATTAAAATCTTCTTTAAGCTATTCATTTTTAGATAAATATATAGGCTATATTTTACGATTTATTTCCACCATCATTTTGGCTAGACTGCTAACGCCGGAGGAAGTTGGTATTTATTCTGTCGCTTTTGTTTTGATCAGTATTGGGCATGTGTTAAGAGATTTTGGTGTGGCACAATATCTTATTCAACAAAAAGAACTGAATGACCAAAAAATAAGAGCGGCATTTGCAACGATGTTTTTTATTGCTTGGTCTTTATGGTTGATTTTATATTTGTGCAAAAACCAATTCGCACAATTTTATCATGAACCGCGTTTAAATGATGCATTAGCCGTCTTAACGATTATATTTTTATTAGCACCGTTTGGCTCGGTGCGTATTGCTTTGTTACGGCGAGATATGCATTTTAAGACTTTGGCTAAAATTAATGTATTCTCTTATATTAGCTTGTTTATTGCGACTTTAGTATTGTGTTTTTCAGGCTATAGCTTTATGTCTTTGGTTTGGGGACAGTTGGTAGGGGTCATTGCAACGATAATAGGCTGTGTGCTCGCATGTGGCAAAAAATATTGGTACTGGCCTAGTCTAAAAGGGATGAAGCATGTGTTTGCATTTGGCGTTAGTATTACATCCGCTAACATTGCCGAAAATACAGCAGAAGGTGCACCAGATTTATTTATTGGCAAGTTGCTGAATATGGAGTCGGTTGGGATATTCAGCCGAGCTCAAGGTTGTGTTAGCTTGTTTAAGATATTTGTATCCGCTAGCGTTTGGCCTGTTATTTTGCCTTATTTTTCAATGAAAAATAGAGAGGATGGCAATATTTTGCCAGATTATTTAAAGGCGATAGAAATTTATACCGCATTTGCGTGGCCGTTTTTTATTTGTTTGATGTTATTGGCTGAGCCTATCGTCTTACTGTTATATGGTACCCAATGGGCGTCCTCCATACCGCTGGTTAAGGTTTTGAGTTTGGCGGCTATATTCGAGGCCAGCTTTCCATTTCGCAATCCATTGCTAGTTGCCATGGGCCATACCACACTCAATCTACACATGCAGCTGATTGTTTCAGGTTTGAGGGTGGTTGCAATCTGTTTCGGATGCTTTTATGGTTTATTCTATGCTGCCATAGGTTTAGTATTAGCAGAATTCGTATCACAATTTTATATTTACTATGGTCTTAAAAAAGTTTTGCCATTGCAGCTATATCAGTGGTATCAACATGTTCGTTCTAGCATTATATTAAGTGTGTCCTTAGGCGGCATGAGCTTAGTATTTGTATGGATAGGGCAAATGTACAATTTACCTTATTGGTTCATTATTGCTTTATCATTAATCGTCGGTTTTGGGATATGGGTATATAGTTTGTCGTTTTTAAAACACCCAATCTATGAACAGATAACCGCCGTGATATTTAAAATAAAATCCAAAAAACACAAATTAGGTGAGGGGGCAGTATGACTGAATTAGTATCTATTATCATGCCATGTTACAACTGTGAACAAACAATCGAAAAAACATTGAAAAGCATTTATGAGCAAAATTTCACAGATTTTTATTTATACTGTATCAATGATGGCTCTACAGATAAAACAGCAGAGATTTTAGAGCATTATATTAAAAGCAAACCCAATATGGTCGTACACCATAAACTAAACGCAGGTCAAACAGCCGCTAAGAATGATGGTTTGAAATTAGCTCAAGGTCAATATGTCGCCTTTATAGATAGTGATGACTTATGGGATAGCAAAAAACTTATGAGACAAGTTGAGTATTTAGAACAAAATAAGCACGTCGGTTTATGCTATACCAATGGGTTTTATATTGACCAAAACGACAAGCAACAAGAGCTTATTGGTATTAGCTCGCAACTCACAGGACAATGTTTAGAAAAAATCATCCTGGGCAATGCCATTGTTGCCTCATCCGTCATGATTCGGAAAAGCATTTTGGATGAAGTCGGCATATTTGATGAAAGGCTAACCGCTTGTGAAAACTGGGAATTATGGATTCGATTTGCTGCAAAATCTGAGTTGGCTGCCATTGACCAACCTTTGGTTTACTATAGACGACATGCAAATAATATGAGCCATAATTTAGACAAAATGCGTAAAAATAGGCTAATTGTCATATCAATTAATAATCAGTCATACAGACAGGAACTCAAAAATCATAAAAAAACCATTAAAAAAGCCTACTATACCGCATATAGATTTTTTGGTGAGAATTATTTATGGAAACTGCAAGTGAAAAAAGCAAGATGGGACTTGTTTAGGGCCTTACGTTACAAACCATGGGATAAGACTATTTATCTTATGATTATGAAAACCTTATTAGGTGGGGCTCTATTATCTAAAATTAGACAAGCAAGGCAACATAAGCAATCTGAAATAGGGACTATCGCATGAGCGCAACAGATTGTGATATGTTCTCGTTCTTGAGTCATGGGTCAAAATTATATGTTCGGGAGTCAGAGGCTGTATTTTTAGATAAATTATCAAATAACACAACAGTGGTTGCTGTCAGTGATATTGATACAATTTCAGACCAAAAATTTGACTTGATAGTCTTGCCTTATACTTTTGATATGTCTTTTATAAAAAGAATGACTAATTTATTATCGGACAATGGTCAAAATGGCCAAATTGTTTTTTGTGTCAAAAACACTAGTATAATATCGCGCACTTTTTGGTGTCTGAATATATTTGTATTTAAGATATTATTAAAATATGTGGGATTGACGAAAAGATACTTTTCATATCTGAGCCCTGGGTTTGAATCAACGGTGCAGGTTATATCTAGCCACAAGTTTTTAAGCCAACAATATTTTAGACAACACTATGATTGGAGGTTTACAGCTCAGCAATCAACTATAAAACGGGTAATTAAATATTTGGTTTTTAAGACGAATACATTCTATTTGTTAGAGCAATCTTGTATATTGGGCTTTCAAAAATGTTAGTGCAAATTCAAAAAATGTTGATTCAGCATGGTTATATCCATAAAAACGAAATATGTTATCTTTCTGTGCGATTACTGGGTAATTGGGGTGTATTACTTTATACTTCAGTAGGCCAGTATTTTCATATCAAGGCAGAAACACAAAATGCATTAAGCCAAGAATATCTGCAATTAGAGGCTCTCTATTTGAAATATTCTACATTCATGGCTAAGCCTATGGGATATCATGAATATGAGGGGCAGGGGTTTTTGATTAATCAAGCGATAACGCATGAGCCTTTTAGCGCTAAAATGTTTTTTCAAGATGAAATTTTACAAGAAAGCGTTATGGCATATTTTTTAAAAAGCTTGGAAGAAGATAAGCGACAAATTCCTCAAAACCACGATTTTGAGCATCAATTGTTTTCTAGTTCGCAAGATTTGATTGACAAAACGCACCTAAATTCTATTCAAGTATTATATCAGCAGATAATGGCGCAGGGAGCCAAAGCGCAACATGGTGATTTTGTACTCAATAATTTGGGTGTGCATAATCATCGGCTTGTTATTTTTGATTGGGAAGATTATGGGATTATTCAATTACCTGGTTTTGATCTGGCCATTTTTTTAAGTGCGTTATTTCAATTTAACACAAAAAACTTAGTTAAAGAGCTATATCATAATTCACTTGCTCAAAGATTGGTTAATCGCTATATGGCGGGTTTAGGTTATTGTTTGGTGGATTTTATTGACTTTTTGCCGCTGTATTTATATGCATTTTTATACATTAAGCAACAATTTGGTTATAGTGAAGATTCTATACAACGAACCCAAAGAAGTATAAGTCAATTTTATAAATTGAAAAAAGTTGCCGTATGAGAGATATTCTTGTTTTTGCGATTGTTTTTGCCTTTTTACCTCTGGCTTTATTTAGAACGCCAGTGGGCATATTACTATGGAACTGGATAGGTTTTATGAATCCCCACCGCTTAGGCTGGGGAGCTGCATTTCATTTTAAGTTTGGCGTGCTCATTGGTGGTATAACATTATTCAGTTTTTTACTATCACGCGACAAAAAAATGATACCTCTTACACCCCTGGTATTCACATTGTTTTTATTTGTACTTTGGATGCTGGTTACCACCTACTTTGCATTGATACCAGAGGATGCTGGACATCAACTCAGCAAGGTCTTTAAAATACAATTGTTTATTTTTGTTGCTTTATCTGTCATGCAAAGTAGAAAATATATTTTTCAACTGTTAACCATGATTACCTTATCGATAGCATATTTTGGTGTAAAAGGTGGTATTTTCACCTTAATTAATGGCGGTAGCTTTTTGGTATTAGGGCCTAAAGGTTCGCAAATAGAAGATAATAATACACTGGCATTGGCTTTGATTATGATTGTGCCGATGCTGGTATATTTAAGCAAATATGCCACTAAAAAATGGATGAGATGGTTATTAATTGCCTCTTGTTTTTTGTGTGGTTTTTCTATTTTAGGCTCTCAATCCAGAGGTGCACTATTAGCCAGCAGTGCGATGATATTATTTTTAATGATGAAGAGCCAAAAAAAGCTCATCATGGCGGGCGTTTTAATTCTATTTATTCCTATATTGGTTAGTTTTATGCCATCTCATTGGTTTGAACGGATGAATACCATACAGACTTATCAAGAAGATGCATCTGCAATGGGTAGAATCAATGCATGGTATTTTGCGTATAATCTAGCAAAAGATAGGCCGTTTGTGGGCGGTGGTTTTGAGACATTTAGACCGGGTTTGTTTGAACGTTATGCCCCTAATCCAGATGATTATCATGATGCGCATAGTATTTACTTTGAAGCGTTAGGAGAGCAAGGTTTTGTTGGTTTATTTTTGTTCTTATCTATCTTAGGACTAACTTGGACGACGAGCCAAAAAACACAAAAACTGGCTAAAAATAATCCAGATTTAAAGTGGGCCAAAGATCTTGCGGCTATGATCCAAGTTAGTTTAATAGGATACGTGGTGGGTGGCACATTCCTAGGCGTGGCTTATTTTGATTTGTTTTATAGCTTAGTGGCTATTCTAGTGTTAACTCAGCATGAAGTTAAAAAAGCAATCGGTGTACAAAAAAGAGTAGTTTTGCCCCAGAATAAATTATTATTAGCCAGGAGCCAGAGTGTCACAAACTGATTTTGAACAGACTTGGCGTAAGCGTTTTGAACGTTTTGCTGATTTTGATGATGATGCCAAAATAGCAGGTTGGAGTGAACATAGTTTACAAACTAGAGTTAACGTGTTTAAGCAGCATTGGCATGCGGGCTCTGCTGGCGCAAAATGGTTAGATATTGGTTGTGGTGCAGGCACCTATACACAAATCTTATTAAATCAGCAACAAAATGTTATCGCGTTAGATTATTCTTATCCTACTCTCAAAAAAGCAAAACAAAAATTAGCAACAAACAGTCATTGTAGGGATTTGAGCTTTGGTGCGGCGGATGTGAGGCAATTGCCATTTCAAAGTAATAGTGTTTTTGGGGTGTTGTGTTTTGGGGTGTTACAAGCCTTAGAACAGCCTATGTTGGCGATAGATGAAATCCATAACGTATTACAACCAGAAGGGGAATTGTGGTTGGATGCGCTGAACAGAGGCAGTTTACGCTTTTGTTTTGAATGGCTAAAGCATAAAGTGACTAAAAAACCTTATCGGTTAACTTATATTTCTGCCTGCCAATTAGAACAATATTTGAAAAATAAAAATTATCAAAATATTGAGATTATCTGGATGCCAATTTTTCCCAAAAAATATCATAAGCTGCAAAATAAATTATTTGCTTATATCCATCAGTATGGCAACAAGTATAATTTTATTTGGCGGCTGGTTTCTCATGCTTATTTGATTAAAGCTAAACGAGTAGCAGAATAATTCATGGAAATATATTATCCTTTTTTGAAACAAGGTTTAAGATTGTTTTCGCCAGGCGGACGCTTTGGAAAGCTGCAGATTTTGCTTTACCATCGGGTTTTGGCCGAGTCTGACCCATTACGTCCTTGGGAGGTTGATAGAAATCAATTTGAAGGGCAAATGCAGATTTTGAGTCGATACTATCAAGTATTATCATTATCTGATGCTATGGCTAAACTCTATGAAGGACGATTGCCAGCACAAGCTGTATGTATTAGTTTTGATGATGGCTATGAAGATAATGTTTCGATTGCGATGCCCATATTATTAAAATACGGGTTACCTGCCACATTTTTTATTGCGACAGGATTTTTGCATGGCGATTTAATGTGGAATGATAAAGTGATAGAAAGTTTTCGGCAATATAATCAAAATATTTTAGACTTGACTGATTTAGGCTTAAGATCTTATTTCACTCAAACCATTGAGCAAAAATCTCAAGCGATTCAGCAAGTTTTGAATCAAATCAAACATAAAGCTCCCACTGACCGAGATAGTATCGTACAAGAGATCATCATTAAATCTAAGGCGAGTTTTAAGCCGTTTATGATGAATGCAAAAGATGTTTTATCATTAGACAATGCAGGGATGGAAATAGGGGCGCATACGGTAACACATCCTATTTTGAAAAATTTAGAGCCAAACGCTGCAAAGTTAGAAATAGCACAAAGTAAGGCAACATTAGAAAATATTCTGCAAAAAAAAGTGCGGTATTTTGCTTATCCCAATGGCTACCCTGGCAGAGATTATGATGCAAAGCATAGTCAAATGTTGAGACACTTAGGTTTTGATTATGGTTTTTCGACTTGGTGGGGAGCCGCGGATCCTTTAATGGATCCATATCAGCTACCGCGTTTTACCCCATGGGACAAATCACCATTAAAATTTATGCTGCGCATGACACAGTTTCGGCATAATACGAAAGGGCAACCTGTGAAATAACAAACAGGCCATCCCTAACAAGTTGACATGCTTATATTTACGAGCGTATCTTGCTGATTATCAATAATAAATCAAGAATTACGATATGGTAGCACCTCGCTCGGAACAAATAGATATAGATTCAACGCCTTATTATCATGTCATGGCGCGGTGTGTGCGCCGAAGCTATTTGTGTGGTTTTGATAGTTTAACGAAGCGGGATTATTCTCATCGAAAAAAGTGGATAATGACTCGATTAAAATTCTTATCCCAAATATTTTCAATTAAAATTTGCGCGTATGCAGTTATGGCTAATCATTATCATATTGTGCTGTTTGTAGATGATAATGCAGCTAAACAATGGACTGATAGTGATGTTATATCTCGATGGGCATCCATATTTCCAAGCGATGCTAAAAAATACTCACACATACCCGCTAAAATACCATTGTGGTGTGAACGTTTGACTAGCATCAGCTGGTTTATGCGTTGTATTAATGAAACCATTGCCAAAGCATCTAATGATGAAGACGATTGTGCCGGTCGTTTTTGGGAGGGACGCTTTAAGTGCCAAGCATTGTTAGATGAAGGTGCTTTATTGAGCGCGATGGCCTATGTAGACTTGAACCCCATTCGAGCCGGCATCGCACAAACGCCAGAGCAGTCTGAATCCACCTCTATTTATGAAAGGATTCAATGCGTGGCGCAAAAAATAAAATCTAATAAACCCCTAAATCAACCAAAGAGGCTACTGCCATTTTCTAGTGATTCCAAAACTCAAGAGGCAAAGATTGATTTTGAGCTGTCGGATTATTTAGAGCTTGTTGATTACACGGGTAGGGTGATTAGAGAAGACAAATTTGGTGCGATACCCGACAATCTGCCTCCAATATTGCAACGGCTCAATTTTGATAGCACAGGCTGGCTTTCTATGGTTAAAAATCTGCATCATAAATTTTATTATGCCATTGGCAGTGAAGTTTGTTTGGTTGATTTTAGCAAAAAGAGAAATCGACTAGCTAAAGGTATAAGTGCAGCAAAGCAAGTGTACCTGACCTGATATAACATAACGAATCACACGCCCTAAAAAGATGTATTATTCTGTACTTTCTAAGTGCAGTTGTTATCCTATGATTTTTAAATGTCATTTCATACCATCACAACAGCTTTTCATGTAATTAATATAAAACAGATTTAAAAATGGAAATATTTTTTAGCTAAATCTAATTTTAATATATTTATAGTAGGACAGCCCAGATAAGTTACACAAATTAACAGGGCTGTCCTTATCTACTCTAAGTTATTTAAAGTAAAGAGAAAATGTCTAATTTGCCCAAAGGGGAAAAACCATTCCGGATTTCAGTTGTTCGGCCAACTTATCTTTAATGGTGGGTTATCCCTATATTTGTAAAATATACTGTTGTAATCAGAATGATTACGAGTTAGGATGCCTTCTAACATTATTCCTGAACAAGGTTGTAATGTTATTATTTTTTAATTAAAGTCTGAGGTATTATCTAATGTTTAGTTTAAGTCAAGTTGAAGTTCAGCAAGTGTCTGGTGGTGATGTTTGTGTTGATGGCCTATGTTTTCATGTTAGCAATGCAGGTATTCCTGCTAATGCTTTTAATGTGATCGAAACGAATTTTCAAAACAGTGCAAATGGCTATATTACTAATGACCAAGCTGCGTTTAATATAGTTTTAGCTGGTGCTGAAGCATATTTTGCAACGTATATGGTTAATTTTGGTGTTGCTAGTATTTACTTTGTATAAAGTAAAATCAGCCTATTCTTCCAGTAAATAATGATTTGCTGGAAGCTTGTAGTTTTTTATATCTGCTATATGAAATTAAATTGCCTGATTAATCTTAGTGTTTGGAGCCAAAATTAATGTCGAAAATTTTCAAAGTATTTGTGTTGGCAAGTATAGTGATTGTAACGGGGTGTGTCCAGACTCAATCCATACATGAAGGTGGACACAGTAAAGCTGTTAGTCATAATGAGCAGATATTATCTAAAAAATGTGAACCATATATTGCTATGATTGAAAAGCATGCCTCTACTGGTGATATCACTGCTTATTTAGATTACATGAAAGTGGAAGGTACGGAAGAATATAAAGAGTGTTGGCGTAAATACCCTAAGCTGTCCCAAGCGCTTAAAAATTCGAATAAACAAATTAGTAAAAAAAATGATACAGCGATTCAAAAAATAAAAAATAAATATAACAAATAATGAATCTCAATTAAAAAAGGCCGCTGTATTAGCGGCCTTTTACTTCAGAAGTTTTTTCGAAGGTTTATTATTTTTTTATGGTTGTTATTATTTTATAGGAACATCCACAAACTCGTATAATCCGTCTACTGCTACTTCCACTCATACAGCTACTTCCGTTTGGGCTTATTGATTAAAATACGTTGTCTAATCAACAAATAGCGATCAATGTTTCTGAGGCTATTTGGTTCTAAGCTCATTTGTAAGTTTTCTTGAAATTTTTGTGCTTTACGCTGCAAAAATTCTAATAACTTACTGGGTGAATGAGTTGAATGTTGAGAAGATAAATATTTCCTTCTCCATTCACACATTCTTGTTATATTTTTGTTTTTAGTATGTGGCAATTTAGCATCGTTTTGTGGTTGCCCATCATTTTTTGATCCTAAATATAATGCCATATGTTTGTTATGTTTTTCGACTGCGGCCTTGAGACCCCAAAAAATGGAATAACAAAGGCTTTGTTCAGTAGAAGCCCAATAACTTAAATAACTCCAGCCTTTGCCACACATTTTAATTGCATGATCACATAGCTGAATAAAAGACCGCTCATAACCCGACTCTAAATAAAGATGGGTCTGAGATAGCAGGTTGTTTAGCATAGGACGAATATCCATAGGCAGATTTGGATCGCTGATATCACCGATCGCTTTTTTTACATCTTCGATAAACTGCTTGCGAGCAATTTGTGGTAGCGATTGAACCGCTGCATTAGCCGTATTCAATTGCTTTGCAATATGCTCAGGCAACCCGTTAAAGCCACCATTTTGACTGCATGTGAAGATAATACCCTCAGTTGTATTATTCATGACATTCCTTATGTCAATGTTCGTTTGAAAAAGGGTACTTGTAGTAATACATATAGAGAATAGTCAGACAAACGAATACGAAAATCTCACGCTGATTCCAGCGATTGCACCTTAGTTTATTGGGGGAATGCTCACAAACTATCACATAGCAAGCTTGTTAACTTCCTCGGGCAATTTTGGTTTTAAAGTTACCTTTTGAAAGTTAATCTTGTTTAAAGTGTCGCTTTAAACAGATGGAAATATTCCCTGACTTGCAGTGCAATATTGTCATGCAAGATCAGCTTGGGCAATATCTGACATGGCAACCAATTGAAATTGGTTTTCAGCGTGGGGAGATTGATGTTTTTGTAACCAGCCTTCAAGCATAATAAGTACCCAGCTCATGACGCCATAATAATTAGGGTGTTCAACTAAGTATTGATTTAGTAATTTGTCAATAAATTCATTTTGTATCCAGTTACGTTTTTTTAATAATTGTAGGTGATCATAAGTAAAGGCTTTTAAGTTTTTATCTTCTTGCATCCAAAGCCCATAAGGTAATCCAAATCCATGTTTGCTTTTATCTATAATTTGAGGAGGAATCATATTGCTCATGGCTTTTTTGTAGAAAGTGCGTAAATTTTGACCTTTGACTTTATCCTTATCTGGGAGGTTTAAGGCAAACATCATTAATTTATCATCTAATAGCGGGAACTGTACTTTCACACCGGCCAATTCACATGCTGTTCGAACTTTGACTAGGTCATTGTCAGTTAAGGTGAATTTTAAATCTGTTGCCAACATTTTGCCTAAAACTGTCTTGGCATCGGTTTGCGTATAATGATGACATAATAACTGCAAAGGGGCATGGCTGTTGATGTTATTGATAATATCTGGGTTTAAAATGCTTTGAATACCTATGCGATTGAGTAAGTTGTATGTTTCCATACGCTGGGGCATAGGCGTATTGGCTTGTTGAATATAACTCAAAGCTTTATGCACATAAGAGACATGATCGAGAGGGGCTAGTAATTTACTACCCGGTTCAATTAAATGCTTACGAATCAACTTTGGAATGGCATGATAATGAGATAAGAGTATTTGTTTGGCGTATCGAGTGTTTCCGCCAAATAGTTCATCGCCACCATCTCCTGCAAATAGATTATCTATTTTATGTTTTTGGGCCATTTTGGCACAATAGTAGCTAGGGATTAATGAAGCATTACCAAAGGGTTGGGTTAAACCAGCTTGTAAGGTATCAAAACATGAAATAATATCTTTGGCTTGTAGGTAATAAATGTGATGGTGTGCTTGGTATTTATTTGCCGCAATTTTAGCATACTCAACTTCATCAAAATTTTCCGCATCAAAACCAATGGTAAAGGCATCAATTGGGTGGCCTGCTGCCTTAGTCGCAGTCCCTAAAATAGAGGTGCTATCAATACCGCCACTTAAAAAAGCGCCGAGTTTACCATGGTTACGTTTTTGAACCGCTGCGCTTATAAAATCATGAAGTTGTTCTTTTTTTTGCGAAAAATTACCTTTCGGTCTATTCATTATGGTTGGGTGCCAGTAAGGCAAAGATTTTAATCTGTCATTTTGATAAATAATATAATGTCCTGGTAACAACCTGGAAAAAGATTTATATATGCATAAAGGGCTAGGTATCGCATGATAATACAAATAGTGATAAACCGCATCTAATGATATTTGTTGATTCAACTCAAGTTGCTTATAAAAAGCTTGTAGATAATTGCCAAAAAATAAGCCCTGTCGAGTGCGTGAATAAAAGCAGGGAAAGGTGCCTAGTTTGTCTTGAGCAATAAATACTTCTTGGCGCCTGTCTAATATGATGAGAATTAAAAAATGGCCTTGTAATTGATTAATAGATTGCGGCCCCAGACGTGCATAGTTATCTAATATCGTGTTGAGTGTTGCCGTTGATGAATATTGAGGTTTTTTAAGTTGTACATCGCCTATGACTGCGATAAAGCCATCTTCAGTGCGGTGGCTGCGAACATGTGATGTTTCATAGGATATGGCAGCATTATATAAATGAATGTTGGTTAGATTTTTTGTTGGGTTGGTGAGCCTTGCTTGCAATTTATTCTTTGTTTGCTTACTACCCATCCAGCCAAATAATGTGTTCACTCGACTTTTTCCTTTGTTTTGTTCAAAAACATATTATAGATATGTTTTTTTAATGGTTTTACTTTAGGTATTATATGTTGCTCAATGGTCTTTAATAATTTACCTGTGACTGTATTTTGATAGACAATAAGCGTATACACGGGTTTAAGGTTGTTTTGCCATCGTAATTTATAACTATTTTGTCCAGGTCCCATATAATACTGAGATTTTTTTGATTCAAACATTTTTTCTAAGACTTGCCAATTTAAATACGTGCCAGGGGATAAGTGCCCCATAGTGTCTAAGTAATCAGATCTTAGCGCATACACATTATTTTGATATTCGATTTGATATTCATAAGCGATAATATCTTGATTTAATTTTAGTGCCCAAATATTAAGCCATTGGTGTTGTTTGCACAAATGGCTGAGCCTTTGAATAAACTGAAATGGGCCATTATGGTTAAATGTTGTTTGAGTACTTTGTTTCCAGCTTTGCTTAGATATACTTTGTATGGTTTGTAGTAGCTCGTCTTCTGAGCGTGTATTTAAATTTAATACTTCAACGTTGCCTTGTTTTTGTAAATGATTACGTGCAAGGTTATTGCCTTTTTTGAGGCGTCTGCTTTTACCAGAATAAAAGTCAGCCCATGTACTATTTATTTTGACGGTAGGATGGGTTGTTGTTTCTGTTAAATTAAAAACGATATCATGCTCTCTAAAAACTTGAACCAATCTACTATTAGGTGGCAAGTAATGCAGCTTTAGTTTGTCCCACTCAGGTTGAATGAGTAAAGCTTTGAGGAGCGTCGCACCTGCAGCACCTTGATGCTCAGGCATAATCATCAGGTCGCAAACTTGCGTATCAGGAATGCTCAAAAATTCATATTGCCGAAAGCGAAGAGTATTACATTTTTCTACTTTGATCATTAAGGGCAGGATGGCGACTAATCGCTCATCTGACAGAACCAATAATATTTGAATTTTGTGGGTTTGATTACACCATTGCCAAGCACTATCAAACCATTCGTGCCGGTAAAAAAAGTGCTTAGAAAATTTTTGCGCTAAATGATTCCATTGAGGCTTTAATTCAACAAATGTATCATAACAATTGATCCACTGAGTCGTATATTTTGGTGATGCCGTTTTCACGCTTTAGATTTCCATGCACCTTCTGCCACTAGTTGATTTTTAAGTCCAGACAAAGGGTAGCCTAAATCGTAAGCTTTTTGTGCGCTATGATACGCATTATCATATTGCTCTAAAGCCAAATACGATAGACCTAAATTATAGTGGTACTCGGCGGGGGTACCATCTAGTTGTATCGCCCGCTGGTATTGCGTGATTGCTTCACCATAGTTTTCAATTTTATGCATAAAAATACCATACAAAGCATAAGTGGTACTTTCTTGTGGGTATAATTTTATGGCGCGGTCAAAATATTTTTGGGCTCTAGATGTTTTCTCGATTTGCCTACTCAGCGAGCTGATATGTTGCAGCGCGAGTGGATGATTGGGGAAATAATGCAACATGAATGCAAACTCACTCCAAGCATATTCAAATTGACCTTTTTTGATTTTATCTATACCTTGTTGAAGGTGATATTTTTCTACGTTTTCAAGTAACCTATCGGGCGCTGGAACGTAGTAGTTATAGGGTTCACCTGCAGAGGCATGCGTCATAGCCACACAGAATAGTGAAAAGAAAAAAATTGTGAGTTTTTGAACTATGTACATAATGCGTTTGTTCTTTTTATTTTTAGTTAATGATTCAGATAAGCTTCATTTTCATACTTCTAATGCATACAATGCACATAAATTATCCGTAAAATCAATACCCATAAAATAGTAAGGTAACTAATATGAAGATAGGTGTGCCAAAAGAAATAAAAAATAACGAACAGCGCGTTGGAATGACGCCCAGTAGTGTGCGTGAGCTTGTTGCACATGGTCATGACGTTATGGTTGAACGTGGGGCAGGGGTTGCCATTGATTTACATGATGAAAGCTATGAGCAAGCTGGTGCAAAGATTATAGATACAGCAGAAGAGATTTTTGCTAGCAGTGACATGATTATCAAAGTCAAAGAACCTCAGCCGAATGAATGCAAGATGCTAAGAGAAGATCAAATTATTTTTACTTATTTGCATTTAGCCCCTGATGCAGAGCAAACGCGTTTATTGCTAGAATCCGGCTGCGCGGCAGTTAGTTACGAAACTGTAACGGATGCAAGCGGAGGATTGCCTTTGTTAACGCCTATGTCTGAAGTGGCCGGGCGTATGGCCGTACAAGCAGGCGCTCATGCTTTAGAAATGGCACAGGGTGGTAGAGGTGTATTATTGGGTGGGGTACCCGGTGTGCCACCAGCGAATGTGGTTGTGATTGGGGGTGGTGTTGTAGGTTCAAATGCTATTCGTATTGCGATTGGTATGGAAGCCCGCGTGACGGTTATTGATAAATCTATAAAACAACTAGCGCGTTTAGATGATAAATATGGTGCTGCGCTTAATACTATATTTGCGACGGCAGATGCCGTAGATATTTACGCTCAAAAAGCAGATTTAGTTATTGGTGCTGTGTTAGTACCTGGTGCATCCGCGCCTAGATTAATTAACCGTGAAATGTTAAGCAAAATGAGACGTGGTGCTGTATTGGTAGATGTGGCCATTGATCAAGGGGGCTGCTTTGAAACCAGTAAACCCACGACACATGCGGATCCAACTTATACAGTAGATGGCATCGTGCATTATTGTGTTGCGAATATGCCAGGCGCTGCGCCCCGTACTTCTGCATTTGCATTAAACAACGCGACACTGCCTTATATTATTACCTTAGCGAATAAAGGTTTGCATAAAGCGTTATTAAACGATGCACACTTTATGAATGGTCTAAATGTCTATCAAGGTAAAGTGGTATATTCTGCTGTAGCAGAGGCATTGGGTTATACTTATTATGATCCTAAGACTTTGTTGAAGTAAGAGATATTATTTATGTGCCGCATTATAATTGCGGCACATGCTTCTTTGCTAAAAAGCTTATTGCAAGTCTAAGCTTAACAAGAAAGTTAGCCGCACAGCTTGTGGTGTATTCCAAGATGTCTATTCTATTTTACGGCTCATATCATACCGCGCACTAGCGGATGTGAAAAAACCTAAAAAGTTAATCCTCTTAACTTACTATTTTTTTAAAAATTTGCTATAGTGTATCTTTTTCGAAAAAGCTATTATTCTATGTCCACACTAAAGCCACATAATCTTTCATATGAGAAAAATTTCCGATTATTTTTAAAGCGGATAAGTTTTCAGAAAGATTGGTTGGAAGCCGCAAAAGCGCAAAAATCAGGGCATATACAATCTACTATGGGGCCGCTTTATGAACGGATAAAGCCAGACGAGCTAATTAAAATTTTCCAATACTTTACAGCTAAGAGTATAAATTGTTGCCTTGCCATGCATCTACCCAAGGAAACAACAGGGCTTTGTAGAAGTTTGCATATTATTTATGATAAGTTCGAAGAAGAGTTTGCTCTCATATTAGAAACAAAATCTAAGTTTCTAGAGGGAAAGCAGCGGCTGGGTCAAAAAAACAAGAAGTCTGGGGGTTCGAAAACAGGTAAAGATTGTTGGCGAATTGATAAAGGCCAACCGATACTCTACTTTAATCTTGTTTCAAAATTTGATGTTCCTATTGAGGAAGCTAAGATTAAACTATTTAAAACTGAAATAGAGATATCAAGAGAAGTTTTGCAAAAATCGCGTGACAGATATACTTTTATAAATACGGCTATCCCCATTGAATCATCAATAGTCGGGGAAGGTTTTTGCAAAAAATATAAAGCTGGAAATAAGGAAATAAAAAAAAGTTGCTATGCTTTAAAGGCAAATGGGGACTTAGAGGATTTGCTGGACAAACAGTCTAGATTAAGCCACGAACAAAAACACGACATCATTGAGCAGTTATTATTGGCTGTATTTCTGATTCACAAAAACAAGGTTGTTCATCAAGACATTAAGACTGAAAATATTCTTTTTGATCAAGTTAATAAAAATGGCAATACTAGGTATTATATTAGGCTAACTGATTTTGGACTAGCATGTGATTATCCAAACAAAAAAGGAACCCTTAGAGCAGTAGCAAGTTACTCTTATGCTTCCCCAGAAATTTTTCTTTCTTGTTCCAATCCAAAGTCATCATACCATAGATATTTTTTTCAAAATTATGCATCACAACCTTTGGGCAAGCAAGTGTTTGTTGCGTTCAACAATAGCTTGAAATCTGAAAAAAACAATGAAGAAGTAAAGTACTACAAACAAGCAAGATTTCAAAACGATTTATGGGCATGTGGTATTACAATGTTCAAAATATTATTTCAGGATTACCCAGAAGGATTTGATGCAAGGTATGTTAATCAATGCTTAGACCGATACCCATTGGTGAAACGCTTACTTTCTCCAGAACCTAGGGATAGGGGGACGATTGATGGTATTTTAAGAGAATGGCACCATACTTATTTTCCTCAACGACCTTTTCCCATACAAGAGAAGTGGCATGTTGAATCAAGCTTATTCACGCCAGAAGAAAGAAAAATCGCAGCGTTAAAAGAGGAAGCGTTGCCGCTTCTTTTTGATTTCGTACACCACTTACCACGGTCGAAATATTGTACGCCAGACAGTATTCAAAAAGAGTGTGATTTTTTTGATGGACTCACCCAAGAAAAAATCCTAAAATTAGCCTGACCCAGTGTATCGGTGGCATATAGTGATTAGATTAAAGACGCACTTAAAATATTGAGATATTTCACATTTTACGTTCCCACTCATAAGCCGTTTTAATCATAAAGGCAATGTCATTAAATTGTGGTTTCCAGGATAATTTCTCACAAATCTTTTGGTTATTAGCGATAACCTCAGGAATGTCACCCGGTCTGGGGGATGCAATTTCTACTTGGATTTTTGACCCTATTAAATTTTCCAATGTACTAATCACCTGTTTTACGCTATAACCTTGGCCATAACCGCAGTTGAAAATAGTAGAGGGTTTGTTATCTTCTAGGTATTGTAATGCAGCGACATGCGCACTGGCAATATCACTTACATGGATAAAGTCTCGGATACAAGTACCATCTTGAGTGGGATATTGGTTGCCAAATATAGGCAAGGATTCTCGTTTGCCATTGGCGGTATCTAACGCCACCTTAATTAAGTGTGCCGCTTTTTCAGAACGTTGACCTAATTGACCATCTGGATCGGCGCCAGCCACATTAAAATACCTTAAAATAATATAGTTTAAGGGGTAAGCGATGGCAAAATCTTGAATCATATGCTCGCTGACCAATTTAGAATAACCATAGGGATTGGTGGGTTCTGTGGCAGCGGTTTCGTCTATTTTAGCTTGTTGTGGATAGCCATATACTGCTGCGGTAGATGAAAATATAAATTGTTGGATATTTTGTTGGGCACAAGCTTCTAATAAAGCTAAGGTGCCTGACGCATTATTATCATAATACTCAAAGGGTTGAGAAATAGATTCGGGTACCGACGTTTTGGCGGCTAGGTGCATGACCGCTTGAATACTATGTTTGTCTAATATTTTAGCGACGAATGCCTTGTCACGTATATCACCAGTAATTAATTCTGCATTAATCACTGCATCACGATGGCCGGTTGATAAATTATCTAATACAAAAATTTTATATTTCTGGCCTAAGTTAGTCAATGCTTTGACCACATGGCTGCCAATGTAGCCTGCGCCACCTGTTACGAGTATAGGTTTTTGCATGCTGACCTCCTTGTTTTTTTAAGACTCTATCCTTCGAGTCAAAATAGGTTATGAGCAGTGCGCGTTCTTTTACATCTAATGCGCGAAGCGAATCAAGTTCCTCGCTTCGCTTATCCATTAAATAAATTTATCTTTCTCCAACAGGTACATAATCTCTATTGGTTTTGCCCGTATAAAGCTGTCTAGGTCTATTAATGCTTTGCCCTGGGTCGCTTATCATTTCATTCCAGTGTGCGACCCAACCAATGGTTCTAGATAAGGCAAATATCACTGTAAACATATTAGAAGGGATACCAATGGCTCGTAAAATAATACCAGAATAAAAGTCTACATTAGGATAGAGTTTTTTCTCGATGAAATAGCTATCTTTTAACGCAATTTGTTCTAGTTCTAACGCAATTTTGAATAATGGATCGTCGTGCATGCCTAACTCATTGAGTACTTCATGGCAGCTTTCTCGAAGGACAGTTGCGCGTGGATCAAAGTTTTTATACACGCGATGACCAAACCCCATTAATCTAAAGGGATCGTTCTTATCTTTGGCTTTAGCGACAAATTTAGCAATATTATCAGGGGATTCAATTTCCTCTAGCATACGAAGTACGGCTTCATTAGCGCCACCATGCGCAGGTCCCCAGAGTGCCGCAATCCCTGCCGCAATACAGGCAAATGGATTTGCACCCGATGAGCCTGCTAGGCGCACTGTAGAAGTCGAAGCATTTTGTTCGTGATCGGCATGTAAGATAAATATTTTATCCATGGCTTTGGCTAAGATAGGATTGGGTTTGCTATCTTCGCATGGCACTGAAAACATCATATGTAAAAAATTAGTCGAAAAATTCATGTCATTATTAGGATAAACAAAGGGATGCCCAATAGAGTATTTATAGCACATAGCAGCTAAGGTAGGCATTTTGGCGACTAAACGTAGTGCGGCAATATCTCTATGGCTTTCGTTTTGTATATCTAAAGAGTCATGGTAAAAAGCGGATAAAGCCCCAACCACACCACACATAATGGCCATGGGGTGTGCATCTCTTCTGAAGCCATTAAAGAAATGCGATAATTGTTCGTGAACCATCGTATGGATTTTTATTTTATTGTAGAATTTTTCTTTTTCTGTTTGTAAGGGTAGCTCACCGTACAATAACAAGTAACACACTTCTAAATAATCTGATTTGGCAGCCAGCTGTTCTATAGGGTAGCCGCGGTGCAACAAAACACCATTCTGGCCGTCGATATAAGTGATTTTTGATTCACAAGAGGCCGTTGATCGAAAACCTGGATCAAAAGTAAACATGCCATGCTTTACTAGAGTTCCAATATCAATAACGCTAGGCCCTAAAGTGCTTTTGAGCACAGGTAATTCAATATCTTCTCTACCAGCTAAAGTTAGTTTGGCAACATCCGCCATGTTTTGATTCCTTATTATGTTTTCAACGTTCTAGAATTAAATCTATTAATGGGATTATAAGCGCGTTGACGTACAAAAAGAAATATGAGTCATGAACTATTCATACGGTTTTTATTTTTATTTTATGTTGGCTGTTCTTAAAATACTTAATTAGTGACCCAAATAAGTCTAAATTATGAATATCTATACCAGAGAGTAGTGTTTAGCCCCTATTCAGTATGGGGGGTTCTGAATTATAATGCGAGTTCAAATTGTGAACTTTATGTTTTTAGTTAACTAAAAAAGGTTATGAATTACGGTGAATAAAAAAAGACCGCTTAATATTAATCCGCTAACCATCAAACTTCCTATTCCTGCACTTGTTTCTATCTGCCATCGAATCAGTGGGGTTGTGGTATTTTTATTTATACCATTACTTTTATGCTTGCTAGGTCATTCTTTGGAATCAGAAGTTTCTTTCAAAGAAATGATGACATGGATGCAGTCTCCTGTGTGGAAATTTTTCATATGGGTGTTAGGGGTTGGTTTATATTTTCATATAGTTGCCGGCTTACGTCATTTATTAATGGATATTCACATCGGTGAGTCTTTACGAGCCGGACGTTTCAGCGCTATTTTGGTTTTTAGTCTTTCCATTGCTTTTGCTCTTTGGTCTGCGCTGGCCTTAGGAGGCATATTATGAGTTCAGGTGGTAATGGTATTAGAGATTGGTTAGCTCAAAGACTAACTGCTGTTTTTTTAATTTTATATCTTGCTATTTTATTTTGGTTTTGTATAACACATTCTGAAATAGGCTATGAAAGCTGGAAAGCATTTATGTTTATGCCTGCGATGAAAGTGATGACAATGTTAGCTTTGGTGAGTATATCCATCCATGCTTGGATTGGAATATGGACCATATTGACAGACTATGTCCATCAAGTTTTCTTGCGTCAGCTGTTACAAGCAGGCGTTATTTTAGCATTAGCCAGCTACTTTTTTTGGGGCTTTCAAATTTTATATGGGGTATCGTAGATGGCCATTCCATCCACTCGTTCGTTTGACGCAATTGTTGTAGGGGCTGGTGGCGCTGGCCTGCGTGCTTCATTGGAGTTGGCTAACAAAGGCCGAAAAGTCGCTTTGGTTTCTAAGGTATTTCCAACTCGCTCACACACAGTGTCTGCACAAGGTGGTATTACGGTTGCTTTGGGTAATAAACATACAGACAACTGGCATTGGCATATGTTTGATACTGTGAAGGGTTCAGATTACTTAGGTGATCAGGACTGCATAGAATATATGTGCAAAACAGGACCGGAAGTTGTTTATGAATTAGAACACATGGGATTGCCTTTCTCTCGATTTGACAATGGTAAAATCTATCAAAGACCATTTGGAGGGCAGTCAAAAAATTTTGGGGGCGAGCAAGCGTCTCGAACGGCTGCTGCGGCAGATAGAACGGGCCATGCTTTGTTACATACCTTATATCAAAAAAATCTAGAAAGCGATGTCACAATTTTCAGCGAATGGTATGCCTTAGACTTAGTGAAAAATAGTCAAGGCGGTGTTGTAGGTGTTGTCGTTTTAGAGATTGAAAGTGGAGATGTTTTATTTTTGACGGGTAAGGCTGTCATATTAGCCACAGGTGGGGCTGGTCAAATATACAATTCTACAACAAATGCGCTCATCAATACGGGTGATGGCATAGGTATGGCCTTAAGAGCAGGTTATGCGACACAAGATATGGAAATGTGGCAATTTCATCCTACGGGAATAGCAGGTTCTGGGGTATTGGTTACAGAAGGATCTCGTGGCGAAGGCGGGTATTTATTAAATAACGATGGTGAGCGCTTCATGGAGCGTTATGCGCCCAACGCCAAAGATTTAGCCTCTAGAGATGTTGTTGCACGTTCCATCGCTCTAGAAATACGGGAAGGTAGAGGCTGTGGCCCTAATAAAGATTACGTTTTGTTAAAGCTGGATCATTTAGGGGAAGAGATCATCAAATCACGTTTGCCGGGTATACGTGAGCTGGCGATTACATTTGCGAATGCCGATCCCATTAAAGTGCCTATACCTGTGGTGCCAACCTGCCATTATATGATGGGTGGTATTCCAACGAATGTTCATGCTCAAGTATTAGATTGCCATGGTAGTGGCAAAGAAAGTGTGGTGCCAGGATTATATGCGGTGGGTGAATGTGCCTGTGTATCAGTACATGGTGCCAACCGATTAGGTGGTAATTCTTTACTAGATTTGGTTGTTTTTGGGCGTGCAGCCGGAATGCATGTTAACGAGTTGCTGAGTCAAGGGACAAGTTTTTCACCGATCTCAAATGATGATATTGATGTGGCATTGACACGTTTGCGTAAATGGGACGGCTCCACTAAAGGTGAGCGTGTTGCTGATATTCGTTTGGAAATCAAAAAAGTGATGCAAAATGATTTCAGCGTCTTTAGAACGCGTGATGTAATGCGTGATGGTATTGATAAGCTAAAATCTTTACGAGAGCGTCTAGCAAAAGCAGTACTAGAAGATAAGAGTAAAATTTTTAATACGGCTCGAATAGAAGCTTTGGAGTTAGATAATCTAATGGCGGTTGCATTGGCTACGGCTGTATCTGCTGAAACGCGTGAAGAAAGTCGAGGTGCACATTCACGAGAGGATTTTCCTAAGCGTGATGATAAAAATTGGCTCAAACATACACTATACTTTGCAGGCGATGACTCTGTGAAATTTCGGGCTGTAAATAATAAGCCGAATACAGTGGATACATTTGAACCAAAAGAGAGAGTTTACTAACAAAGGTAGGGATTATGCGCTTTTCTATTTTTAGGTTTGATCCAGAAAAAGATCACAAGCCTTATATGCAAGATTTTGAATTAGATATAGAACAACCTGGTATGGTGATGGTGCTGGATGCATTATTAGCCATCAAAAACCAAGAGGATGAATCTTTAGCATTCAGGCGCTCTTGTGGTGAAGGGGTTTGCGGTTCAGATGGTATGAGTATTAATGGCAAAAATGGTCTGGCTTGTATTACAGCTATACGTTCATTGGGAACGCGTAAAATTGTGATTCGGCCTTTTCCGGGTATGCCGGTGATTAGAGACCTAGTCGTTGATATGTCACAGTTTTATACACAATACGGCAAGGCGCAGCCGTTCTTAAAAAACGCTCAACCACCTCCCGCTAAAGAAAGATTACAATCACCAGAAGAAAGAGAAAAATTAGATGGACTGTATGAGTGTATCCTATGTGGTTGTTGTTCTAGTAGTTGTCCCTCTTATTGGTGGAACCCGGATAAATTTTTAGGTCCGGCAGCACTGTTACAAGCTTGCAGGTTTATTGTCGATAGTCGTGATGATCAAACTCGTGAACGTTTGTCTGATTTAAATGATGCGTATAGCGTATTGCGATGTAGAACGATTATGAATTGTGCAGACGTGTGTCCAAAAGGATTAAACCCAACTCAGGCAATTTCTGCTATTCGAGCACAAATTTTAAAAGAAGATGTGTAGGTTTTTATGCCAGCGTAATCTGGCAGTCAGTACAACTAAAAAAACTCTTAAATTTGGAGTGTAATTTCCCCCATACCTCAATGAGTATTGCCAGGGATTGTGGTTCAGGGAGACTAAAATTATTAGTTCGTTATCAACAAATAAAAGCATAAGGTGATTTATGCAAAAGCATTCTATGAGCGCTTTGTGGGCTTCCTCTGCTCTTGCTGGGGGTAATGTAGATTATCTTGAAGATCTCTATGAGTTATATCTTCAAGACCCTGCGTTGGTCTCTGACAATTGGCAGCAGTACTTCTCTTCTTTGCCAGCCGTGGAAGGTAGTTATGGTAAAGATGTTTCCCATGTCGAAATTTGTCAGCAGTTTATTGAATTAGCCAAGCTGCCTGTTTCGATGCGCACAAAGCAAAATGGGAATGGCCAGCTGTCTCATCGTGAGCATAGTGTTAGCGTGGATCATGAGCGAAAACAAATACAAGTTTTGCGTCTAATAAATGCTTATCGATTACAGGGTCATTTGCATGCTCAAATCGATCCTTTGAGCATGCGAGAAGTTCACCCGGAATGTACCACTGAGTTGACTTTAGAAGATCATGGTTTATCGGTTGAAGATATGGGCACTTCTTTTGATACAGAAACTTTTGTGGGCCCCAAGCAAATGCTCTTGGGTGAATTATACCGTGCTTTAAATGATGCATATTGTGGCTCGATTGGCACAGAATATATGCATATCGCTTCTCCAGAAGAAAGAGCCTGGATACAAGAACGAATTGAAGGTACACGGGCAACCCCCAAATTCTCTAATGAAAAACGTGAACATATTCTAAATAGAATCACAGTGGCCGAAGGGCTAGAAAAGCAGCTTGGCAAAAAATTCCCAGGCGCAAAACGATTTTCTTTAGAGGGTGGAGACTCGCTGATACCACTATTAGATGAGGTTATCCAAAGAAGTGGCAGCCAATCAACACGCGAAATTGTGATTGGCATGGCACATAGAGGGCGTTTAAACGTATTAATTAATACCTTAGGTAAAAGTTCTACAGAATTATTCGATGAGTTTGCCGGAAAGCATAATGAAGATCTAGATTCTGGCGATGTAAAATATCACCAGGGATTCTCTTCGGATGTGGCAACACCTGGTGGTAATGTACATTTGGCTTTGGCATTTAACCCTTCACATCTTGAAATTGTCACGCCTGTTGTAGCAGGCTCTGTGCGTGCTCGCCAAGCACGACTGGGAGGCGATGATCCGAATACTGCTTTGTCTATAGCGATTCATGGTGATTCGGCATTTTCAGGCCAAGGGGTTGTGATGGAAACGCTTAATATGTCAAGAACCAGAGGCTATGGTATTGGCGGTACTTTACATATTATTATTAATAATCAAGTTGGTTTTACAACCTCTAACCCTAATGATATGCGCTCCACTTTATATTGTTCTGATGTGGCAAAAGTTGTTTTGGCGCCTATTTTTCATGTCAATGGTGATGATCCGGAAGCCGTTGTGTTGGTTGCACAGTTGGCTCTAGATTATAGAATGAAATTTAATAAAGACGTGGTGATAGATTTGGTGTGTTATCGTCGCCATGGGCATAATGAAGCCGATGATCCGTCTGCCACGCAACCCATGATGTATAAAAAAATCAAAAAACATCCAACCACACGCGCAGTATATGCCAAACAACTAGAAGAGGCGAAAATACTAACGGCCGAAGCTTGCAATGATTTGGTTAAAATGAACCGTAAAATGTTAGATGCAGGGGAATGTGTTGCTTCCAGTATTGTAACAGGGGTCAAACAGCTTAATGCCATTGATTGGAAGCCATTTTTTTCGGATGATTGGCGTGAAAAAGTCAATACCAATATCACACAAGCACAAATCAAACAGTTTGGTCAGCAACTCTTAGATTTGCCTGCCGATTTACATGTGCACCCAAGAGTGCAAAAAATATACGATGACAGAATCAAAATGGTTAATGGTGAATTGTCAGTTGATTGGGGATTCGCTGAGACTTTGGCATATGCGAGCTTATTAGAGCAAGGCACCTCCATACGTATTTCAGGGCAAGATAGTGGGCGAGGTACTTTTTTCCATCGCCATGCTGTCATCCATGATCAAAATAATGGCACATCCTATATTCCGCTTGCCAAAATTGCCTCGTCTAATGCTGCTGCGCCAGATTTCACCATAATTGATTCGGTGCTATCTGAAGAAGCGGTATTGGCATTTGAATATGGCTATACCACCGCCGATCCATATCCATTAGTGATTTGGGAAGCGCAATTTGGTGATTTTGCCAATGGTGCGCAAGTTGTCATTGATCAGTTTATTAGTTCGGGTGAGCAAAAATGGGGACGTTTGTGTGGGCTAGTTATGTTGTTACCCCACGGTTACGAAGGTCAAGGCCCAGAGCACTCGTCTGCACGCTTAGAGCGTTACTTGCAGTTATGTGCTGAGCATAATATTCAGGTTTGTGTGCCTTCTAGTGCATCGCAAGTTTTTCATATGATCAGACGTCAAATTATGCGCAAAATTCGTTTTCCATTGATCGTGATGTCACCTAAAAGTTTATTGCGTCATAAGGCTGCTAGTTCACCGTTAGATAAATTCACAGATGGTGAATTTAAAGTCATTATTCCCGAAACAATTGAGTTAGATAAAAAAGCAGTCACTAAAATTATTTTATGTAGCGGTAAAGTCTACTACGATATTTTCTCTGAGCGAGAAGCACAGGGTAGAACAGATGTTGTTATTATACGTATAGAACAACTTTATCCTTTTCCAGAGATAGAATTAAAGCAAGTATTGGCAGAATATCCAAAGGTGAAAAAAGTGGTTTGGTGCCAAGAAGAACCTAAAAATCAAGGGGCTTGGTTTCCAAGTTATCATCACTTTTCTGCTTGTATTCAAGAACATCATAAATTGTTATATGCTGGCCGAGCCGCTTCTGCTGCGCCTGCGGTTGGTTATATCTCAGAGCATAATAAACAGCAAAAACAATTAGTGGATGATGCCCTGAATCTTTAAAAATAATTAAGTATAAATACACTTTAAGATAAACAAGGTAAAACTATGACCATTGAAATTAAAGTTCCCGTATTGCCCGAGTCCGTTGCAGATGCAACGATTGCGACTTGGTACAAAAAACCTGGTGAAGCGGTCGCCCAGGATGATAACTTGGTAGATATTGAAACCGATAAAGTGGTATTGGAAGTGGTTGCCCCCGAGTCAGGTGTTTTAGGTGATATTCTAAAAGCAGAAGGTGAACTGGTATTAGCGGAAGAAGTCATTGGCAGTTTAACCCCCGGTGCGGCACCAGTCGCTGAATCTGTTTCAACCACAACAGAATCCGTTGCGGCTGCACCAGCCGTTGCGCCTGCTTCTAATGCAAATGCATCAGCAGAAGCGGGACCTGCTGCTAGAAGAATAATGGCTGAAAAAGATATTCCAGCTGGCTCGGTAGCCGGTAGTGGAAAAGGCGGGCGCGTAACGACGCAAGATTTAAACAATAAGCCAGCGGCAGCCCCTATGGAGGCCTTTACGGGGGAACGAGCTGAAAAACGTGTTCCCATGACGCGATTGAGAGCAAAAATTGCGGAAAGATTATTAGGTTCACAGCATGACTCTGCAACATTAACCACCTTTAATGAAATCAACATGAAACCAGTGATGGATTTAAGAACGAAATACAAAGACCAATTTGAAAAAACACATGGTGTGAAACTTGGCTTTATGTCTTTTTTTACCAAAGCCGTTGTAGAAGCACTCAAGCGTTTTCCAATGGTGAATGCCTCCATCGATGGTAAAGATATTGTGTATCATGGTTTTTTTGATGTTGGCGTTGCTGTATCAAGCCCTAGAGGCTTAGTGGTGCCGGTTATTAGAGATGCGGATAGACTCAGTATGGCTGGGCTGGAAAAAGCAATTGTTAAGTTAGGCACCAGCGCAAAAGAAGGTACCCTCTCTATAGATGATATGACTGGCGGGACTTTTACTGTGTCTAATGGTGGTGTGTTTGGCTCATTAATGTCTACACCGATTTTGAATCCGCCACAAACAGGTATCTTAGGGATGCACAAGATAGAGCAACGTCCTGTTGTGGAAAATGGAGAGATTGTGATTCGTCCGATGATGTATGTTGCGCTCTCTTACGATCATCGTTTAATTGATGGTTCGGAATCTGTTAAATTCTTGGTGACGATTAAAGACTTAATAGAAGATCCTTCACGTTTATTATTAGATATTTAGATTAACAATAAGGCTGATATTTTATGAATTTACATGAATACCAAGCAAAACGAATCTTTGCCGATTACGGTTTGCCTGTTCCAAAAAACGTGGTGGTGCGCTCGGTTGAAGAAGCCGTCAATGCCATGGGGCAGCTCTCAACGGATAAATATGTCGTGAAAGCGCAAGTGCATGCGGGTGGGCGTGGTAAAGCGGGCGGTGTTAAAATCGTTAGTAATAGAGATGAATTGAGTGAAGCCGCGAGAGGTATGTTGCACCAACGATTGGTAACATTTCAAACCGACGCAAAAGGTCAGCCGATTAATGAAATCTTAGTGGAAGAAGTCTCTTCTATTGAGTCAGAACTATATTTGGGTGCTGTGCTAGATAGATCGACCCGTTGTGTAACCATAATGGCTTCTACAGAAGGCGGTATGGATATCGAAAAAGTGGCGCATGACACACCTGAAAAAATATTAAAAATTCAAGTCGATCCTTTGGTGGGTGTGATGCCTTATCAATGTCGAGAATTAGGCTTTGCTTTGGGACTGAATCCCACTCAAATCAAACAATTTACTAAAATCACCATTGGTTTAGGTAAAATGTTTGCTGAAAAAGATTTGGCTTTAATTGAGATTAACCCATTGGTGATTACGGGTGATGGTGATTTGTTATGTTTGGATGGCAAAATAAATGTTGATGAAAATGCGCTATATCGTCAACCTGCTATACAAGACATGCGTGACCCGACTCAAGAAGATGAACGTGAAAAACGCGCTAAAGAATGGGAACTGAGCTATATTGCTCTAGATGGCAATATTGGTTGTATGGTCAATGGTGCTGGTTTAGCCATGGCGACGATGGACTTGATTAAATTGCATGGCGGTGATCCGGCTAATTTCTTAGATGTAGGTGGCACAGCAACCAAAGAGCGAGTGTGCGAAGCCTTTAAGATTATTTTATCAGATGAAAATGTGAAAGGCGTTTTGGTTAATATTTTTGGTGGGATTGTGCGGTGTGATTTGATTGCAGAAGGCATCATAGGCGCAGTGAAAGAAGTGGGCATTAAAGTGCCGGTTGTGGTTCGATTAGAAGGTAACAGAGCAGTGGAGGCTTCTGAATTATTAAATAAGAGTGGTTTGAATATTATTTCAGCCAACGGATTAACCGAAGCGGCACAAAAAGTTGTGCAAGCAGTAGGAGCCTAAAACATGAGCGTACTTGTTAATAAAAGCACTAAAGTGATTTGTCAGGGTTTTACAGGGCGTCAGGGTACTTTGCACTCTGAACAGGCCATTGAATATGGCACAAATATGGTGGGGGGTGTGACCCCCGGTAAAGGTGGGCAACAGCATTTAAACTTACCTGTATTTAATACGGTGCGAGATGCGGTCGATGAGACAGGGGCAGAGGTTTCTGTTATTTATGTGCCCGCACCTTTTTGTAAAGATTCTATTATTGAGGCTGTTGATGCTGGGATAGAGTTGATTGTTTGTATTACAGAAGGTATACCTGTAATGGATATGCTAGAAGTGATGCGCATTGTAGAAAGCAGTGGTTCTAGACTGATTGGCCCGAACTGCCCCGGTATTATTACCCCGGGTGAGTGTAAAATTGGCATCATGCCAGGCAGCATCCATAAGCCGGGTAAAATAGGTATTGTTTCTCGATCTGGAACTTTAACCTACGAAGCGGTTAAGCAAACCACAGATTTAGGTTTTGGCCAAAGTACTTGTATTGGTATTGGTGGCGATCCGATTCCTGGTACAAACTTTATTGATGCTTTAAGCTTATTTGAGCAAGATCCCCAAACAGAAGCGATTGTCATGGTTGGTGAGATTGGAGGCTCTGCGGAAGAAGAAGCGGCTGAGTTCATTGCGGCGAATATCACGAAGCCAGTTGTGTCTTATATTGCGGGTGTCACAGCACCAGTTGGTAAGCGTATGGGGCATGCGGGCGCCATTATTGCTGGCGGTAAAGGTACAGCAGCTGAGAAGTTTGCTGCTTTAGAAAAAGCCGGTGTCAAAACAGTTCGCTCTCCTGCGGATATTGGCAAAGGCTTACAAGAGATATTCAAAGGTTAATTTTTAGTTTTTAAGTATCAGAAACGTAAAAAGCCTCCTAAATCAGGAGGCTTTTTACCATAATCATTTCAATTACTGTTTCTCGTTTTTTCTTAATGCATCAATATATTTAAGTAAGCCCTCTTGACTGATAGCGCCTGGTATAAAGCGAACTCTCATATTTCCTGAATTGGGTTGTTTTGCAATGATAAATGCAGGGGTGCCTCGTATGCCAATTTTATTGGCTAATTTTTTAATTTCATTTAATTGTGTGTTGAAAACAGGTGATTTCATATCATTTTTAAGTTTTTCGATATCCAAACCAACTTTTATGGCTGTATTCAGGATGCTTTTTTCTGTCAGCTTTCCATGATGAGACATTAATTCTTTGTGGAACTCATGGTATTTTCCTTGTGAACGTGAGGCAAGAGCCGCTTTGGCTGCATACATAGAGGATGCACCTAAAACAGGAAACTCTTTGAAAATAATGCGTATGTCTTTATTTTTAGTTATTATATTATGAATGGGGACAGTCATTGATTTACAATGCCCACAGTTATAATCAAAAAATTCAACAATCGTAATCTGAGCCTTTTGATCCCCTATGGTTGGGCTTGTGCTACTAAAGAGTTCTTGCTGATTTTTCAGTATAGATTGTTGGGTTTTTTCTGCACGTGTTTTTTGCTCTATCATTTTTAGTTTTTCAGCCACTTCAAGTAGAATTTTAGGGTTGTCTAATAGATAATCATGAACAATTTTCTGCACTTCTATTTTTTGTTTGTTTGTAAGCGTTTCATTTTGAGCAAAACTAATATTTGTGTAGAAAAAGCCAAGTTGTAATATGAACAGCAGTATGAATTTATGTTTCATTGGGAACCACCAATATTTTATATAATATATTTTAAAAATAGCATATTTTTCATTACTACCAAATAATTTAACACTTAATATAGAGAAATTGTTAGTTATTAAGAACGTGACATCACAAGTCTTGCAGACATTTAAGATATTACCATTACGATTACTAGATATTTTTATTTTTTTCTAAGTGAAATCATTTTAGTATGTAAATAATTAATCATTCATTTGTTTATTTTATATGTATATGCCACATAAACTTTATGCATTGATTGTAAAAACATATTCAAATTTTGGTATGTCTATCGCATAATGCGCATTATGAATTGACATACAACCAAACAATACATGTGAAAATATTTTATTTTATTGAACTTATTTTTAGAAACAAAATAGTAGTAGTGTTTTT